>JAEUNX010000187.1 GCA_016791025.1 Zoogloeaceae bacterium | reverse complement strand
CGGCCACGTCGATCGAGAATGATGTTGGCCGAATGACCGGAGCGCGACCATTTGCGCGTGACCACACTGGGAGGAAACCGGGTGGAAAAGATCTGGTTGAAGAGCTATCCCCCTGGGATACCGGCAGACGTTGACCTCCATGAGTTTCAGTCGGTTGGCGACCTGTTCGATCAATCGGTGGGGCGCTTTCGCGACAAGGTCGCCTTTCAGAACCTCGGCCGGGAATTGACCTATGGGGAGCTCGATCGCCTGAGCGCGCGCTTTGCTGGCTATCTCCAAGGCGTACTCTGTCTTCCCAAGGGCGCCCGAATTGCGCTGATGATGCCCAACGTCCTTCAGTATCCGGTGGCGCTGTTTGGGGCGCTACGGGCAGGTTACGTTGTCGTCAATTGCAATCCCCTGTACACGCCACGGGAGCTGGAGCACCAATTGCGGGACTCCGGCGCGACGGTGGTCCTGATCCTCGAAAACTTTGCGCGGACCTTGCAGGAGGTCTTGCCTCGACTCACGATCAGTCAGGTTATCGTGACGGCCTTGGGCGACCTTCTGGGGTTTGCCAAGGGCGCCTTGGTGAATTTTGTGGTCCGGCGGGTGAAGAAGATGGTGCCCGACTGGTCGCTAGCCGGGGCCATTGACTTTCGTCGGGCCCTGTCGCAGGGCGAGAGCCGCCCCTTTGTCCCGCCTGAAGTTGGCCATTGCGACCCAGCATTTTTGCAGTACACCGGAGGCACGACAGGGGTGGCCAAGGGCGCCATCCTGACCCATGGGAACATCATTGCCAATCTGCAACAGGCCCACGCCTGGATCCGCCCCTGTCTCGAGGAGGGCCGGGAGACCGTTGTCACGGCGCTCCCCCTCTATCACATCTTCTCCCTGACCGCGAATTGCCTCATCTTCCTCAAGCTGGGGGCGCGGAACCTCCTGATCACCAATGCCCGTGACATCCCGGCCTTCGTCAAGGAGTTGAGCCGAACCCGCTTTACTGCGATCACGGGAGTCAATACCCTCTTCAATGCGCTTTTGGCCCATCCGGATTTCGTCAAGATCGATTTTTCCAGCCTTCGCCTTTCATTGGGCGGCGGGATGGCGGTCCAGCAAGCCGTGGCTGAACGATGGCGGGCCGTTACTGGGCGGGTGCTGGTGGAGGCCTACGGACTGACGGAAACCAGTCCGGCCGTATGCATCAATCCCACCACTCTGGAGTCGTTTAACCATTCCATCGGTTTGCCAATTCCCTCCACCGACGTGAGCATTCGGGATGACTCTGGCGTCGAATTGCCGGTCGGAGGCGTGGGTGAGTTGTGCGTCCGTGGGCCCCAGGTGATGGCCGGGTACTGGGGGCGTCCGGAGGAGACGGCCAAAGTGATGACGGCGGACGGGTATCTGCGCACGGGCGACGTGGCCATGATGGATGCCTTGGGCTTCGTCCGTCTGGTGGACCGCAAAAAGGACATGATCTTGGTGTCTGGTTTCAACGTGTATCCCAATGAAGTGGAAGAAGTCGCCGCGAGCCACCCGGGAGTGATGGAGGTCGCCGCCATCGGTGTGCCGGATGAGCACAGCGGCGAGGCGGTGAAGTTATTCGTCGTGCGCAAGGATCCCGGGCTGACGGTAGAGGCCCTCCTGGCCCACTGCCGGACTGGCCTGACCGCCTACAAGGTGCCCAAGATTGTCGAATTTCGGGACGAGTTGCCCAAGACGAACGTGGGCAAGATTCTCCGGCGAGCTTTGCGGTCCCCCGCCAAAATGGGCGGTGATTGACGACTGCAGTGACGTTGTTGATTAAACGCTTCGGATGAGGCTTGAGTTTGTGCGTCGAATGTGTTTCCATCGACGTGTTTTCCGACCTATCAGTTCCATGGCCGCTTTGTCCCGCTTCCTCGTCGTATCCGTAGCTGTACGCGTAGTCCGCGTAGGGCTGCGCGCGTCGTAACGGGATCAAGAAGAGTCAGGACCGAATTTTCCAACCCCCGCCGGCGCGCAACCGGCGGGGGTTTTGTTTTTCCGCCAGCGTTCAAGCCGGGAACCTTCAAGGAGTAGTCCCATGTTGCAGATGACAGGTGCCGAACTCATCGTTCGCCTGCTGGAGAGGCAGGGCGTGCGCACCATCGCCGGCATTCCCGGCGGCGCGATCCTGCCCCTTTACGATGCGCTTTCGGGGAGTACCACGATCCGCCACGTGCTGGCCCGCCATGAGCAGGGTGCAGGCTTTATGGCCCAGGGCATGTCCCGGGTCAGTGGTCGTCCGGAAGTGTGCTTCGCATCGTCGGGCCCGGGCGCGACCAATCTGGTGACGGCGATCGCCGACGCAAAACTCGATTCGATTCCGATGGTGGCGATCACCGGTCAGGTTCCCTTGTCGATGATCGGTACCGATGCCTTCCAGGAAGTCGACACCTATGGCTTGACGATCCCGATCACCAAGCACAACTTCCTGGTCCGCTCGGCGCGGGATCTGCTGACGGTGATTCCAGCGGCCTTCCGCATTGCCATGTCTGGCCGCCCGGGCCCGGTCTTGGTCGATGTGCCCAAGGACGTGCAAAACCAGCTCGTGGCCTTCGAGGCCTATCCGGAGCCGGCGGAGCGGGAGGCTCCGCCGCCCTTCGATCTGACCGCCATCGATGCCGCCGCCAGGATGATCAATGAGGCCGAGCGGCCGGTGCTCTATCTGGGCGGCGGTGTTGTCCATGGCGGTGCCAGCCAGCAGGCGGTCACCCTGGCCGAGCAGGCGGGCCTGCCCACCACCATGACGCTGATGGCTCTGGGGGCCATGCCGATCGACCACCCCCTCTCCATCGGCATGCTCGGCATGCACGGCGCTCGCTATACTAATTTCGTCCTCGAAGAGGCCGACCTCCTCATTTGCGTGGGGGCCCGTTTCGATGACCGGGCGATTGGCAAGGCGGCGCAATTCTGTCCCAACGCCAAGATCATCCACATCGACATCGATTCATCCGAAATCCACAAGATCAAGCGCGCCCACGTGGGGATTCAGGCGGATGTGGCCGCTGCCCTGGAAGCCCTGTTGCCCCGGGTCAAGGTCCAGCTGCGCAAGCGCTGGCTCTCCCATGTCGCGGGCCTGAAAACCCGTTTTCCGCTGCAGATGCCGGGTGCCGAGGATCCGCGTTCCCACTACGGCCTGATCCACGCCGTCGCCGCCGCCCTTGACGATGAAGCCATCATCACCACCGATGTCGGGCAGCACCAAATGTGGGTGGCCCAGGCCTATCCCTTCCGCCGCCCGCGCCAGTGGCTGACGTCCGGTGGCCTGGGGACCATGGGGTTCGGCATGCCGGCTGCCCTGGGGGCTGCTCTTGCGGAACCCGAGCGCACCGTGGTGTGCTTCTCCGGCGATGGCAGTCTGCAGATGAACATCCAGGAGCTGGCGACCCTCGCTGAAGAGGGGCTGAACGTGAAAATTGTGTTGATGAACAACAACTCCCTCGGCCTGGTGTATCAGCAGCAGAGCCTGTTCTACGGCAAACGGGTGTTCGCGTCGCGTTACGGCCGACCGCTGGATTTCGTCGCCATCGCTGAGGGTTTCGGCATGCGGGGCGTCGATCTCGATGCCAGCGAAAATCCGCGAGCGACCCTCGCCGAGGTGCTCAACGAACCCGGCCCCTGCCTTATCCATGCTTCCATCGACCGGGAGAATTTCGTGTATCCGATGGTGCCGCCGGGCGGCGCCAACACCGAGATGATTGGAGGGTAAGGCGATGGAACATGTTGCGGATCCTTTGCCTCAGGCGGCTTTCGCCAAGGCAGTGCTGGAACTTGAAGTGAGCAATCACGCGGGGGTGATGAGCCACATTTGCGGTCTGTTCGCCCGCCGCGCCTTCAACGTCGAAGGCATCCTTTGCATGCCGATCGTTGGCTCCGACGCGAGCCGGATCTGGCTGTTGGTCTTCGAGGACCAACGGCTGGAGCAGATGCTGCTTCAGTTGGAAAAGCTCATCGATGTGCGGTCGGTACGCCGCCATGGCGCTGGGCATGAAGTCTTCGAGCGCCTGGAAGCTTTTTTCCACTGAGTCGAACGACAATCCGTCGCCCGTTGGGCGAAAAATCGGTGGAGGAGGGGGCCGTGATACACTGCGGCCCCTCTTCTATGCCCGTCTGTTGAGGGTCCCATGTCTGGAAACACCTTCGGACGCCTCTTCTGCGTCACCTCCTTCGGCGAATCCCATGGGCCGGCAATCGGCTGTGTGGTGGATGGTTGTCCGCCGGGGCTATCCCTGACGGAGGCCGATGTCCAGGGCGACCTGGACCGGCGCAAGCCCGGAACTTCGCGCCACGTCACCCAGCGTCGGGAGCCCGACACGGTGGAGATCCTTTCTGGCGTTTTCGAAGGTCGCACGACCGGAACACCGATTGCGTTGCTGATTCGCAATCAGGATCAGCGCTCCAAGGACTACGGGAATATCGCCGATACTTTCCGACCAGGGCATGCGGACTACCCCTACTGGCAAAAATACGGGGTGCGGGACTACCGAGGTGGGGGGCGCTCGTCTGCCCGGGAAACCGCCGTTCGGGTGGCGGCGGGCGCGATCGCCAAGAAGTGGCTGTTTGAAACCCACGGCATCGTGATTCGCGGCTACATGGCCCAGCTCGGTCCCATCCGGATTCCGTTCGAGTCTTGGGGCGAGGTGACCAACAACCCGTTCTTCGCGCCCAGCGTGTCGGTGGTCGAGGTCCTCGAAAGCTACATGGACGAATTGCGCAAGTCCGGCGACTCGGTTGGCGCCCGCATCAACGTCGTCGCCACGGGGGTTCCCGTCGGGTGGGGAGAGCCGGTCTTCGACCGCCTTGATGCCGATATTGCCTACGCCATGATGAGCATCAACGCCGTCAAGGGCGTGGAGATCGGGGCTGGATTTGCCAGTGCCTCCCAGCGCGGATCGGAGCACGGCGATGAGATGACGCCGGAGGGTTTCCTGTCGAACAACGCCGGAGGGGTGCTCGGCGGCATCAGTACCGGCCAGGACATCCTGGTCAGCATGGCCATCAAGCCGACCTCCAGTATTCGTCTCGACCGTCGCTCCATCGACAAGGCCGGGCAGCCGGTGGTGATGCATACCCATGGTCGCCATGATCCCTGCGTTGGGATCCGCGCCACGCCGATTGCGGAGGCCATGTTGGCCCTGGTTCTGATGGACCACGCCCTCCGCCAGCGGGCACAGAACCAGGATGTGACCTGTATGACGCCCAAGATCGCCGGGCTGGCCCCGGGCGGTATCCAGGCGGTGCCCAGCCCCAAGCCCCAGGGCGAGGCTTGACCCAGGTCAAGCCTCGCCCTGGCCGCTGGCGATAGCCTCGAATCACCCAGGCAGATAACTGAACGATTGGAGAAGCAATGCAACTGGATGCCCATGATCTGCACACTGAATTCCCCGAGTTCGGCGACCGGATTCATGCAATGAAGCTGTCGAACAACCACTTTTCCCGCCTCTTTGACGAGTATCACGTGGTGAATCGGCACGTTCAACGCATTGAATTGCAGGCCGAGGTGGCGACGGACTCCGCGCTGGAGGAGCTCAAGAAGGATCGCTTGCGTCTCAAGGATGCGCTTTACTCGATGCTCCAGGCGGCACAGCCGGCCTGACGGTTGAGCAATTGCCAAACGCAGGGGCGCCGAGGGCGCCCCTGATTTTTTTCCAACGCAATCTCGACCAGTCCGTCCCCTAGAATCCTTGCATGTTCCCCTACTGGCGGCTGTCGGCCTACTACTTCTTCTATTTCGCCTTCGTAGGCGCCTTCGCGCCCTATTTTTCCCTTTACCTGCAATCCTTGGCCTTTCCGGCCGGGGAGATCGCCATCCTGATGTCCACGATGCAGGTGATGCGGATCGTCGCGCCGGCGGCCTGGGGCTGGCTGGCCGATCGCCTGGGTATTCGGATGCCTATTGTGCGGGCTGCAGCCCTGTGCAGTCTCGCCGGTTATTGCGGCTTGTTTTGGGCCGCGGAATTTTGGAACGTCCTGATCGCAATGGCGGTCATGGCGTTTTTCTGGAGTGCTGCGTTGCCCCTCATGGAGGGGGTCACTTTTTCTCATCTTGGGGCGAATGCCGCGGGCTACGGGCGGGTACGGGTGTGGGGCTCCATCGGTTTCATCGTGGTGGTCCTGGCGCTGGGGTACGGCCTCGACCATTGGCCGGAGCGCGGCGTGCTCTGGGTTTCCGTGGCCATCCTCATCGGGATTGTTGCCTGCGCCTTCCGCATCGCCGACGCGCCCACCGCGCCCCGCTACCCGGAGGCCGAAGGTCTGGCCGATGTGCTCCATCGGCCCCAGGTCCGCTCCCTTTTGGGAGCCTGTTTTACCATGTCCGCCGCCCATGGGGCCTTGTACGTCTTTTATTCCATCCACCTGGTGGACGGTGGCTATGGCCGTGCAACGGTCGGATGGATGTGGACGCTTGGCGTGGTGGCGGAGATCTTGGTGTTCTTGGCGATGCCGCGGGTGCTAAGGCGGGTGAGCGAGCAGACCGTGCTGCAGGTCGCCTTTTGGGCCACCGCGATTCGATTCCTGATGATTGGCTGGGGGGTCGGATCCCTGGAGGTGCTCGTGCTGGCCCAAGCGCTCCACGGAATCACCTTTGGGGCCTACCACTCGGCGGCGATCTCGGCGATCAATCACTGGTTTCCGGGTCATCTCCAATCCCGGGGCCAGGCCCTGTACGGCAGCATTTCATTTGGCGCAGGGGGGATGGTGGGCGGCCTCGTGAGTGGTGCCTTATGGGAGCCAATCGGGCCGGCCTGGACCTTCACGGTTTCTGCGGCCTTGGGGCTGGTGGGCTGGGTGTTCGCCCGGGGGAGTATTGGTGGGACAGGGGGGCAAATGGCGCGTCCATGATGGGATTCCCTGGTTACTTGCCCAAGCGCCGTCAGGGCCGGGGGGCGCCTACCCATCTGATCCCCGCTGTGAAATAATCTTCGGTCGATTCTTGGGAATTTGATCGATGCACCCGCAGACCCTCTACGAAAAGCTCTGGAACAGTCACGTTGTGCGGCAGGAGGCGGACGGGACGGCCCTGCTGTACATCGACCGCCACCTCGTTCATGAAGTGACCAGCCCCCAGGCCTTCGAGGGGCTCAAGCTGGCCGGCCGAAAGCCTTGGCGGAGTGGTTCGATTGTGGCGACGGCCGATCACAATACCCCGACGGACCATTGGGAACTGGGTATCCAGGACCCCATCTCCCGCCAACAGGTCGAGACGCTGGATGCCAATATCCGCGAAGTCGGGGTGTTGGCCTATTTCCCGTTCAAGGATGCGCGTCAGGGCATCGTCCACGTCATCGGCCCGGAGAACGGTGCCACGCTACCGGGCATGACTGTGGTGTGCGGGGATTCTCATACCTCGACCCATGGCGCGTTTGCTTGTCTCGCCCATGGCATCGGCACCTCGGAAGTCGAGCACGTCCTGGCCACCCAGTGCCTGTTGCAAAAGCGCTCCCGGACCATGCTGGTTCGAGTGGATGGATCCCTGGGGCCGGGGGTGACTGCCAAGGATGTCGCGCTGGCGATCATCGGGAAAATCGGAACTGCCGGCGGCACCGGCTACGCCATCGAGTTCGGCGGCGAGGCCATCCGAGGGCTCTCCATGGAAGGCCGCATGACCTTGTGCAATATGGCTATCGAAGGCGGGGCACGGGCCGGGATGGTGGCGGTGGATGACACCACCATCGATTATCTTCGCGATCGCCCCTTTTCTCCCCAGGGCGCCCTGTGGGATCAGGCGGTTGCCTACTGGCGGACCCTGCGCTCGGATGAGGGCGCGAGCTTTGACGCCGTGGTGGTGCTCGACGCCGCAGCAATCCTGCCACAGGTCACCTGGGGCACTTCGCCGGAGATGGTCACCACCATCGGTGGAGCGGTGCCCGATCCGGCCGATGAAGCCGATCCCGTTCGCCGCGAGGGGATGGAACGCGCGCTCAAATACATGGGCCTTGCGCCGCGGACCCCGATCGCCGAGATTTCCGTGGATAAGGTATTCATCGGTTCGTGCACGAATTCCCGCATCGAGGATCTGCGGGAGGCGGCGAGCGTGGCGCGGGGTCGGCAAAAGGCAGCCAGCGTGAAGCAAGTCCTCGTGGTTCCTGGGTCTGGCTTAGTGAAGCGACAGGCCGAGGCGGAAGGCCTTGACCAGGTTTTCCTCGCTGCGGGGTTTGAATGGCGCGAACCAGGGTGTTCCATGTGCCTGGCGATGAACGCTGACCGCCTGGAGCCGGGGGAGCGTTGTGCATCGACCTCGAATCGAAATTTCGAAGGCCGCCAGGGGGCCGGGGGGCGTACCCATCTGGTGAGTCCGGCAATGGCGGCCGCCGCCGCGATTGCTGGGCGGTTCGTCGACGTCCGACAGTTTGCCCAATAAGTCCGATCTGGGAGGTGCATTTGAAAACGTGCGTTGTTGTGCTTGTGCTGGCTGCTGCCCTTTTGTCCGGCTGCAATACGGTCCGGGGCATCGGACAGGATATTGAAAAAGGCGGCGAGGCGATCCAGCGGTCGGCCAACAAGTAGGGCGTCCGGCGGTCATTCGGGGCCTAACCCGCCGGCCATGAAGGCGAGTTCGCCCCAGGTCACCGGCGTTGAGTTGCGTTCTCGCTACGCAGTGCAGTCGGTTTCATGAACAGGGTTTTTGGTCAGGCGATATGCCGGGCTTCAAAGGTTGGTAAGTCGATGCGAAAGTTTGATGTTGTTGATGGTTTGGTGGCGCCGCTGGATCGCGCCAATGTCGATACCGACGCAATCATCCCCAAGCAATTCCTGAAGTCGATCAAGCGCAGCGGCTTCGGGCCGAATCTGTTCGACGAGTGGCGTTACCTGGATGTGGGGGAGCCGGGTCAGCCGGTGGCAGGGCGGCCGCGAAACATGGAATTCGTCCTTAACCAGCCTCGCTATCAAGGCGCCCAGATTCTCCTGACCCGGGACAATTTCGGTTGTGGAAGCTCCCGGGAGCACGCGCCTTGGGCGCTTGAAGACTATGGCTTTCGCGCCCTGATCGGCCCATCTTTTGCCGATATCTTCCATAACAATTGCTTCAAGAACGGCTTATTGCCCGTGCGGCTTTCCGCCGCGGACGTGGACGCCCTGTTCCAGCAGTGTCTAGCGAGCTCGGGCTATCGGCTCACCATCGATCTTGCGTCCCAGACGGTGACCCGCCCCGACGGCGTGAGTCTGGGGTTCGAGGTCGATCCCTTCCGCAAGGAATGCCTGCTCAATGGTTGGGACGACATCGGGCTGACGTTGCGGCACGCCGACGACATTCGCACCTTTGAAGAGCGGCGGAAGAGCGAGCAACCCTGGTTGTTCCGCTGATCATTGATCTTGCGGACCGTCTCCCGATGACGCGGTCCGTCTTGTCTTGATGAGAGACCTGATGAAGATTTGTGTATTGCCTGGGGACGGCATTGGTCCCGAGATCATGGCCGAGGCGGTCAGAGTCCTGGAGGCGCTGCGATCCGACGGGCTGAAATTCGAAATGGAAACGGCCTTGCTCGGCGGTTCCGCGGTGGATGCGGCGGGATCGCCATACCCGGAATCCACCCAGGCGCTGGCGAGAGCGGCGGACGCCATCCTCCTCGGCGCGGTCGGTGGGCCGAAATGGGATGCTTTGCCTCGCGAGTTGCGGCCCGAGCGCGGGCTGCTTGGGATCCGCAAGGATCTTGGGCTCTTCGCCAATCTGCGGCCGGCGATTCTCTACCCTGAACTCGCTAATGCCTCGAGCCTCAAGCCGGAAATCGTAGCCGGGCTCGACATCCTGATCGTGCGGGAGCTGACGGGCGACATCTATTTCGGTCAGCCGCGGGGCGTAAGGGAAGAAAACGGCCAGCGGGTCGGGTTCAACACCATGGTGTATTCCGAGGCGGAGATCCAGCGCATTGGCAAAGTTGCATTCGAAGCCGCCCGTAAACGGGATCGGCGGGTCTGCTCAGTGGACAAGATGAACGTCCTTGAGTGCACCCAGCTGTGGCGGGATGTGATGATCGAGGTGAGTCAGGATTATCCGGATGTCACCCTTTCCCACATGCTCGTCGATAACGCTGCGATGCAGCTCGTACGGGCACCAAAGCAATTTGACGTCATGGTCACCGGCAACATGTTCGGCGACATTCTCTCCGATGAGGCTTCGATGCTTACCGGGTCGATTGGCATGCTGCCATCGGCGTCACTCGACGAGGCAGGTAAGGGCCTCTACGAGCCTAGCCACGGCTCGGCCCCCGACATCGCCGGACTGGGAGTCGCCAATCCCCTGGCGACGATCTTGTCGGCTGCCATGATGCTCCGTTACAGCTTCAATCTCGAGGGGGCTGCCCAGCGGGTGGAGGCGGCAGTGAAGAAGGTCCTGGCCGATGGGTGCCGCACCGGCGACATCTACGAACCGGGAACCCGCCGGATGACGACCCGCCAGATGGGCGACGCGGTGCTTGGTGTCCTATGACCTATCGTCTGGGCCAGGCGATCGGCGACAAAAAAGCAGGGAATGACAACGATATCGGAGGGAATCTGAGATGAAAAAAGTAGGTCTGGTGGGCTGGCGTGGCATGGTGGGCTCGGTTCTGATGCAGCGAATGCGGGAAGAGAAGGATTTCGCACTGATCGAACCGATCTTCTTTACGACGTCCAATGTGGGCGGACCCGCACCCAATCTGGGTAAAGATGCCCCCCCCCTGCAGGACGCCCGTTCGGTGGATGCCCTGAAGCAGATGGACATCATCATCACCTGCCAGGGCGGTGACTACACCAACGAGATCTACCCGGCGCTGCGTGCTGCTGGATGGGACGGCCACTGGATCGATGCCGCATCTGCGCTGAGGATGGAAAAGTCGTCGGTGATCATTCTTGATCCGGTCAATTTGAAGGTGATCGAGGCCGCTCGCGCCCAGGGTTGCAAGGAGTGGATTGGCGGTAACTGCACCGTCTCCTTGATGCTGATGGCCCTGGGTGGTCTCTTTCAGAACGACCTCGTCGAGTGGGCGACCTCCATGACCTACCAGGCGGCTTCCGGCGCCGGCGCTCAGAACATGCGTGAACTTCTCTCCCAGATGGGCGAACTTCATCGCGCTTCCCGCGAACTCCTGGGCGACCCGGCCTCGGCGATCCTCGAAATCGATCGGGAAGTCGCCGGGATCATGCGAGACGAGGCCTTCCCCGCCGCGAATTTTGGCGTGCCTCTTGCGGGTTCCCTGATCCCCTGGATCGACAAGGATCTTGGCAATGGGCAGAGCAGGGAAGAATGGAAGGGCGGGGTCGAAACCAACAAGATTCTTGGGCGCGGCGATGGTGGTACCGGGCCCGTGATTCCCATCGATGGCCTGTGCGTGCGCATCGGTGCCATGCGGTGTCATAGCCAGGCCATGACGATCAAGCTAAAGAAAGACGTCCCCCTTGACGAAATAAGCCACATGCTGGCTTCAGCCAACGACTGGGTGAAGGTCGTGCCAAACCAGCGCGAGGTCACGATGAAGGAATTGACCCCCACAGCGGTGACGGGAACCCTGACGGTGCCTGTGGGTCGTTTGCGCAAAATGAGCATGGGAGGCGATTACCTGTCCGCATTCACGGTGGGTGACCAACTCCTCTGGGGTGCGGCGGAGCCGCTCCGCCGGATGTTGCGCATACTTCTGGAGCACTGACGGGGTCAGTGCGGGCCGGGCCTCCCAGGCCTCGGCCCGGCTCTCGCGCTTAAGGGGGTGGCGTTCTCATCCTGTGGTTGGTCGTGCTGGCGCTCGTGAATCCGAAATGCTCGTGGTCAGGGCGTTTCCAGCGGTTCCCATTTGAAAGCTGCCTAATCCATGCGGATTCCAGATGCCTACAACCTCGAACAACCTGGAAAGTGCCAGAGTCCCCGGAAGCGCTAACGCCATGAAGAAACGAATCAAAGCCTCCCTGATCGCGGCCTCCATCGCCGCCCTCCCTTTCGGTGCGGATGCGGCGGGTCTTGGCCGGCTCAATGTCCTGAGCGCCCTGGGCCAGCCCCTGCGGGCAGAGGTGGAACTGACGGCCACTGCGCAGGAAATGCAATCCATCAGTGCTCGGGTCCCGTCACCGGAGGCGTTCAAGCAGGCCAACGTCGCGTATTCGGCGGCCATCGCGGATCTTCGCTTGTCGGTCGAGCAGCGCGGCGGGCGGTCGGTGGTTCGGATCACTAGCAGCCGGCCGGTGAATGAGCCCTTTGTCGATCTGCTTGTCGAATTGAACTGGACCGGTGGGCAGATGCGGCGGGAATATACCTTCCTGCTCGATCCTGCTGACGTCCTCCCGGCTCGTCCGGTTGTGGCCACCGCCGCCCCGGTTGCGCGGCCCGTGGTGCCGGCGGCCGCTGTGGCCGCCAAGCCGACGGTAGGTTCGAGCTCAGGACGTGCCGATAGCGACTCCTACCTCGTCAAGAATGGCGATACGCTCAGGCATATTGCCGAACAAACCCGGCCTGAAGGCGTGTCCCTCGACCAGATGGTCGTCGCATTGTTTCGCAAGAATCGGGATGCCTTCATCGCCGATAATATCAATCGTCTCCAGGCGGGCAAGATCCTGAGCGTTCCCGATGGTCCGAGCGCGAAGTCCATCACTGCAACGGAAGCGCGAAAGGAGATCGTCGCCCATTCGGCGGATTTCGACGCCTACAGGAAAAGCCTGGCCTCCGCGGTCACGGCTTCGGCCGCGCAGCCGGCCCCCGCTCCTGCCGGGCAGGTTTCGGCGGGCCAGATTACGCCCAAGGTGGCGGAACCATCCGCAAGTACCGGGGCTCGTGATCAGGTCAGGGTCTCCTCCGGAGAGGGCGGCAAAGGCGGCGAGGCCCCGGCAAGTGCGCGGCTCCAGGCCCTCGAAGAAGATATCGTGGCGCGGGACAAGGCGCTCCAGGAGGCCAACGCCCGTTTGGCTGAACTCGAACGCAACATCCAGGAACTGCAGCGCCTGGTTGAGTTGAAGAACCAAGGAATGGCTCAGGCTCAGCAGGCCACCCAGGGTGGCGCTGCCTCATTGCCCCCGGCTCCGGTACCGGCGGCAGCGCCTGCCGCCCCGAGTGCGGAAGCGCCGCCTGCGGCGGCCAGTGCACCCCCGCCTCCCCCCAAGCCAATTGCGCCGCCCCCTGCCGCTGAGCAGCCGGGATTCCTGGCGAGCCTGTTCGATGATCCGATGACCCTCGCCGGCGGCGGAGGTATCCTTGCCCTGCTGCTGGGCTACTTTGGGTTGCGCATGCGCAACCGGAAACCGTCGGAGCCACCTGAAGAGCCTTTGGAGGTCGTTCCGCCGCCTTCAACGGCGCCCTCGGTGGCGCCGTCCGTCATGGGCGCCGTTGGTGGGCAGAGTGTTGATACCAGCAATGTCAGCGTGCTCCAGACCGATTTCGGTCAAGGCGGCCTTGCGGCCATTGACGCAGACGAAGGGGTCGATCCGGTGGCCGAGGCCGACGTCTACATGGCCTATGGCCGAGATGCCCAGGCCGAAGAGATCCTGATCGATGCCCTCAAGGTGGACCCGACCCGGGGCGCGGTGTTCGTGAAACTCTTGGAAATCTACGCCCATCGTAAGAGTCTCAAGCAGTTCGAAAGTCTGGCTACCGACTTCTACGGCATGACCGGAGGCCATGGGCCGGATTGGGAGAAGGCCGCAGCAATCGGGCGCAAGTTGGATCCCGCCAATCCCTTGTTCGCCGATGGTCAGGGTGGGGCGGAGAGCCACTCCCCGGTTTCGCCCACCGGTACTGCGGCGGCTGCGGCTGTGGCGGCGGCCGCGGTGACGGCACAGATGCCAGAATTGGACGACGCACCTTCAGAAACCGCAAGCATCAAGGACACCTGGGCGTTGCCGGGCGAGATCCAGCAGTTTGTCGGTGCGGGTGATGTGGACGTTGATCTTTCAGCCTCGCTGCCGGTCGTGCCTGGGGGATTGACAGGGAAGGGTCAGGATTCCGCCGCCCACTCGCTGGAATTTAATCTGGATCTTGATGCTCCGTCCGTGGGTAAGGACGAGAATCCTGCTACACCGGAGCCGGATGCCGCCGGGCTGGATTTCAACCTCGATGTCGGTCCCGACACGCTGCCGGGTGACGATCTGCCGAAGACGAGTGGTGAGGTGCCTGAGGATCCGGCCATGATCTCCACCATGGTCGATAGCGACATGTTCCGCCTCGATCTCGACGCTCCGGACGAGGGCGCCAAGCCTAAAGACCTCGAATTCGAATTGCCCTCCGAGTCGAAGCCTGCAGAGCCGATCCCGGATCTGGCTGCGACGAGCCTGGCGATCGGAATTACCCCGGAGGAGGCAGTCGACGATCCTGAGGCAACCAAGGTCCAGTCCAATTTGCTTGAGTTTGACTTTGACCTTGACGACACGCCCTCGGCGACGCCGGTTCCGGCCATTGATTTGTCTGGGATCGATCTAAATCTCGACGAGCCCCTGGAGACTGCGGCGGCTCCCGAGGGAGTTCCTGGCGACCTGGAAGACCAGGAGTCCGGTAGCGAAGAGATCGAAACCAAACTCGAACTGGCCCGGGCTTACGAGGACATGGGAGATCGTGAAGGTGCCCGGGAATTGCTAGAGGAAGTCTTGAAGGAAGGGACCACCGGGCAGCAGAATGCTGCGAGGACCCTGTTGGCCAAGATTGCCTGATCGGATCGTCGGGCGTGGCCTGAAGGCCACGGAATTCGGGCTGTAGTTCGGATGATTCATCCGGCTACGGCCCTTCTTCTTTGGGCGGCGTTGGTGATCGTGACCCAATCCCTTGGGGGGTGGATGCTGGTTCTCGTCGTGGTGGGAATTGCGGGGATCGCATTCCGGCTTGGGCGGACACGGTTCTGGCGACTTCTAAGGCGAATCCGATTCATTCTGCTAGCCATCGTAATCCTATTCGCCTGGATGACTCCGGGTGACGCCCTTGTCCCGATTTGGGTCGCATTCGGACCAACGCTTGAAGGATGTCGCCTGGCCTTTGATCACGGCGTGCGCCTGATCGGGGTGGTGTCCCTGGTGGCGATTCTTCTTTCCGCAGGCGGACGGGATTTTCTCATCAGCGGCCTTTATACCCTGAGCCGTCCAGCGGCGCTTCTCGGCATTTCGCGGGAGCAATTGGCGGTGCGCCTCCTCCTGGTGTTGCGATTTGTCGAAGAGCAGCCTGTGGGGTCGTGGCGCGAGTGGCTTTCGGACGGGGCGGGTGGAGAGGCGGTCGGGCTTCATGTCGTCTCACAACCCCTCCGCTGGCTTGACTGGGGTCTCCTTTCCGCCATCGCTGTGGCCTTTGCCCTCTGGGAGCGATTGTGAGCCGTGTGGCGCTATGCCTGGAGTATGACGGAAGCGCCTTCGAGGGCTGGCAAACCCAGCCTCATCGCCGCACCGTGCAAGACACTTTGGAGGGAGCTCTGTCGCGATTGGCAGGGCATCGGGTGCAGACCGTTTCTGCAGGCCGGACGGACTCGGGCGTACATGGCATGGCCCAAATCGTCCATTTCGATACCGAAGCCAGACGCCCCCTGACGGCCTGGGTGCGGGGGGTGAACTCTTGCTTGCCGAAGTCCGTTGCGGTGCGATGGGCTGTGGAAGTGCCGGCGGATTTCCATGCCCGCTTCTCCGCGCTTACCCGCAGCTATCGTTATGTGTTGCTCAATCAACCGACGCGTCCTGCCATCTTCAGTGGCCGAGTCGGCTGGTTCCACGTGCCCTTAGACGTGACCAAGATGGGTGTTGCCGCTGCCCTCTTGGTAGGCGAGCAAGATTTTTCCGCCTTTCGTTCGGCCGAATGTCAGGCCCGATCGCCGGTTCGGACCCTGCGGCGAGCCCAGATACGTCGGCACGGCGACTATGTTGTGTTCGATTTCCAGGCCAATGGATTCCTGCACCATATGGTCCGCAATCTTGTCGGGGCCCTGCTTTTCGTTGGCAAGGGCAAGACGTCCCCGGGCTGGGTGACTGAGGTTCTCGCGAGTCGAGACAGAACCCGTGCGGCGCCGACATTTCAGCCGGACGGCCTCTACCTATGTGGGGTTGATTACGCGCCCCATTGGTTGTTGCCGGAGGGGGGGCGTATCATCGCGCTTCCCCCCATTCCGGGCATTGGCTTTTGACCTCTCGAACCCGCATCAAGATCTGTGGCCTGACCCGTGAAGTCGATGTGGCCGACGCGGTGACTGCCGGCGCCGATGCGTTGGGATTCGTCTTCTATCCGCCCAGTCCTCGTTTTGTCGATTTCGAACACGCGGGTCGGTTGATGGCCCAGGTGCCCCCCTTTGTGACCATCGTCGGACTGTTCGTCAATGCGGATCCAGCGTTTGTTCAGGGCGCGTTGGCGCAGCTTCCGATCCAGCTTCTCCAGTTCCATGGTGACGAAAGCGAGGCCGATTGCTGCCGCTTTGGTCGGCCCTACATCAAGGCCGCCCGGGTGCGACCCGGCCTCGATCTGCTAAACTACGCGGCTTCTTTTCCCAGTGCCTCGGGCCTGCTGCTGGACGCCTTCGTGGAAGGGTATGGCGGCGCGGGCCGGGTTTTCGACTGGGGTCTGATTCCTCAAGGGCTTTCGCGGCCCGTGATTCTCTCTGGGGGCCTCGACGTGGACAATGTCGAGTCCGCGGTCCGTCAGGTTCGGCCGTGGGCTGTGGATGTGTCCAGCGGCGTTGAAAGTGCCAAGGGCGTGAAGGATGCCGCGAAGGTTCGTGCGTTCATAGCAGGAGTGCGTCATGCAGATGGCTGAGTCGGGCTACCACTACCCGGACGCGCGGGGGCATTTTGGCCCCTACGGCGGGGTATTCGTGGCAGAGACCCTGATCCCGGCCCTGGACGAATTGCGTGCGGCCTACGAGGCGAGCCGTAACGATCCGGATTTTTTGGCCGAATTCGAGTATGAGCTCAAGCATTACGTGGGCCGCCCGAGCCCGATCTACCATGCCCGGCGTTGGTCCGATCGCCTCGGAGGCGCGCAGATTCTCCTCAAGCGGGAAGACCTGAACCACACTGGGGCCCACAAGGTGAATAACTGCATCGGTCAAGCGATGCTGGCCCGTCGCATGGGCAAACCTCGCGTGATCGCCGAGACCGGTGCCGGCCAGCACGGCGTGGCGACGGCCACCGTGGCAGCTCGCTACGGCATGGAATGCGTGGTGTATATGGGGAGTGAGGACGTCCAGCGCCAGGCTGCAAACGTCTATCGGATGAAGCTCCTGGGCGCGCAAGTCGTGCCGGTCGAATCCGGTTCGCGGACGCTCAAGGATGCGCTGAATGAAGCCATGCGGGATTGGGTGACCAACGTCCACTCGACCTTCTACATCATTGGTACCGTGGCGGGCCCTCATCCTTATCCGATGCTGGTGCGGGATTTTCAGTCCATCATCGGACGTGAATGCCTGACACAGATGCCTGAGCTCATGGGGCGCCAGCCCGATTACGTTATTGCCTGCGTCGGCGGCGGGTCTAATGCCATGGGGATTTTTTACCCCTATCTCGACATTCCTGAGGTGCGCTTGGTCGGGGTCGAGGCTGCCGGGGAGGGGATCGAAACGGGGCACCATGCCGCGTCATTGTCTGCCGGCCGCCCGGGCGTGCTCCATGGCAACCGGACCTATCTGCTGCAGAACGAGGACGGGCAGATCGTGGATACCCACTCCATTTCCGCCGGGCTCGATTACCCAGGAGTCGGCCCAGAGCATGCTTGGCTGAAGGATAGCCGTCGGGCGGAATATGTCGGTGTGACCGATGGCGAGGCGCTGCAGGCGTTCCATGATCTATGCCGCCTGGAAGGTATCATCCCGGCGCTGGAATCCTCCCATGCCCTGGCCTATGCTGCTCGCCTCGCGCCGACCCTTCCTCGCGACCAACTGCTGCTGGTGAATTTGTCAGGGCGCGGCGACAAGGACATGCATACTGTCGCGGCCCGCTCCGGCATCCAGTTCTGATAGGAATCCCCGACTGCGATCCACTCACCCTTTGCCCATGTCCCGCATCGCCACGACCTTCGCTGAATTGGCCGCCAGGGGCCGCAAGGCCCTGATTCCCTTCATCACGGCCGGGGATCCATCGCCCGAGATGACCCTACCACTATTGCGAGCCCTGGTGGCCGGCGGAGCGGATGTCATCGAACTCGGGGTTCCGTTTTCCGATCCCATGGCGGATGGGCCGACCATCCAGCGGGCTTCCGAACGCGCCCTCGCCCGTGGCATGTCCTTGCGCGGTGTGCTGGAGATCGTTAGTCAATTTCGGGCGGAAGGGGGTCTTACCCCCATCGTTCTCATGGGCTACGCCAATCCCGTCGAGGCCATGGGGGTTGATCGTTTTGTCGTTGCGGCAGGTGCCGCCGGGGTCGACGGTGTGCTGATCGTCGATTACCCGCCGGAAGAGTGCCTCGAATTCGCCGCCAAGCTGCGGGCTGCCGCCCTGGATCCCGTCTTCCTGCTTGCCCCGACCTCGACTGATCAGCGTATTGCAGACGTCGCAAAAGCCGGTAGCGGGTACATATACTACGTGTCGCTCAAAGGTGTCACCGGGGCTGGTCATCTCGATCTGGACGAGGTGGCTCGCCGGATTCCGATGATTCGGAGTCGGGTTGGCATGCCGGTGGGCGTCGGCTTCGGCATCCGCGATGCCGAATCGGCGCGTCAGGTTGCCCAGGTGGCCGATGCGGTAGTGATCGGCAGTCGCATCATTGAAGAAATCGAAAATGCACCGGTCGAAGCCGTCACCGATCGCGTGACTGCTTTTTTGGGGACCATTCGCCGCGCGCTGGACGGACAGGGAGATTGAGGCCATGAGTTGGTTGCAAAAACTGCTGCCCCCAAAAATCAAAAGGGCCGACAACACCGTACGCAAGGCAATACCCGAGGGGTTGTGGAGTAAATGTCCGGCTTGTGAGGCCGTCCTGTACCGGACTGACCTCGAAAGCAATCAGTCGGTATGCCCCAAGTGCGGCCATCACCAACGGCTGCGGGCGCGGGCCCGCCTAGACCTTTTGCTGGATCCAGAGGGGCGCTTCGAGATTGGCGCGGAGGTGGTTCCCATCGATCCTCTCAAGTTCCGGGATTCCAAGCGTTATCCCGACCGCCTGGTGGATGCCGCGGAACAGACCGGCGAGGCCGACGCCCTCGTCGTGATGCAGGGGGCCGTGAAGACGGTGCCGCTGGTTGTCGCCTGTTTTGAGTTCGAATTCCTGGGTGGATCCATGGGGTCGGTGGTAGGCGAGCGTTTCGTACGCGGCGTTCGTACTGCCGTCGAGCAGGGCATGCCTTTCGTCTGCATCACCGCCACCGGGGGTGCCCGGATGCAGGAGGGGCTGTTTTCCCTCATGCAGATGGCGAAGACCACTGCGGCCATCACCCAGCTCTCTCGCCGCAGATTGCCCTTCATTTCCATCCTTACCGACCCGACCATGGGCGGTGTGTCGGCGAGCTTTGCCTTCATGGGGGATGTCGTCATCGGCGAGCCTGGCGCCCTGATTGGTTTTGCCGGACCCCGGGTCATCGAGCAGACCGTGCGGGAAAAGCTGCCTGACGGCTTCCAGAGATCAGAGTTCCTGCTGGAAAAAGGGGCTTTGGACCTCATCGTCGATCGCCGTGAAATGCGTGACCGGCTTGCGGCCCTGATCACCCTGCTGATGCGCGAGCCGCACCCGGGCGGATAATCGGTGGTCGAAGCACCAATGCCGGCCACCCTTGATGGGTGGTTAGCGCTTCTCGAGGCCCGGACGGGCCAGACAATCCAATTGGGCTTGGAGCGGGTCGCCAGAGTCCGGGACCGTCTCGGCCTGACATCGAACGCCCTGGTCATTACTGTTGGTGGCACCAATGGCAAGGGGTCCACCTGCGCCATGTTGGAAGCGATTGCTGTCGCGGCAGGCTACCGCGTCGGGGTCTATACCTCCCCCCATCTTTTGCGTTACACCGAAAGGGTCCGCCTGGCCGGACAGGAAGTCGCGCCGGAATCCCTGACCGCCGCCTTCGGGGAGGTCGAGGCTGCCCGGGAAGGGCTTCCCCTGACCTATTTTGAGCATGGAACTCTGGCTGCATGGTGCATCTTCGCTCGCGCCGAGCTCGATCTCATCATTCTCGAGGTCGGCCTGGGCGGGCGCCTGGATGCGGTGAACGCCTTCGAGCCCGACTGCACCGTCGTGACCAGTGTCGCCCTGGATCACCAGGATTTTCTTGGTGAAACCCGGGAAGAGATTGGCTTCGAAAAGGCGGGAATCTTTCGGCCTGGCAAGCCGGCGGTCTGTGGGGATCCACATCCGCCGAGAAGCCTCCTCGATCATGCTGATGCCATTGGCGCCGATCTTTGGGTCAGCGGTCGGGACTTCGGGTTCGGCGGCGACCGTCAGCAATGGGGCTACTGGCGGTACGAGGCCGCGCCGGCGCACGGTCGCCTGCTACGGCGGGGCGGATTGGCCTACCCTTCTCTCCGGGGGGCAAATCAGTTACTCAATGCCTCGGCAACCTTGACCGCGCTGGAACTGCTGCGGGACCGCCTGCCGGTGCCCATGCAGGCCGTGCGGCAGGGTCTGATGCTGGTGGACCTGCCGGGACGTTTTCAGGTTTTGCCGGGCCGCCCGGCGGTGGTGCTGGATGTGGCCCACAACGCCCAGGCCGTCGGCGTCCTGGCGGAAAATTTGGGGAGCATGGGGTACTTCCCCGAGACCTGGGCGGTAGTCGGCATGCTGCGGGACAAGGACGTTCAGGGGACCGTGTCACTGTTGGCCGATCGGGTGGATCACTGGGCCTTCGCCGGGCTGCCAGGGCCGCGGGGTCTCAGCGCCGATGACCTCGCCACCGAAGCCCGGGCTGCCGGGCTTGCCGGGGATGGGCGCGAATTCCCTACCCCGGCCGATGCCTATCGTGCAGTGCGGAAAGAAGCGGCGCCGGATGATAGAATCGTCGTTTTCGGATCGTTTCTGACTGTGGCGAGCGTGCTGGAAGTGGTCCAGGGCGAACGTCACTGAAAGCTGCCGTGGCTGACGACGACAATCTCGAACTCAAGAAGCGCGCGCGCCGTCGCCTGGTTGGCGCAGCAGCCTTGGCGCTGCTGGCCGTCATCGTGCTGCCCATGGTCATGGACCAGGAGCCGCGTCCGCTGAACCAGGACGTCCAGATCCAGATTCCCCGCCCGGAAGGCGACAACTTCACTGCCAAGCCGATTGACAATCGAGCCGATGCCGTATCGCCGGTGCAGGCCAACCCAAATACCCCTGCCGAACCGGAGGGGGCGTCGGCCCCGGTGGTCCCCGCGGCCCCGACTGCGGTTCCCCGAGTGCCGCCGCCAAAAGGAGAGCCAGCACCCAAGGCCCCGGTCGAAAAGACGGAGCCCTCCAAGGTACCCGCGCCGAAGATCGATGCCGGCAAGGCCGAGGCCATCCTTGCTGGCCAGACCGGGAGCGAATATGTGGTTCAACTGGGGGCCTACAAAGACAGTTCGAATGTGGCCTCGTTGCGCAACCGCCTGAAAGGCGATGGGTTTTCCGTCTATACCGAGTTGATTGCCGACAAGACGCGGGTGCGCGTCGGGCCCTATCCGACCCGGGAGGCTGCGGAGAAAGCGGCCAACCGCTTGCGAACCATGGGTCTCAACGGAGTGGTCACGGCCCGCTGATCGGGCTGTAGGACTTCGCATGGCCCACAATGCGCCTGCATTTTTTTGCTCCGTCCAGGCGGGAAGTCACTCCGACGGGGGCAGCAGGCTGTCGTGACGGTTTTCGATTACACCTTCCTCGGCCTGTTGGCGATCATGACCGTTCTGGGCCTGTGGCGCGGATTGGTCAGCGAGGTGCTTGCCCTGGTGGCATGGATACTGGCGATCTTCCTCGCCAGAACCTTCGCCCAGGATGTCGGTCAGTGGCTGGGGGGCCTGGTGGCGGACCCGGCCGCGCGGCAGGTCGCCGGATTTGTGCTAATTGTGATTGCCGTCCTGTTGCTGATCGGAGTGGTGCGCTTTCTGCTTCGGGAACTCCTGAAGGTGGCTGGGCTGGGGTTGTCGGATCGTTTCCTGGGGGGCTGCTTTGGCCTGCTGAAGGGGCTCCTCATTGCGATGATGTTGGTGACCGTGGGAGGTATGATCGGGTTTGCCCGCGCTCCCTGGTGGCAGGGCGCCTATTTCGCGCCGCCCCTGGAGACCGCTGTGCTGGCCTCCAGACCATGGCTGCCGGACGTCATCGCGAAAAGAATTCGTTTTAGATAGGGTAAGTCTCATGTGCGGAATTCTTGGGGTGGTTGCCAGATCCCCCGTGAACCAGTTGCTCTACGATGGCCTCCAGGTGCTCCAACATCGGGGCCAGGACGCTGCAGGAATCGCCACCGCGGATGCTGGGCGGTTTTGCATGCACAAGGGGCCGGGCTTGGTGCGCGACGTGTTTCGCACGCGCAACATGCGGGACTTGCAGGGCAATTGGGGCATCGCCCATGTTCGCTATCCCACTGCGGGCTCGGCTCATGATGCCGCCGAGGCCCAGCCGTTCTACGTGAATTCCCCATTCGGCCTGATGCTGGCCCACAACGGCAACCTCACCAATTCCGCCGAACTAAAGCGGGAGATGTTCCTGGCCGATCTGCGCCACATCAACACCAACTCCGATTCCGAAGTGCTGCTCAACGTGTTGGCCCATGAGCTGCAGGCGGCCTCCAAAGGCTGCAAACTCGATGCCGCGGCCGTCTTCCAGGCAGTGGCGGCGGTGCATCGACGCTGTCGGGGCGCCTACGCGGCGGTGGTGATGATCGCCGGTTTCGGCCTGCTGGCATTTCGGGATCCCTACGGGATCCGGCCGTTGGTGATCGGTCGGCACGACACGCCAGCGGGGCCGGAATGGCTGGTGGCCTCCGAATCCGTGGCCCTGGATGTGATCGGCTTCCGCCTCCTGCGGGACGTCGCTCCCGGCGAGGCGGTCTTGATCGACACCGACGGCCATTTCCAGAGTTGCCAATGCGCCGAGCGCACCGCCCAGGCGCCCTGCATGTTCGAATTCGTGTATCTGGCTCGACCGGATTCCATCATCGACGGCATTTCGGTCTATGAATCCCGCCTCATGATGGGGGACTTTCTCGCCCAGAAGCTTCGCCGGGTTCAGCCTCACCTGGAGATCGACGCGGTGATTCCGATTCCCGACTCCAGCAGACCGGCGGCCATGGAGCTTGCCCACCGCCTGGGCGTCCCCTATCGGGAAGGGTTCGTCAAGAATCGCTACATCGGCCGCACCTTTATCATGCCGGGGCAGGCCGTGCGCAAGAAGTCGGTGCGCCAGAAGCTCAACACCATCCACCAGGAGTTCCAGGGCAAACGGGTTTTGCTGGTGGATGATTCGATCGTCCGCGGTACGACGAGCCGCGAGATCGTGACCATGGCGAGGGAAGCCGGGGCCGTGAAGGTCTATATGGCTTCCGCCGCGCCACCAGTCCGCTTCGCCAACGTTTATGGGATTGACATGCCCACCCGGGGCGAGCTCATCGCGGCCGGCCGGGACGAGGAGCAGATTCGGCGCGAAATCGGCGCCGATGCCCTGATCTATCAGGATCTCGCCGACCTCAGCGCGGCGGTCACGGCCATCAATCCGGCCATCAACGTTTTCGAGACGTCCTGCTTTGACGGCTGCTACATCACCGGGGACATCACCGCCGAATATCTGTCCGGGGTGGAGAATCAGCGGAGCGAGATGAAGCCTGCCGCGGGCCCGGAGGATTCATCCGGCGGCCAGCTCGACCTCAATCTGGTGACCCAACAGGAACCCTGAACCTCGGGGTGATCCCGGCAGTGCGCCCGGGTCAGCTTAGGAATTTGCGTGGACAGTTTTGATCTTGACACCCTGGCGGTGCGGGCCGGCACCGCTCGCAGCCAGTTCAACGAGCACAGCGAGGCGCTGTACCTGACCTCCAGCTTCGTCTTCGATTCTGCCGCCCAGGCGGCGGCCCGTTTTTCCGGGGAAGAGGAAGGCAACGTCTACGCCCGCTTTACCAACCCCACCGTCACGGCCATGCAGACCCGCCTGGCGGCGCTGGAAGGGGCCGAGGCCTGCGTGGCCACGTCGTCCGGCATGGCGGCGATCCTCTCGACCGTCATGGCGCTGCTTCAGGGTGGCGACCACGTGGTGGTCTCCCGGGGGGTGTTCGGGGCGACCCAGCAGTTGTTCCTGGGCATCCTCTCCAAGTTCGGCATCGACTCCACCTTCGTGCCCGCCACCGACCTGGCGGCCTACCGGGCAGCCATCACGCCGAAGACCCGGCTGTTCTTCATCGAGACGCCTTCCAACCCCCTCACCGAGCTGGTGGACGTGGAGGCGGTGGCGGCCATCGCCCACGAGGCGGGGGCCTGGCTGGCGGTGGATAACTGCTTCTGCACCCCGGCCCTGCAAAAGCCCCTCACCCAGGGGGCGGACCTGGTCATCCATTCCGCCACCAAATACCTGGACGGCCAGGGGCGGGTGCTGGGGGGGGCGGTGTGCGGCCCCAAAGTGCTGGTGGACGAGGTGCTGAAATTCCTGCGCACCGCCGGCCCCTGCATCTCCCCCTTCAACGCCTGGATCATCCTCAAGGGCCTGGAAACCCTGCGCATCCGCATGGAGGCCCAGTCGGCGTCGGCGCTGGCCCTGGCCCGCTGGCTGGAGGCCCAGCCCGGCATCGAGCGGGTGTACTACCCGGGCTTGCCGTCCCACCCCCAGTTCGACCTGGCCCAGCGCCAGCAAAAGAGCGGCGGCGCCATCGTCAGCTTCGAAGTGGCCGGG
>JAEUNX010000145.1 GCA_016791025.1 Zoogloeaceae bacterium | reverse complement strand
GACAACAACCTCTATTACTGCGAGACCATCGAGGCCACCAACCCCTGCGCCGAGCAGCCCCTGCCCCCCTACGGCTGCTGCTGCCTGGGCTCCATCAACCTGACGCTGTTCGTGAAGAGCGCCTTCACCGACAAGGCCGAGTTCGATTTCCCCGCCTTTGCCAAGGTGGTGGCCACCTCCACCCGCATGCTGGACAACGTGCTGGACGTGACCCATTGGCCCCTGGAGCAGCAGCTCAAGGAAGCCCAGTCCAAGCGCCGCGTCGGCCTCGGCTTCACCGGCCTGGGCAACGCCCTGGCCATGCTGTGCCTGCGCTACGACACCCCGGAAGCCCGGGCCATGGCCACAAAGATTTCGGAATTCATGCGGGACCAGGCCTACCTGGCCTCCGTGGAGCTGGCCACCGAGCGCGGCGCCTTCCCCCTCTTCAACGCGGACATGTATCTCTCTGGCGGCAACTTCGCCTCCCGCCTGCCCGCCGAGGTCAAGGACAAGATTCGCCGCCACGGGCTGCGCAACTCCCACCTGCTCTCCATCGCCCCCACCGGCACCATCAGCCTGGCCTTTGCGGACAACGCCTCCAACGGCATCGAGCCGCCTTTCTCCTACACCTACACCCGGCGTAAGCGCATGGCCGACGGCACCTTCAAGGAATACGCCGTGGAGGACTACGCCTGGCGCCTCTACCGCCACATTGGCGGCGACGTGAACAAGCTGCCGGAGTACTTCGTCACCGCCCTGGAGATCTCCGCCCAGGCTCACAAGGACATGGTGGCGGCGGTGGCCCCCAGCATCGACACCTCCATCTCCAAGACGGTGAACGTGCCCGAGGACTACCCCTACACCGACTTCGAGGACCTCTACCTCACCGCCTGGAAGGCCGGCCTCAAGGGCCTCGCCACCTACCGGCCCAACTCCGTACTCGGCTCGGTGCTCTCCGTCACCCCCAAGGCCGAAGAGAAAGCCGCCCAGGACGTGGAGATCCTCGACGCCAACCGCCGCCTCTCCATCAAGAGCCTGCCGGCCCCGGTGCTCTCGTCGCTCCGCTGGCCCGGCCGGCCCGAGCTACCCGACGGCAACATGGCCTGGACCTACCTGCTCGCCACTCCCACCGGCGAGTTCGCCCTCTTCGTCGGCCACATGGAGCAGGAAGACACCCGCGCCGCCTTCCCCTTCGAAGTGTGGGTGAATGGCGCCGACCAGCCCCGGGGCCTGGGCGCCGTGGCCAAGACCCTCTCCATGGACATGCGCACCAATGACCGCGGCTGGCTCAAGCTCAAGCTCGACGCCCTCTCCCGCACCATCGGCGAAAAGTCCTTCGAAATGCGCTTCCCTCCCCATGGCGAGAAGAAGCTCATGCCCGGCGTGGTCTCCGCCTTCGCCCAGGTCGTCCGCTACCGCTGTGAAAAGCTCAACGCCCTGAATGGCGACGCCGCCAGCCCGGTGCTGGAAAGCATGTTCGTGCGGGACGAGCCCAAGACCGGCACCGACGGCACCCTGTCCTGGACGGTGGACATCACCAACCCGGCCACCGGCGAAGACTTCATGCTCGGCCTCAAGGAAATCACCCTGCCAGCCCAGGACGGCTTCTCCGTGGGCGTCACCCGCCCCTACTCCATGTGGCTCTCCGGCAACTACCCCCGCGCCCTGGACGGCCTGTGCCGCATCCTGTCCCTCGACATGCGGGTCATGGACCCGGCCTGGATCGGCATGAAGCTGCGCAAGCTCCTCAACTACCCGGAACCCCTGGGCGACTTCATGGCCCGCGTCCCCGGCGAACAGCGCCAGCAGAACTGGCCCTCCACCGTCGCCTACATGGCCGCCCTCATCATCCACCGCTATGCGCGGCTGGGCGTGCTGGACGAGAAAGGCTATCCGGTGCGGGAAATGGGCATCCTCGAAGCGCCGCGCGACGACAACGAACCCCGGCTGATGCAGGGCGGGCTGTGCAGCGAGTGCGGCAACCATTCCGTGATTCGGAAGGATGGGTGTGATTTCTGCACGGCGTGCGGGGCGGTGGGGACTTGCGGGTGAGGTGATTCACCGACGCAATATCTGGAGCAGGTTGGGCTGAGCCCAGCGAAGCCCAACAATGCACTTTTCGAGGTGTGTTGTTGGGCTTCGTCGTTCAATCCCACCAACTCTTAATTTGCGGGCTTCCTATCTGTTCGCCGTATCGACGATCAATTGGACGGACCATCTTGCTACGGCTGGAAACTCGACATTCCAGGGACATTCTCGTCACGCCAAGAGTTGTCAAAGGCAGGCGATGCTCTATATGCGCGCTTTCTCAAGGGCGAGATTTCTCCCTCAATTGAAACCAGGAAGGAGAAATTCCGGGGCTACCGAGTCGTTGGAAGCGCCCGTTTTCAGGCACTGCATTTTAAATGGGAGCCTGTTCTCGAACTGAGAAAAGTTGAAGAACCAAACAAGGGGATGACGCAGCTTGTTTCCGGTCGGGATACCGCATTTTCTCGCAACCTATATTCATCATCCGAGGGCGCAGCCATATTCGCGCTTGAATACGGAAAGCGCATGGTGCTTGGCATAGTGCGAGGATTGGAAATCTGAGCCGAGCCCGCGTAAGGCGCAATAACCGAAGGGCATTGCGCCGCATGAACCTTTCACCCGGCGGGTGACGCCTGCGGTTAATCCACCCGACCGCCACCGCAAGTTTTTTGGCCTCGCGCTTTTGCTGGATAAGACTTAACCATGCCAACGATCAGCCAATTCTTCGGCATCATCATTCAGATGTTTTGGCGGGAGCACGCCCCACCCCATTTCCACGCCCTTTACGCGCAGGACTTTGCAGGACTTTGGGGTCAGGTCTTGCATTAACGCATTCTGGGTAACTTCGGCACCGGACTGCTTCCCCCGACCAATTCAGGCCAACTACAGTTCAGGAATAAACATGTATCGTCGTACGAGCATTGCCGCCGTGACCCTCGCTCTCCTCACTGGTTGCGCTGCAACGGTTAAAAAGGGCTCGTCCGATGCCTCCCTGCCTAGATTCTCTGAAACCTCCGCATCAAAATTGGTCTTGAACGTCGGCGGCTCCCCCACATCCATAGGCTCCCAAGACTGGGCTGGCTTTAAGGCCGAGTGGAAAGACAATTTCCAGGAACAGGCTGCGACCGCCAACGTGCCGTTTGAAATGCAAGAAGGTCCACCGCGTTCGACGAACGAGAATGGAACACTGCTGTACGTTTATGTAAATGATTACCGCTTTATCAGACCTGGCACTCGATATCTAACCGGCGTACTTTCCGGCAACGCCTTCATTGATTCCAAATTCACATTCACCGACCTCAAGACCGGTTCCTTGCTTGGGTCACAAACTGCCAATACTTCGTCATCGGCTTGGGAAGGGGTTTTTTCCCCAATGACCAACAAGCAAGTTGAGGCAATTGCGATCGATGTCTTCAAACAAATCAAGGCTGGAGCGGGCAATAAGTAGCCCGCCTAGGGCGCAATAACCGAAAGGTATTGCGCCACATGAGCATCTATCGTCCGGCGGAATACGCCTGCGGCTCATCCGCCCTACGGCCCTGCACTTGAGCCAAAGGCCCTTTGACGCGGATCAAGCGCCACCCGCTTTTGACGGCAGAGAATCAAGTCGTCAATCAAGCGAGTGTTGATCATGACCAGAACCGGAAGCATCAAGCAGATTTGGCTGTGCCTGTTGATCGTATCCGTTTTGTCCGGGTGTGCCTTCGGCACACGTCGCCCAACCTTGGCCTACCCTCCAGCACCCGAAGACGCCTCGGGTGCCGTTGTGCAGGCCGCCGCGCCAGCGGCGACGAAGAGGACGACGGTCGTCTTGGCGAGTTTCCGCGATGAGCGTTCCGACAAATCCACGGTCGGCACCGTGCGCAATGGCTTTGGGATGCGCACGGCGGATGTGGTGCCCAACAACACGGTTTCCGAATGGGTGACGCAGGCCGTGGCGACGGAGCTGCGGTCCCATGGCTACAAGGTGATGAGCGACACCGCCGTCGACCCCAAAGACCCCAATGCGCTGTGGCTCTCAGGGGATGTGCTGAACGTTTTTTGCGACATGTATTTTTCCTACACCGGGCAGGTTTCTCTGCTCGCCAAGGGGCGGAACGCGCAAGGCGAGCTCTTCACCAAGCACTACGCGGGCGAAGGCACCGCCGGCATCGCCTGGGCGGCCACCGGTGATTCCTTTGCCCAGTCCCTGGCGCTGGCTTTGCGCGACGCGCTGAACAAGCTCATGGCCGACCTGAATGCTGTGGCGCCCTGAAAACAACCGCCAGCCTGCGTAGCCGCAAGCGCATCTTTCATCCGGCGGAAAACGCCTTCTGCATTTCCCAGGGGGCGGGAAGTATGCTGCCAACCAAGGCTAAGGGCCTTGTCGGTTGACCGTCAATCTAACTACTTAGATAATTAGCCCATGAAAGCGCTGCATTTCGTGGGCTCCAGCCTCGACGATATTCGAGACTTTCCCATGGAAGTTCGGCGTGCCGCAGGCTTTGAGTTGCATGCGGTGCAGGCCGGCCTGATGCCCTCGGACTTCAAACCGATGCTGGCCGTGGGGCCTGGCGCCTATAAGATCCGGCTGCATGTGCTGGGCGAGTGGCGCGTAATCTATGTGGCCAGGTTCGATGACGCGGTCTATGTGCTGCACGCCTTCCAAAAGAAGACGCAGAAAACCCGCGAGGAAGACATCGAACTGGCCGCCCGCCGTTACCGGCAGATTGGAGCTT
The DNA here is from genome assembly GCA_016791025.1 of Zoogloeaceae bacterium. Taxonomy (GTDB): domain Bacteria; phylum Pseudomonadota; class Gammaproteobacteria; order Burkholderiales; family Rhodocyclaceae; genus JAEUNX01. Next base: position 666 of record JAEUNX010000145.1, on the reverse strand, counting down.
GAACCATGACTCAGGAAACCGTCACCGAATCCAGCGGCAATGTGTTTGCCGACTTGGGCTTCTCCCCCGAGGAAGCGACGATCCTGGCCATGCGGGCCGAATTGATGGCCCGGCTGCGGGAAACCATCACTGAGAAGGGCTGGACACAGGCCCAGGCGGCCCAACGCTTGGGGGTGGGGCAGTCGCGGATTTCGGACCTGGTGCGGGGTAAGCACGACAAGTTCAGCCTCGACATGCTGGTTACCCTGGCCACACGGGCGGGCCGTCATGTGGAATTGGCGGTGGCTTGAAAACCAAGCCTGTGTCGCCCGCTTAGGGCGCCATAGTCGAAGGGCATTACGCCGCACGTTCCCCTACGGCTCCTCCGCCTGACCGCCCCGGCAAGTGGCGGTCGCAAATCGGCGGTCATGCGCCACACCACCCCCTGCGCCTCACCAAACCTTCTTGGGCGGGAGTGACCATTCATTTTGCCGCAGCGCAGTCGCTACCAAATTATCTTGCCCTATTCCGCCGGGCCCCGCGCCCGGCGGGTCGCTTGCTGACTCCTGGATACCATGGCTGAGCTTCTTTCCGTTTGGCTGGTCACCCCCGACGCGGCCTTTGTGGACCGGCACCGCCGCCGTCTGGCCGAGCGCTTTGACGTCACCTACTGCGCGAAATTTAGGG
>JAEUNX010000139.1 GCA_016791025.1 Zoogloeaceae bacterium | reverse complement strand
CGAGGACCAGGTCTCCTCCATCGAAGATCGCATATGGGAAGCCTGGATGTACCACCCTAACCGCCGGGCGGCGCGGGTGCTGGAGGCCACGGTGGCCGACATCGCGGCCCAGCGTCTCGATATCGCCGAAACGCGCCTGGTGTATCTGTTGCGCTCCTGCCCCGACTATGCGGAGGCGTGGAACAAGTTGGCCACCGTGTATTACTTGCGGGGCTGGGACGGGCCCTGCATCAAGGCGATCTGCCACACCCTGAGCCTGGAGCCGCGCCATTTTGGTGCATTGGCCGAATTGGGCGAAGTCTTTCTCGCCCGGGAAAAACCGGAACTGGCCCGGCGGGCCTTCGAGGCCGCATTGCGGATCCATCCCCAGAGCGAAGGGGTTGCCCGGCGGATCGCCGATCTGGGCAAAGCGAGTTAATCGAGCGCTCGCAGGCGCTCCACGGCTTCTTCCACCCGGTCCAACGCCACTACGGTCAGACCCTCCACGGGCTGCCGTGGGGCATTGGCCTTGGGAATAAAGGCCAGGCTGAAGCCGAGTTTGGCGGCCTCCTTCAGCCGCTCCTGACCCCGGGGAGCGGGACGGATCTCCCCGGCCAGACCCACCTCGCCAAACACCACCAGCTTGCGCGGCAGCGGCCGATTGCGCAGGGATGAAACGATGGCGAGGAGCACGGCCAGGTCCGCCGCGGGTTCGGCGATCTTCACGCCCCCCACTGCATTGACGAACACATCCTGGTCGAAGCACACCACGCCGGCATGGCGGTGAAGGACGGCGAGGAGCATGGCCAGCCGGTTCTGTTCGAGTCCGACCGAGAGTCGGCGTGGGCTCGGGCTGTGGGCGGCATCCACCAGGGCCTGGATTTCCACCAGCAGGGGGCGGGTCCCCTCCTGGGTCACCAACACGCAGCTGCCCGCCACCTCCTGGGAATGCTGGGAGAGGAACAGCGCCGAGGGATTGCTGACCCCCTTCAGGCCCCGGTCGGTCATGGCGAACACGCCCAGCTCATTGACCGCCCCGAAGCGGTTCTTGAATGCACGAACCAAGCGAAAGCTGGAATGGGTATCGCCCTCGAAATAGAGTACGGTATCCACGATGTGCTCCAGAACGCGGGGGCCCGCCAGGCTGCCATCTTTCGTCACGTGGCCAACCACGATCAAAGCAGTGCCGGACGACTTGGCGTGGCGCGTGAGCTGCGCCGCGCACTCCCGCACCTGGGCCACGGAGCCCGGTGCCGACTGGAGGGCTTCGGAATAAAGGGTCTGTATCGAATCGATCACCGCTACCCGGGGCGTTGTCGCCTGCAAGGTGGTCAGGATCTTCTCCAAACCGATTTCGGGGAGAATCCGCAGCTCAGATCCAGGCAGTTGCAGGCGCTGGGCCCGCAGGGCCACCTGTTCGGCCGATTCCTCGCCGCTCACATAGAGTGCGGGAATGCGCCCCGCCAGTTGAGCCAGAGCCTGAAGCAGCAGGGTGGACTTGCCGATCCCCGGATCGCCCCCGATCAAGACCACGCCACCGGCCACCAAACCACCGCCCAGGACCCGGTCGAATTCATCGATGCCGGTGGCGATGCGCGCCTCTTCCCGCGGCGCCACGTCGGCCAGGCGCTGCAATCTCCCCGTCTCCCCCGCCAGGGCAAAGCGATTCGAAGCGCCCGAAGTCGCGGCGGGGAGAGACTCCACCAGGGTGTTCCAGGCGTCGCAATGGGGGCATTGTCCGGCCCAGCGCGGGGCCATCCCGCCGCAGGCGCTGCACACAAACACGGTCTTGGTCTTGGCCATGTCAGGCGGCGCTGGAAGAGGCAGAGATCAGGTGGACCGGGACCCGCGGCGCCAGGGCGCAGAACAACTCGTAACTGATCGTCCCGGCGGCGGTCGCCACGTCGTCGGCAGGGAGCCCCGCCCCCCACAGGACGACCGGGGCCCCTACCTCGGCATTGGGGACTTCGCTCAGGTCGCAGGCCAGCATGTCCATCGACACCCGACCGAGGGTGCGGGTCAGGACCCCGGCAACCCGGATCGGCGTTCCCGTGGGGGCGTGACGGGGATACCCGTCCGCGTAGCCGCAGGCGACGACCCCAACCCGCATGGGGCGATCGGCGACGAAAGTAGCGCCATAGCCGACAGCCTGGCCAGCAGTCACCGTCTGAACCGCAATGATCTGGCTAACCAGGGTCATGACAGGCTGTAGCCCAAGGGCCTGCGCGCTTTGCCGGTCGGGCATCGGCGAGCCCCCGTAGAGCATGATTCCGGGACGGACGACATCGCCGGCCTGCTCGGGAAAACGCAGCAGGGTGGCGGAATTGGCGAGGCTGGTGGGAAGCCCGAGGGCCGCCTGGAGGGGCAAAAAGTGTTCAAGCTGAGCTTCAATGCCCGTGGGGCCGTCCGCGTCGGCGAAATGGGTCATCAGGTGAATCGTGCCCACCGACGGGATGGCGCGCAGACGGGCGACCACGGGCTCCACTTCGGCCGGTAGGAAGCCGAGACGATTCATCCCGGTGTTGACCTTGACCAGGACATCCACTGGTCCGCAGTCCCAGGCCGGATCGGCGAGATCGGCCAACTGCTGGGGATGATGGACCACTGGGGTCAGGCGAAACCGCCGGGCCTCGCGAAGGTCCTCGCGGTCAAAGCAGCCTTCGAGGAGGACGATGGATTGATCGAAGCCCGATTCCCGGAGTTGCACCGCTTCGGCCATGTCGAGGAGCGCGAATCCATGGGCAATATCGCGGATCGCCTCGGCGCAGGGCAGCAATCCATGGCCGTAGGCATTGGCTTTAACTACCGCCAGGGCGCGGCGATCCGGCCCGGCCAATCGTTGCGACAATTGGTAGTTATGGCGAAAGGCGCCAAGGTCGACGGTGGCGCGGATGGGGCGCGGCATATCCGGATTGCGGGTCTTAGGCCAGGCAGCGGGCCCTGAGACCCTCTGTGGCGAACTCGGCAAACGTGGTGATGATCCGGCTACGAAACTTGTCGCGCGGGTAGATGACTTCCAGGGGCGTGAAGAGGGGGGGGTCGAGGGGCACGGCGGCAAATCGGGCTTCCGCCAACTCCCTCTGGATCGCGGCACGGGAGGCGATCCCATAGCCCACACCCGCCTCGACGAGTTGCTTCACGGTTGCCAGGCTGCCCAATTCCGCCACCACGTTGAGTTCCTCCGCGCCGATGCCGGCGGCCTCGAAGTATTGCTCAGTGAGGACCCGAATGGCGTTCCCCGGGTCGCGGGTGATGCGCGGGTAAGGTATCAGTTCGTGGGCATCCACCCTTTTCAACGCTGCCAAGGGATGTCCGATAGGGGCGATGACCAGCAACTCGTCGTGGCAGGCGCTGATTCGCTCGAGAGCGGGATGGTCGGTGCCGATCTCGATGAGCCCAAGGTCAAGCTCCTTAGACACGACCTTGTCTTCCACCAACTGGGAGTTACCCACCACCACCCGGGGCACGACCTTGGGGTATTGGCGGACAAAATCCCGTAGCAGGCCAGGTAGCCAATAGGCGCCAATCGTCGTGCTGGTGCCAATGTTGAGCGTGCCAGTCAGCTCGTCGGTGAGCTCGCCGACCCGAACCTCCAACTCTTCGTTCAGGCCAAGAATTCGCTCGGCATAGGCCATCACCAGATCTCCGGCCGGGGTTAGCGTGACCTTGCCGTGGCCCCGTTCGAAAAGCCGAGTGTTGTAGTGCTCTTCCAATTGCTTGATCTGAAAGGTCACTGCAGGCTGGGTCATGAACAAGTGTTCCGCTGCCCGAGTGAAGGAGCCGTGCTTGGCGACGGCATGGAAAACCTGAAGACGTCGATCTGCCATGGTGATACGAATAAATCGAACTTATGTGCGGTGTTTTATCACAGATGGGCGGTCCGGAGGGAAGTCAGAAAAAACATTTTGCGCTCACAAACTTCCGCCGGGACCACCGGCCGCTCATGCCCGCCATCGCCCCGGATTGCCCTTCGTGATATAAAGCGGCCTTTGGAAAACAGCCCGGCGCCCCTCGCGATGCCGCTCGGTTTCTACATCATCATGGCCGCGCAGTTCTTTTCCGCGCTGGCCGACAACGCCCTCCTCATCGCGGCCATCGCGCTGTTGCGCGACATGCATGCCCCCCAGGAGTACGAGCCGCTCCTGAAACTGTTCTTCACCGTTTCGTATGTGGCCCTCGCCGCCTTCGTCGGGGCCTTCGCCGATTCAATGCCCAAATGGCGAGTCATGTTGGTAAGCAACGGCGTCAAGATCGTTGGCTGCACCATGATGTTTCTGGGTGTCCAGCCCCTGATCGCCTATGCGGTAGTGGGCCTGGGGGCGGCAGCTTATTCGCCGGCAAAATACGGCATCCTTACCGAATACCTGCCGGCGCGCCTTCTGGTGGTGGCCAACGGCTGGATCGAAGGTCTGACCGTGGGTGCGATCATCCTCGGCACCGTGGTGGGGGGCGGCCTGATCCGGCCCGAGGTCCTCAAGACCCTGATGGATTGGGCGCCGCCCTTCATCGATAGTGGCATCGAAATGAGTGTGCTGGTAATCGGAACCCTCTATCTGGTCGCCGCGGTGTTCAACCTTTACGTGCCCGACACCGGGGTGGACCATAAGGCGCTCAAGAAGAACCCAATCTACCTTGTTCATGATTTCAATCACTGTCTGAAGCTTCTTTGGCGCGACAAGCTCGGGCAGATTTCCTTGGCCGTGACTACCTTGTTCTGGGGCGCTGGCGCGACCCTTCAGTTCATCGTCATCAAATGGGCTGAGAAGGGATTGGGGCTGGATCTCTCCCGGGCCTCAATGCTGCAAGGAATCGTCGCCGTGGGGGTCGCCATCGGCGCGGTGGTGGCAGCCAAGGTGGTCACTTTGCGGCGTGCTCCCCGGGTGATCCCGCTGGGCATTGCCATGGGGATCGGGGTACTGGTCATGGTGGTCGTTCCCAGTGTCCCCCAGATCTCGGTTGCCGAGATCTCCCTCTTTTCGTGGCGGGTCTCCCTGGAAATGCGAATGCTGGCGGTCATGGTCCTCATGGTCGCCGTGGGAGCCCTCGCCGGATATTTCGTGGTGCCGATGAATGCTCTGCTCCAACACCGCGGCCACATCCTGATGGGGGCCGGTCATTCCATCGCGGTGCAGAACTTCAATGAGAATCTTTCAATCCTGATGATGACCGGGCTCTACGCCCTCCTGATCCGCTGGGGGCTTTCCATCAATACGGTCATCATCCTGTTTGGGCTCTTCGTCGCCGGCGTCATGTGGCTCATCAAGGGCCGGCACGAAGCGAACCAGCGCGAGCACGACTCGGTGGCCATGCTGGAAGACTGCCGCCACTAGAGCCGTCAGGTCAGAATTGGGCGGTTGCCCAATTCATCGGGATTGCCTGTCCCCAAATCACCACACTCCTGTCGCAGGCGTTCGCCGATCCGTCGGATTGCGGTGGCCAGCGCCGCCCCAGGCCGCCCTGCGCGACAGCCGACCGCAATTGTCTCGCACAGGTCGGCCCACTCGGCGGGGGTGATCTTCCCCCCCAACCCGCGATCGGCCAGGATCCTCACCTCCCGCTCCCACCAGGCAAGGAAAATCAGTACCCCGGTATTGTCTTCCGTATCCCAGATCCGCTGGACGGCAAAGGTCTGGGAGGCTCGGGACGCGACATCCTCCCCGGCCAGGATCGCCCGGAGCGGTGGCGCCATCTCGATGACCACGCGGATCTCCCCGCGGTGTCCCTGCTCCGCCTCGCCCACAGCCGCCTCGATCCCATCCAGATCTGCGCGGGAAAACTGGCGGCGCAGCAGCCAGTGAGGTATGAACAGGCTCAACCAGGCCCTGGGAATCACCATCGTCCGGACGCGCCTCCCCCGCTGAAACCACCGCCACCGCCAGAGAAACCCCCTCCGGAGAAGCCACCGCTCGACCGGCCGCCGCTCATCCAGGGCCCGGGGCCACCGCCCCCACGACCGCCCCCAATCAGGAAGATGAAGGCCATGATGGCGGCGCCCACGCCAAACAACGCGCTTCCCGTGAGCCATCCCACCCCGACGCCAACCCCGCCGGCGCCCAGGAGGGCTCCCGGTACCGAACCCAGGAGGCTTCGGAGAACCGGCCCGCCCAGAAACAAGGCCATCAGGAGCCAGCCAAGCCAATCGCCTTCCCCTTCGGCCGAGGCCGCCGGCTGGTTGGGTGGCGGGAGCGCTTCGCCGGCGAGGCGGGCAAGCACGGCCTTGACACCGGTTTCCAAACCTTCGGTGGCGGCGCCGCGGCGGAACGCCGGCAGCATCTGTTCCTCGATGATCCGCTTGGCCACGGCGTCGGGAATCACCCCCTCCAGGCCCCGCCCGACCTCGATTCGCAGTGTGCGATCGTCGCGCGCCACCAGGAGCAGAACCCCGTCATCGACTCCGCGACGGCCGAGTTTCCATTCATTGACAACCCGGATCGAAAAGGCCTCGATGGGCTCGGGCTTGGTGGTCGCGACGATGAGGATCGCCAGTTGCGCGCCGCTACGGGCCTCTTCGGCCGCCAGAAGACGCTCAAGGCGTTGGCGGTCCGGCGCTGCCAACCATCCGGCGGCATCGACGACCCGTCCCGTGAGGGGCGGGATGGCCTGCAGATCCTGCGCCCAGCATGGGCCCGCCAGGAAAAGCCAGGCGGTGACGAAGAGGAAGAGCGCGCGACGCATGGCCCCCGGGCGCCTAGTTATCGCGGGGCCGCCGGTGGGGCAAAGTCAACCTTGGGAGGTGTCGCCAGGGCAGCTTCATTCTCGACGGTAAAGCTGGGTTTGGTGGGGTAGCCGAAGATCATCGCGGTCAAATTGTTGGGAAAGGTCCGGACCCCGACGTTGTAGGTTTCGACCGCCTGGATGTAACGGTTGCGTGCCACAGTGATCCGGTTCTCGGTACCTTCGAGTTGGGCCTGGAGATCGCGGAAACCGGTATCAGCCTTGAGGTTAGGATAGTTCTCCGCCACGACCAGGAGACGGGACAAGGCACCGGAGAGCTCGCCCTGGGCCGACTGGAATCGGGCCAGAGCCTGGGGGTCGTTTGCCAGTTCCGGTGTGACCTGGATGCCGGCCACTTTGGCCCGGGCCTCGGTGACGCGGGTCAGCACCTCCTTCTCGTGACTGGCATACCCCTGCACCACCTGCACCAGGTTGGGAATCAGGTCCGCCCGCCGTTTGTATTGGTTGAGGACCTCGGCCCAACTTGCCTTGACCTGCTCGTCATTGACCTGGATCTGGTTGTAGCCGCATCCCGAGAGCAGCGTGACCAAGATAAATGCGAGCAGGAGGCGAAATCGTTTCATAGTGGACTCCGGAAGAATGGGAAAACCTAGACGGACGGGCGGATGGATGCCGGGGCGTTCTTGAGCTGCGCCATGGTCGCCCGGGCAAAGCACAAATCTTCCCAGGCCTTGGGCTTGTCGTGGGGATTACGCAGCAAGTAGGCCGGGTGATAGGTGATGATGACCGGAACTTCCCCGCGTTGGAAAATCCGTCCCCGGGAGCCGGCGATCTTGACCTCCCGGTCGAGCAATGATTGTGCGGCCGGCCGGCCCAGGGCCACGATCAGGCGTGGGGCGATCATGGCGATCTGGCGGTCGAGAAAGCCGCGGCAGGCGATGATCTCGTCGGCCTCTGGTGTGCGGTTGTGGGGCGGGCGGCACTTCACTGCGTTGGCAATGTAGACGTCCTGACCCCGGGCGAGGCCGATGGCGGCGAGCATATTGTCGAGGAGGCGGCCTGCTTGACCGACGAAAGGCTCTCCCCGTTCGTCTTCCTCCGCCCCGGGGCCTTCGCCAACGAACAACCAATCCGCCTGGCGATCCCCGACACCTGGGACGGCCTGCTTACGATGCTCGCCAAGCTTGCAGGCGCGACAGGCGGCGATCTCGGCCAACAATTCAGGCCAGTTGCGCGGCAAGGCTTCCTCCGCGGGCCGAATTGACGGCGACGGGCTCGATCGGAGAACCTCGCTAGCAACCGTCGGAGCGGAGGGTGGGGCGACTTCCGCCACCCGCTCCGTCATGGCCGCCGGTTCTGCGGGCCCGTCAATGGTGGAAGCGTCAGCGGCGGACCTCAGTCGCCACAATGGGGCCAGCCCCATCTCCTTGAGAATCGCGTTTCGTCGGCTCACAGGGCAAGCCTCATTACGATGGCATCCTCTCGCTGACCCGGGCCCGGGTAATACCCCTTCCGGCGGCCGATGGCCTCGAAGCCCCGAGCGCGGTATAGCGCCTGGGCAGCAAGGTTGGACACGCGCACCTCGAGGAACATCTGGCGTGCACCGGCTCCTCGGGCCCGGCCACACAGAAGTTCAAGGAATGCCCGCCCCACGCCGCGACGCTGACGGGCTTTGGCCACCGTCAAATTGAGGAGGTGGGCCTCGTCGAGCACGCCCATCAGAATGCCGTAGGCCACCCGGTCCGAACTCTCCGAGGCAACCCAGCAGCTGTAGCCGGCCAGCATGGAGTCCTCGAAATTGCCTGTGCTCCAGGGCGATGGGTGCAGTGCCTGCTCTTCCGTTACGACCCAGTCGAGATCTGTTGTTTGCATGGGCCGGATGGCAAGGTTCATCCGCGGGCGCCCCGGGCCAGGCGTTCGTTGGTGGTGAGAGCCACTTTGTCGCGGATATAGAGCGGCACCGCTGCTTCTGGCCCAACCCCCTCCCCCGCCATGACCCGGGGCAGTGCGAGGCGGGCCACATGGGCGGCCCGCGGCACCGCGGTGGCATCGATCTCTGTCAGGGCGGCAAGGATCGCCGCCGGAATGCGATCCTGGTACGCCGCGAAGCCGGAACCCGCCCCTCGCCAAGGCCCCCCATCCGGCAAGGCAATCAGTTCAGGCGGCAGGCATCGTGCTTCTTCAATGACGTCGATCCGATCGCCGGAATGGCCAAGAGCGGCGAGGTAGACTTCGCCCATCCTGGCGTCAGTCGCCGCCAGAACCCGCCCAGGAGTGCCTCCCAGCGCGAGGGCTTCCAGCGAACCCACCGGTACGATAGGAACACCGCTTCCCAGGGCCAGGCCTTGCACCACGCCACAAGCAAGCCGCACGCCGGTGAACGCTCCCGGCCCGGCCCCGAAGGCCAGGGCATCGAGATCCCCCAACTGGGCACCGGCTTCGGCAAGGAGTTCCGAGATTGTGGGTAGGATGAATTCGGAATGACGGGCGTGGCCGACAAGGACCCGCTCGACGAGGTCACCCTGCCAGTACAGGGCGACGCTGCCCTGCTCACAGGACGTTTCAATGGCCAAAATCTTCATGGGCGGATTCTACCGGCAACCATCGAGGGGCATCGCAAACGATGGTCGCGGAAGCCGTCTCGCGCTCAGTCGCGCCGGCGATAGCGGGGATCCCGGTAGGCGTCGCGAACGGCCTGGCGCAAAGACTCCCTCTCGGCCTCGGACATCCGGCGCCGCTCCCGATAGCCGTCCTGGCGGTAATCGCCATAGGATCGCTCCAGGGAGCGCCGGAAATCAGCCCGGGCGTCGGCATCGAAGTCCCGTTCCAATCGCATTTCATTTCCCGCGAAGGGTGGCCGCGCGCTCACGGGTGCAGCAAGGGTCGACAACGCCATCGCGATAAAGACCATGGAGGCCCTCCAGCGAAATGGGACGGCGCCCTTGCGAACAACGCGATAGCAGGAGGCGAATCGTTTCGTGGACGGCATGGCCCGGGAGCGGTAATCCTGAAAGGCTTGGGAGACGGATGAAACTTTACTCTCGCGTCGGCCGCCAGCGAAACCCGTGGGGGGGCGTGGCTGGCTTTGTTTGTAAGCGGTCGTTGCAAAATTCCCAATGCTTACGAACCTTTACCCCGCCGTCGCCGGCTTGGCCTAAGGAATATTGGCAAAAATCCAGACCCCATTTAGGATGCCACCATGAATACCAAAAACCGTTTTCGTGTCCTTCTGGTGGACGATGACGCCCGCTTACGTGACCTGCTGTCACGCTACTTGTCGGAACAAGGTTTTGGTGTGAAACCGGTGGCCGACGCGCCCAGCATGGATAGGGCCCTGCACCGCGAGCATTTTGACCTCATCGTCCTCGATCTAATGCTGCCGGGAGAAGACGGGCTCTCCATCTGCCGACGCCTGCGGACCGAAGAGAACCCCATTCCGATCATCATGCTCACCGCCAAGGGTGACGAGGTGGACCGCATTCTCGGTCTCGAGATGGGGGCTGATGACTATTTGCCCAAGCCGTTCAACCCGAGGGAGCTCGTGGCGCGCATCCAGGCCGTGATGCGCCGGCAGCCCCAGCTTCCTCCCGGCGCCCCCGCCCTCGAAGAGGAGGTGGTCGAATTCGGGCGGGTGCGGGTGAATCTGGGGAATCGGACCTTGCAGCGCGATGGCGAAGAGATTGCGCTGACCACGGGCGAGTTTTCGCTCCTCAAGGTCTTGCTTCAGCACCCACGTCAGCCGCTCTCGCGGGACAAACTGATGGAACTGGCCCGAGGTCGAGAATACGGGGTATTTGACCGTGCCATCGATGTGCAGGTCTCGCGCCTTCGCAAGCTGGTCGAGGAAGATCCCGCCAAGCCCCGCCACATCCAAACTGTCTGGGGATTTGGGTACGTCTTCGTCCCGGACGATAGCAAGGCCGAACAGGATTCGTGAAATTTCGGGAGTTTCTTAGCCGCCTGCCACCCCGGACCCTCCTCTGGCAGACTTTTTTTCTGATCGCACTGCTGATCATCGTCGCCCTTGCGGCCTGGTCGAACATCTACCGCTTCTTTGCCGAGGTCCCGCGAGCGGAAAACCTCGCGCAGATGGTGATCAGCGTTGTGAACCTCACGCGGACTGCCCTCATCAATGCCGATCCTGAGCGTCGTCAAGACCTGCTCATCGACCTGGCCGCCCTTGAGGGCATCCGCATCTACCCTGCCGAGGCCTCCGATCGCCTGACGCCGCTCCCCGCCAGTCGCAAGATGCATCTCCTGACCTGGGAGATCCGACGGCAGCTTGGCGACAACACTCGCTTTGCCGGCTCCTGGGAAGGTCTCAAAGGCTTCTGGGTCAGCTTTCGCCTCGAAAAGGAGGACACAGACGAATACTGGATTATGTTGCCGCAGGAGCGGCTGCAACGAAGCAGCCCCCTGGAGTGGGTGGGCTGGGCGAGCGCCGCCCTGGTGCTTTCCCTCGGCGGAGCTTATCTGATCGTTTCCCGGGTTGGCCGCCCCCTTGGCGACCTCGCCGCTGCCGCACGCCAGATCGGTCAGGGTCGCAAGCCGGAGCGCTTGGCGGAAAAAGGACCGCAGGAGATTGCCGAGGTCGCCCATGCCTTCAATCAAATGGCGGGAGATCTGGATCGCCTGGATGCGGATCGGGCTTTGATCCTGGCCGGAGTGTCCCATGACCTTCGCACGCCTTTGGCCCGCCTGCGGCTTGGCATTGAAATGTCGGGCGCGCCCCCCCAGGAGGTTGCGGCCATGGTGGCTGACATCGAGGAGATGGACCGGATCATCGGGCAGTTTCTTGATTTCGGCCGAGATTCGTCCCAGGACCTGCTCCATCCGGTGGATCTGGTAGCGATCATCCAGGAGATCTGCGCCCCTTACCTCCTGCGTGGCACCACGATTGTCCTGGACTTGCCTGCGGCGGCGAGTGTCGAGGCACGGGAACTTGCGCTACGACGCGCCCTCACAAATCTCATGGATAACGCGCTGCGCTATGCGGGTGACGCCGCTCCGCTGGAAATTGCTGTGGAACAAGGCGAAAAAACGGTCACCGTCGTGGTTGCCGACCGCGGGCCAGGCATTCCCGCGGACGAGGTGGAGCGCATGAAACATCCTTTCACGCGTTTGGAGCGTGCGCGAACCAATACCAAGGGGGCAGGCCTGGGCCTGGCTATCGTCGATCGCATCATGCAGCGATGCCATGGTCGCCTGGAGCTGTTGCCCAGACCAGGGGGCGGACTCAGGGCTTGTCTGGTGTTTCCCCGCCCGGCCGCGCCACGAGGAAAGCAACAGGCTAAAATCAATCCTTTGATCGGCCAGACCAGCTCATCGTGAATATCGTCTTTCGCCAGCTCTTCGATCCGGAGACCTGCACCCTTACCTACCTTCTCGCCGATGCTCTCACCGGCGATGCCGTGATCATCGATTCCGTGCGCGAGCACGTGGGCGGCTATGTTTCTCTCCTGCAGGAGCTCAATTTGAGTCTGGTCTGGGTCCTGGAGACCCACGCCCATGCCGATCACATTACTGGCGCGGCGGGTTTGCGAGAGATCACCGGCGCCGAGACCGTGGTGGGCGGCAGGGTTGGCGCCCCCTGCGCCGATCGCCGGGTCGAAGGCGGTGACACCATCGTCTTTGGCAACGAGGTCCTCCGGGTGATTGCAACACCAGGTCATACCGAAGGCTGCGTGAGTTTCCGCTGGCGAGATCGGGTATTTACCGGCGATAGCCTCCTCATCGGCGGTTGCGGCCGTACCGATTTTCAAGGGGGATCGGCCGAGACCCTGTACGACAGCATCACCCAACGCCTGTTTAGCCTCCCCGGGGAAACCCTCGTCTATCCGGGTCACGACTACAAAGGCCACCGGGTGTCATCGGTCAGCCAGGAGCGGGCGACCAATCCGCGCCTGGCGGGGGTCACGCGCGAGGAGTTTGTCGATCTGATGGGGCGGCTCAATCTGCCGCCTCCAGCCCGCATCGACGACGCCCTTCCCGCCAACCAGCGCTGTGGGGAGATCCCCGACCCTTTGATCGATGTCCATGGCGTCTGACGGTTCAATTCCTGCCACGCCCTACGCCCTTATTGGCGGGGAGCCTGCGGTGCGACGCTTGGTGCATCGATTCTATGAGCTGATGGACACCCTGCCGGAGGCATGGACGATTCGACAACTGCACCCGGAAAGCCTGTCAGGATCGGAAGAAAAGCTGTTCGAATACCTGTCAGGCTGGCTTGGGGGGCCGCCGCTCTTTGAGTCCCGCCATGGTCATCCGCGTCTGCGCGCCCGCCATCTGGCCTTTCCCATTGCCAGCCGGGAACGGGACGAGTGGATGCTTTGCATGCGCCAGGCCTGTACCGAGGTGATCCAGGATGTCGCGCTTCGGGACCGTATCCTCCAGGCCCTCGACGGGCTGGCCGATCATATGCGGAATCGGCGGGAACACCCGGCTGGCTGACGACGCCTGCCCCTCGCCAGCTATAATCGCGCGCCATGAAATTTTTTTTCGACCTTCTCCCGGTCATTCTGTTTTTCGCCGCCTACAAGTTCGCCGGCCTGTTGGCGCCTGAACAACTGGATCTTGCCCGCGAACTTCTCGGGGCCGGCGTCGCCGACAGGCAGATTCCGATTCTGCTCGCAACCCTGGTTGCCATCGTCGCCACCTTTGGCCAGATTGCATGGGTGTGGTGGCGCCATCGCCGGGTGGACACCATGCTCTGGGTGAGCCTGGCCATCGTTTCGGTGTTCGGTGGTGCGACCCTCTTCTTCCACGACCCCACCTTCATCAAATGGAAGCCCACGGTCCTGTACTGGCTCTTCGCGACGGTACTGGCGCTGTCCGCCCTGGTGTTCGATCGGAACCTCATCCGGCGAATGCTTGAAGCCCAGCTGCATCTGCCCGACTCGGTCTGGTCCCGTCTCAACCTCGCTTGGGCGGCATTCTTCGCCGTGATGGGCGGCCTAAACCTGCTCGTGGCCTACCGGTTTTCCGAGGAGGTTTGGGTGAATTTCAAGCTCTTTGGCGGGATGGGCCTGATGTTGCTCTTCGTGGTAGCCCAGGGCCTGTTTTTGTCGAAGCACCTGCAGGAGGAGTCGAATTGATGTGGTACGCCATCGTTGGTGAAGACGCGCCGGGAAGTCTGGATACCCGGCTCGCAGTGCGGGGGGATCACCTGGCCCGATTGCAAGCACTGATGGCCGAGGGCCGCCTCCTGGTCGCCGGCCCCTTTCCTTCCATCGATTCCCCCGATCCAGGCCCGGCTGGATTTTCCGGCAGTCTGATCGTCGCTGAATTTCCAAGCCTCGAAGCGGCAGAGGCCTGGGTCGCGGATGACGTCTATGTCCGCCTGGGTGTCTATGCCCGCACCACTGTGCGTCCGTTCAAGAAGGCCCTGCCGTGACCGCGGTCCAGGACAAGATTCGGCAACGCCTCGCCGTGCTGGCTCCGGTTTCTCTTGACATCATCGATGACAGCGCCAAGCATGCCGGCCATGCGGGCGCTCGATCCGGCGGCGGTCATTACCGCTTGGCGATCATTTCACCGCGGTTTTCAGGCCTCAACACCCTCGCCCGCCATCGGCTGATCTACGCCACGCTGAGCGACCTGATGCATTCCGAGATTCACGCCCTTGCCATCGATGTGGCCGAGGCGCCGTCGAACCACTGATTTCACCCACCAAAGGAAGATTGATGATTTCCACTCCAAATCGGCTCGCCCTGGCCCTGGTGGCCAGCTTGTGTTCCCTTGGCGCGGTTGCCGCCGGGCCCGTCGCCACGGTCAACGGCACGCCGATTCCCGCCGCCTGGGCCGACGCCATGATGGCCGAGCAGAAGTCCCAGGGAGCGCCTGATTCCGAGCAGTTGCGCAAGGCCGTGACCGAGGAACTGGTCCGTCGGGAAGTGATCGCCCAGGAGGCCAAGAAAAAGGGCCTCGACAAGCAACCGGCTGTGGCCGCCCAAATGGATCTCGCCCGACAGGCGATTCTGGTCCGTGCCGGCCTACAGGAATATGTCAAGGCCAATCCGGTCTCCGATGCCCAGGTCAAGGCCGAATACGACAAGATCAAGGGCAACCTCGGCGATAAGGAGTACAAGGTCCGCCACATCCTGGTCGAAAAGGAAGACGATGCCAAAGCCATCATCTCGAAGCTTCAAAGCGGGCAGAAATTCGACGATTTGGCAAAGGATTCCAAGGATCCCGGATCCAAGGACAAGGGCGGGGACCTGGGCTGGAGCAATCCGGGCATGTTCGTGAAGCCCTTCTCCGAGGCCATGGTCAAGCTTGAAAAGGGCAAGTTCACCCCCCAGCCGGTCAAGTCTGATTTCGGCTACCACGTTATCCTTCTGGAAGACGTGCGCGCCCTCAAGGCACCCAGCCTGGACGAGGTGAAAGGCCAGCTCACCCAGCGACTGCAGCAGCAGAAGGTGGAACAGCACATCATGGACCTACGGGCCCAGGCCACGGTGAAGTAAGCGCCTCGCCGCTCCCTCGGCGTAGAAAAGGCCGCTCTCGCGGCCTTTTTCATTTCATCGTAGGGGATCCGTCAGAACTGATCCTCGGCGAGGCCCAAGGCGCCGGGGGCCCCATGCACCACAGTATGGGCCAGGGCTGCCGCCTGGGGCAGGATGTGGTCGGCGTAGAAGCGGGCGGTGACCAACTTTGCGCGGTAGAAGGCGGTGTCCCCGTCGCCGTCGGTCAGGTGGCGCTGGGCGGCCACCGCGCTGCGCGCCATTTGCCACCCTCCGGCCACGATCCCCAACAGCTTCAGCATGGGGACCGATCCCACGTGGGCGGATTTGATATCCACCCCGTAGGTTGTCACCAGATAGCCCGCCGCACGCTCCAGGGCATCGATCCCATGGCCCAGGGCGGCAGCAATGACCGGCCCTTCCACGTTGGGCAGGTCCCCCGTTTCGGCCGCGACCGCCCGCATGAGGCCGATCACCGCCTTCATCGTAAGGCCCTGCTCTCGCGCCATCTTGCGGCCGATGAGGTCGTTGGCCTGGATGGCTGTCGTTCCCTCGTAGATCGAGGTAATGCGTGCGTCACGGAAGTGCTGGGCTGCACCCGTTTCCTCGATGTATCCCATGCCGCCATGGATCTGGATGCCGGTGGAGGCGATCTCGGTGGCGTTCTCGGTGCTCCAGCCCTTCACAACGGGGATCATCAGATCGACAAAGGCCTGTTTGGCGGCTCGCTGGGCCGGGTCCGGATGGCGGTGCGCGACGTCATTGGCCCCGGCCACCACGTAGGCAAGGGCCCGCATGGCCTCGGTCTGGGATTTCATTGACATCAACATCCGCCGCACATCGGGGTGGTGGATGATCGCAACCTTGGGACCACCCCGGACGCCGAGTTCCGTTCCCTGGACGCGATCCTTGGCATAGGCCAGGGCCTGTTGGTAAGCCCGCTCTGAGAGTGCAATACCTTCCATGCCCACTGCAAAGCGGGCTTCGTTCATCATGATGAACATGTACTCAAGCCCGCGATTGGCCTCACCGACCAAGTGGCCAATCGCCCCCCCGCGGTCACCAAAGGCGAGCACCGCGGTGGGGCTGGCGTGAATGCCGAGTTTGTGTTCGATGGACACGCAATGGACGTCATTACGCGCGCCCAGACTACCGTCGGCATTGACCAGGAATTTGGGCACCACGAAAAGCGAAATCCCCTTCACCCCTTCCGGCGCATCCGGAAGTCGGGCAAGGACGAGGTGGATGATGTTGGCGGTCAGGTCGTGCTCGCCATAGGTGATGAAGATCTTCTGGCCGAAGATCTTGTAGCTCCCATCGGCCTGGGGTTCTGCCCGGGTTCTCACCGCCGCCAGATCGGAACCCGCCTGGGGCTCGGTAAGGTTCATGGTGCCGGTCCACTCACCGCTTACCATCCTGGGCAGATAGATCGCCTTCTGTTCGTCCGTGCCCTTCAGGGTGAGCGCCTCGATGGCGCCATTGGTCAGCATGGGACACAAGGAAAACGCCATATTGGCCGCCTTCCACATCTCCATCACCGCCGTCGCCACGAGCTTGGGCAGCCCCTGCCCACCGTATTCAGGTTCACAGGCCAGGGAGCTCCAACCCCCTTCCACATACTGGCGATAGGCCTCCGACCACCCGGCGGCCGTCTTGACTTCTCCTTGCTCCCAGCGAGCGCCTTCCTTGTCGCCTGACGCATTCAGGGGCGCCAGGACCCCGCTGGCGAGTTTGCCCGCTTCCTCGAGAATCGCATCCACCAGATCGGCGCTGACCTCCTCGCACCCGGGCAGGCTGACCAACTGATCCAGGCCCGCGAGTTCCGTCATCACGAACTTCATATCCCGCAGCGGTGCCACGTAAGCGCTCATCGTCGTTTCGCTCCATCCAGGAAGGGACTCTCCGGTCCCGTGAGGGTCATTTGTTCAAAAGGTATCGCTGGTCGTCGAAGGTCGCGACCCACTGCGGACGGTATACCACCAGCAACGTCATCGCCATACCCGTCATCCAGCCCTCGGCGAAGCCGAGCAGGAGGAAATAAGGCAGATAGTGGGTCGACAAATACTCATAGCTGTAGGCGTCGGCGAGGATCAGAACCAGGGAGACCACGAGGCCCTGGGCCATCACCGTAAGCGCACCGCCCAGAAAGGCGCCGACGAATAGATAGACGAAGACATGGTTCGGCAGGCGTCGTTCCACCAGACCATGAATGGCCCGGGCGATGGTGACTGGCACGACCACCATCAGAATGAAATTGATTTCCCAGGCCCCCCATTCCATACCGCCATTGAGCGTGACCCCGGTCAAGGCGAGGCCCAAGGACAGCATGGCCAATTGGGGCCCCAAGGTGAGGTGGGCGGCCATGGCTCCCAGCAGGTGAAGGTCGAGGCCGGGCTTGATACCCGCCTTCATACTCCAAAGGGGGGTCAGGATCACCGCCACCGCACAGGTCACCTGCACGCGCCCGCCTTCCCGCAGAGGCCCCCAGGGCGCTGTGCGCCAGCCCCAGACTGCAATGGCGGCCGTGAGGAACCAGGCCAGGAGGTGCCAGACGGGCGAGAAAAGGTCCGGGGGCAGATTCATGACGGCATGCCGCGCCCCATCGCCAGCTTGAGGGCAGTGGCCATTTGGCGCGCATCGCCCACCAGGGTACAGCCCGGGCGCTTGGGCGGCTCCACCACCTGAAGGGTCGTCAGGCGTGGGCGCAGATCCACGCCGAGTTCCTCCGGGCTGGTCGTCGCCATCGGTTTGTGGTTGGCCTTGAGAATGTTGGGCAAGGTGGCAAAGCGTGGCTCGTTGAGCCGCAGGTCGGCCGTCACCACCGCCGGAAGTACAAGCTCCACCGTTTCGAGGCCCCCGTCCACTTCCCGTCCTACCCAGGCCCTCCCGCCGGACAGATTGAGGGACGAGGCAAAAGTCCCCTGGGCCCAGCCCAGGAGGCCGGCCAGCATCTGCCCGGTTTGGTTCGCGTCGTCATCGATCGCTTGTTTGCCCAGAAGCACCAGGCCTACGGACTCCCGGATGCAAACCGCGTGCAGGAGCTTGGCCACCCCCAAGGGTTCGAGAGGCAGATCCGTCTTGACCAGCAGTGCCCGGTCCGCCCCCGTCGCGAGGCCGGTCCGCAGGATTTCCTGGCAGGCCGGAGTACCGCAGCTGACCACGATGACTTCCCGGGCCAAGCCGGCCTCGCGCAGACGCACCCCCTCCTCGACGGCGATTTCGTCGAAAGGATTGATGCTCATGCGCACGTTGGCCAACTCCACGCCGCGCCGGTCTGCCTTCGCCCGGATCTTGACGTTGTAATCGACCACCCGCTTGATCGCCACCAGGACCTTCAATCCTTCACGCTCCTGTCACATTTGACCCATCACCCGCGGACATTTGGCTATCCTACTCCCCCGAACGCCGTCTGGCCCGAAGGGGGTTCATGACCATCGGATCCCAGGGCAAAACCCGCCCACGATCGCTGCTACCGGTTGCAACCAGGAGATGACCGCCCCCATGGCCCCTCCCCCGCCCCGCACCACCCTGGATCGCCCGGCCTGGATCAAAGGCGCGTTGGAAGCTCTTGCCGAGGAAGGCTTCGCAGGTCTGCGGATCGAAGTCCTGGCGAGGCGCCTCAAGGTCACCAAAGGAAGCTTCTACTGGCATTTCAAGGATCGACAAGACTTGCTTGCCACGGTCCTCGACACGTGGAGGGAGGGCCGGATCCGGGACGTCCTTAAACAGGCCAAGGCCCGACCTGGAGGGGAGCGGGAAAAAATCTTCTATCTCCTTGACACCTACAGCACCACTCGCAATCGGCGCGGCATTCTGATTGAGCTGGCCATGCGGGAATGGGCCCAGCGGGATCCGGCCGCCGCAGCCATCGTGCGGGAGGTGGACGCCGTCCGCCTGGAATGCAGCCGGACGCTCTTTCTCGGTTGCGGCCTTGCGCCCGAGGAGGCCTCTGCCCGCTGCCTGCTCCTCTACGCCTATTGCTTTGGCCTGTCCCTGGTGATGCACCAGAATTTCCAGGATGACATTTCCCGCCTCAAGGAAGAGATCAATGCCCTCGTGGCCGGGGCACCACGGGCGGCCCTCACCGCGCCGGCCTGACGCCGCCCGCCCGCGCTCACCCCGCCAGATACGGCCGAAGGCGCGGGATTACCCGGCAGGCATTTTCCCGCACCTGGTAGGCGATTTCCGCGACCGAGGTTGCCCGCAATTGCGCCAGCACTTCGGCAAAGCGAAAGAGGTTGGCCGGTTCATTGCGCACCCCCTGGGCCCACTGGGGGGGGATGTCCGGGGCATCGGTTTCCAGCACGATGGCCTCGGCCGGCAGTGTAGCGGCCAGTTCACGGATTCGGCGCGAGCCGGAAAAAGTCATCGCGCCACCAAATCCTAGCGCAAACCCCATCGCCAACAGGGTCTCCGCCTGCTGGCGGCTGCCATTGAAGGCATGGGCGATGCCGCCGGGGACCGGGCAGCGCTTGAGCTGAAGAATCACCGCCTCGACGGCGTGGCGAACGTGGAGCACCACCGGCAGGTCCTCCTGTGCCGCCAAACGGAGCTGGCGGGCAAAGACTTCCTCCTGGCGCGCAGGATCGCGGTCGGAGACAAAGCCATCAAGGCCGATCTCCCCAACCGCCACCGTGCCGGGGCGCCTCACCCAGTCTGTCAGAGCCTCGAAATCCTCATCGCCGGCCCGGTGCACATAGAGTGGATGAATGCCATAGGCCGGGGCGATACCGGCCTGCGCTGCCGCGAGTTCCGCCACCCCCGGGAAACCAGCCCGCTCGACCCCGGGCACGAGAAAGACCTCGACCCCCGCAGCCCGGGCCGCGGCCAACACCTGAGCGCGGTCGGCGGCAAATTCCGGCGCATCAAGATGGCAATGGCTATCGATGAGGCCGTTCGTCACCCTTCAACGGCCCTTCCACTCCGGCGTGCGCTTGGCCATGAAGGCGTCGATGCCGTGGGCGGCGTCCTCGGTCATCATGTTGCAGGCCATGGATTCGGCCGCAAGCTGATAGGCCCCTTCGATGCCGAGCTCCATCTGGCGGTAGAACATCTGCTTGCCCATTTTGATGGCGATGGGCGACTTGGCGCAGATGGAAGCGGCGAGTCGGCCCACCTCCTCGTCGAGCTGCTCCAAGGCCACCACCCGATTGACCAGTCCACGTCGGCGGGCTTCAGTGGCGTCGATAAAATCCCCCGTCACCAACATCTCGAACGCGTCCTTGCGCCCCATGTTCCGGGCAAGACCGACGCTGGGGGTGGCACAGAACAAGCCGACATTGATTCCAGAGACAGCAAAACGGGCCACATCGGCCGCCACCGCCAGATCGCACATCGCCACGAGCTGGCAGCCTGCCGCCGTGGCGATACCATGCACCCGGGCGATCACCGGCTGGGGCAGTTCGATGATGCGGGTCATCATCCGGCCGCAAAGGCGAAAGAGGTGCTGGTAGTAGCTCAGGGTGTATTGGCTGCGCATTTCCTTGAGGTCGTGGCCTGCACAAAAGGCCCGCCCCGCGCCGGCAATCACCACCACCCGGACCGACGAATCGTCGGCAATCGCAGCCAGGGTGCCATCCAGCGTTTCCAGGAGCTCCTCCGACAGGGCATTGAACTGATTTGGGCGATTCAGGGTCAGGGTCGCGACGCCTCCTTGGTCCCGCCGCAACAGGATCGGGCCTTCTGTTTGCTGCAACACTGCGCTCATCGTCTCCTCCTTGTCGTCTTCTTTGAAATGCATGATGAATTCTGACCGAGCCAGTCCAGTTCGCTCACGACCTCTGGCAAAGCCCGCGGGCGTCCGGTTGATCCACCCACACCCGGATCTCGACGCTTAACTGTCCCACCGCTCGCACCAGGGCCTCGACGCCAGCAGGGGCATCCGGACGACCTGCCGGAACGCGAAAGGCGAAGCGGCGGTGGAGCTGCGCCGAACCGTCGCCGTCCGGGCCGAGGCTTGCGCGGACCGTCATCACGCCTGCGCTCTCCTGCGGCGACGAGAAATCCTGGACGAACTCTTCCAGACTCAATTCCATGCGGCAGCGCCCTTCGGCCGCGAAATCCCGCTGAAGCCGGGCGCCGATCAGTTCCCCCGGGGGCGCGACCCACCGGTGGTCCCGATAGGCCCTCCGCTCGCGGGGATCCTCGTCGCTCATCCGGTACTGCATGGCGGTCGTCCGCAGCCAGGCCGGCGCGCTCAGGGTCACCGTACTGATCAGGTAATTGGGCATGGGAACCGTGGACTCGGCGGCACCCAGGTCATAGCTGCGGACCCGGCTGGAAGGCGTTTCGAGACTCTGGCAACCGGCCATGGCGAGCGCCACAACCATTGCCACGGCCCACCTGCTCAAGAACACCGTCGGGATCATCGGGTGCCTCCCGTCGCGGCGGGAGCGGCGAAGCCCGGTTCTCCCGGGCCCGGCCGATGAGTGCCCTTGCCAAAAAGCAATAGCCCCGGATTGCCCTCCACCGCTTCCAGAAGCCGCGCCATGCGGCGGCTGGTGTCCGTCAGTTCTTCCAACAGGGCGTTGGCTTTCGGCACGGTACCGCTCTCCAATTGATGGTGGGTGCTGGCGGCGAGCCGGTCCACCCTTTCGCTCAATCCCTGCAGCTTCACCGCCAGCCGGCGTAGCTCCGAGACCGTCGGCGCCGCTTCCGCGGTAACGGCATCGAGGTGGCTCAAAGTGGCCTGGAGGTGGGCCATATTCTCCGGGCTCAGCACGCGGCGCAACCCAGCCAATGCCAGGGGTGCCTCTCGGAAGGTTTCTCGCGCCCCGGCAGCGGCGGCATCCAGACTCTCGATGGTATGGGAAAGTCGGGCCACGTTAGTGGCGTCGAACAGCCGGCTCAATTGGTCGACGATGCCTTCGAGCTTGTGGAGCGCCTGGGGCCCGACCGCGGCCAGTTGTTCCATCAACCCCGGCTCCAGGGGCAGGCGTGGGAGATCCTCGTTGCTCGCGGCCAGCGGCGTCGGATCGCTGCCGCTGTCATTGAGCTGGACGAAGGCGATACCGGTCAGGCCTTGGTAGCCCAGACTGGCCCGGGTGCCCCGGGTTACGGGCAGGTCGGCCCTCAGGGTAATTTCGACCAGAATCCAGCGCGGGTTGTCTGGGTCAATGCCAATGCGCATCACCTTCCCGGCCCGGATGCCGCGAAAGCGGACCTGGGCCTGTTCGTTGAGTCCCGGGATCGCGCCTTCGGAAACCAGAACGTAGCGCCGCACCGGTTCGCGGTTATTGCCAAACCACCACAAGGCCAGAACCCCCGCCAGGGCGAATATGAGCACGAAGACGCCAGCGGCCAGGGCATGGGCGCGGTTTTCCATTATTGGGCTCCAGGGGCATTGGCTGCGAGGGCGCGTTGGCCCCGTTCGCCCCGGAAGAAGTGCTCCACGAAGGGATGGTCCAGCGCCATGATCGCCTCCACAGGTCCGTGGGCGAGTATACGTTGGTCCGCCAGGACTGCCACCTGGGTCGCCAGGGCTGCCAGGGTGTCCAGATCATGAGTCACCAGAACCACCGTGAGGCCGAGTTGGCGATGGAGATCCCGGACCAGGGTGACGAAGCCTTCGCTGCGATCGGGATCGAGCCCTGCGGTGGGCTCATCGAGGATCAGCAATTCCGGCTCCAGGGCCAGCGCCCGCGCCAGGGCCACCCGCTTGACCATCCCGCCCGAGAGTTCCGCTGGCATGTGGCGGGCATCGGCCAGGTCGATCTCCACCATGGCCAGCTTGAGGGCAACGAGATCCCGAATCTCTTCGGGGGAGGCAACTCCGGCCTCCCGCAGGGGAAACGCAATGTTGTCGAAGACTGAAAACGCGGAGAACAGGGCGCCATGTTGGAACAACATGCCAAACCGCTGGCGCAGCAGGCGCCGCTCGATGCGATTCCCGCCGGTGAGACTTTGCCCGAAAAGCCGAACCTGGCCTTGCGTGGGGGTAAGCAGGCCCACCATCTGACGCAATAAGGTCGTCTTTCCGGAACCGGAACCGCCGACCAATGCGAGCATTTCCCCCGCCGTTACCTGGAGGTTGAGATCCCGATGAACCCAGCGCCGGCCGAAGCAGGTGCCAATGCCACGCATATCCACCACCGGGGCATTCATCAGTAGGGAACTCCGACCCGTCGGGTGACGATAGCGAGGACGGCATCCACCAGAATCACCAGCGTGATCGCGGAGACCACCGAGGCGGTGGTCTTGGCGGCCAGGCTTTCGGTATTGGGCTTCACCCGGAGGCCGAAGTGACAGGCCACCAGGGCTATCAGGAGGCCAAAGATGAGCCCCTTGACCAGGGCCAGCAACAGGTTGCTGGGCGGAACCACCCGCGGCAAGGTCTGGATAAAGAAACCATAGCCCAGGTTCAACTGCAGATCAGCGGTCACCATGCCACCCAGAAGGGCTACCGCGGAGGTCCATAGCACCAGCATCGGCATGGCGAGGGTCAGAGCGACGACCTTGGGCAGTACCAGACGAACATAGGGCGAAACTCCCATCACCCGTAGAGCATCAATCTCCTCCGTCACCCGCATGACCCCGATCTGGGCCGTCATGGCCGAACCGGAACGCCCTGCCACCAGCACCGAGACCAGCACCGGGCCCAACTCCCGAATGATGCCCAGACCGAGGATATTGACGATGAAGACGTCTGCCCCGAACGTCTGCAGTTGCAAGGCGGAGAGGTAGGACAGCACCACGCCGATCAGGAATCCGACCAGGGCCGCCACCGGCATCGCCTGGACCCCGACCTTGTAGAGATTGGCCGTGATCTCCCGCAGCGGCCAGTGTCCTGGCTGCCCCGCCAGGGCCATCACGTCCAGGGCGATCCGCCCCAGCAGGGCAACAAAATCCGTGGCGTGGCGGCCTAGGCGGAACGCGCCTTCCCCGACCAGGACCAGCGCGGCAGTCATCCGGGGACGGGGCTGCGGGGGTAGGGATTCTCCCCGCGCCGCCGCGACCCGATCGAGGGCCTCGCGGACGACGGGCGACAAGGCCACATGCGGCGGCCAGGTGCGGCCCCAGGCTCGCCAAATCACGAGGGCGCCAAAGCTGTCCATTCGCCCGATGGATGTCAGGTCCCAATGAGTGTCGCGCGGGAGGCGAGCCAAGGCCCGGCGCAGCGTCGCAATCGAGCGGGTCAGATCCCGGTGGCTCCAATGGCCGCATAAGGCGACTCGCCCTTCGCCCAGGAGTTCAAGCTGCGGCGCCGTCGGTTCCGCCGCGGACATGGTCGTCTAGGCTACCGCCCGGCGCGCACCGCGCAGAACTCGCAAGGGGCGGCCTATGAGGCCCCACTGCCGCTCCTCATCGGCCAGCGCGGCCGCCGTGAGGGGGTGCTCGTCGAGCCAGTTTGCGTCCGCGATCAGGATCAGGTCGCGACCGTCGGCACGCAGCTCCACCGGCGGCGTGCCGCGTCCGTCGCGGGCCCGGTGCAGCACGGCGGCAAGCCGCAGGCAGCCGATCAGCCGCCAGTCGCTGCTATTGGGGTCGAGGGGGGCCAGGCGCTCCAGTTTGCCACGATGGGCGAGGACGATGCGGGCAAGGCGGCTTTGGTCCATCTTGGAAAAGCCCGGCATGTCGGCGTTGGCAAGAATGTAGGCACTGTGCTTGTGATAGCCGGAGTGGGCCACGGAGACGCCGATTTCGTGCAGACGGGCCGCCCAGACGAGAAATCGATGCTCAGGATGGTCGGGATCGAGACTGGCAGGCTGGATCTGGGCGAGCAGATTCAAGGCGGTGTCGGCCACCTGATCGGCGTGGGCGGCGTCCGTATCGTAGCGGCGGGCGAAGGCCTGCACCGTCGCATCCCGATGGTCGTGGTGGTGGTAGCGCCCCAACAGGTCGTAGAGCACGCCCAGGCGCAGCGCGCCGTCGGAAAAAGCCAGGTGTTCAAGGGCAAACTCCTTGAACACCGCCGTCATGATGGCCAGTCCCCCGGCAATGACGGGCAGCCGGTCGCCTTTGAGGCCTGGGAGGTCGAGGCGATGGACACTGCCGGCCCGAACAAGGGCGGCGCGAAAATGCTCCAGCCCTTCCAGGCTGATGCCTCCCTCGGACCAGCCGTTCTGCTCAAGCACATCAAGGAGGGCCTTGGCCGAACCGGAGGATCCCACGGCCCGCTCCCAGCCGGTTTCGCGATAGGGGAAGCCGATGGCCTGCAACTCCCGGCGCGCCGCCAGCTCCGCTTCGCAAAAACGGCGCTTGTCCACCTGGCCTTCGGGAAAGTAGCGCAGGCTGTAGGACACGCACCCCATGTAGAGGGATTCGAGTTGCAAGGGCTGGAAGCTTTTGCCGATGATGAACTCGGTGGAGCCGCCGCCGATGTCCACCACCAGTTGCTGGCGATGGGGGTCCGGCAGGCAATGGGCGACGCCAACGTAAATCAGGCGCGCCTCTTCGCGTCCGGCGATCACCTCGATCGGGAAACCCAACGCGGCCTCGGCTTCCACCAGAAACTCGGGAGCATTCTTGGCCACCCTCAGGGTATTGGTAGCCACCGCCCGGACCGTGTCCGGCGCAAAACCCCGCAGGCGCTCGCCAAAGCGCCGCAAGGCGGCCAGGCCCCGCTGGCGAGCCGCGAAGTCGAGAGTCTTCTCCGGGGTGAGTCCGGCGGCGAGGCGGACCACCTCCTTCAGCCCGTCGAGGGGGTAGATCTGGTCACCGACACAGCGGCCTACCTGGAGGCGGAAGCTGTTGGAGCCCAGGTCGACGGCGGCGATTAGCTCGTGTTCCATGCGGGAAGCGCCCGAAGGCCCGGTGAAGCGATAGGCGAGAATTCTATCACCGCACCGGGGCCGGTCCGGCGCTGGCCAAAGTTGGGTCGCCGGGGGGCCGGCCCGGCGGTTCGTGTCACAGCGCCGTAATCTACTTGTCACATACTGGGGCTCCTGCCCAGAATCTCGCGTCCAAGATGTCCGAGTCCGACCGCCTGCCACCGACCACCATGAGCCGAACCCTCGACCTGCGTGCTTTCCCGCCGGAGCATTTCATCAATCGGGAGCTGTCCCTGCTGCAATTCCAGCGACGGGTGCTCGCCCAGGCGGCAGACCCGGCCGTGCCGCTCCTGGAGCGCCTGCGCTTCCTGTGCATCGTATCGAGCAATCTCGACGAGTTCTTCGAGATTCGGGTGGCAGGCATCAAGGAACACCTTCGCCTGGGCACCCTCTCCGCCGGCGATGACGGCACCCTCCCGGGGGATCTGCTGGAAAAGGTCAGTCGCGAAGTCCATCGCCTCATAGCGGACCAATACGACTTGCTTAACGATGACATCCTCCCGGCGCTCCGCCACCAAGGGATCGCCTTCCTTCGGCGTATCCAGTGGAGCGAAGCCCAGCGGGAGTGGATACACAATTACTTCGTCACCCAGGTCAAACCCGTGCTCACCCCCATCGGCCTGGACCCGGCCCATCCTTTCCCCCGGGTGCTGAACAAGAGCCTGAATTTCGCGGTGGAACTGGAGGGGCGAGACGCCTTCGGGCGGGATTGCGATGCCGCCATCGTCCAGGCGCCGCGGGCGCTCCCCCGGGTGATCCGCCTGCCCCGGGACATTGCCGGTATCGACTACGGCTTCGTGTTTCTCTCGTCCGTGCTGCATCAGCACGTGGATGAACTCTTTACCGGGATGCAGGTACTTGGGTGCTACCAGTTCCGCGTGACCCGCAACTCGGATCTCTTCGTGGACGAGGAAGAGGTGAAAGATCTGCGGGCCACTCTCAAGGGGGAGCTGCAACAGCGGCGTTTTGGCGATGCGGTTCGCCTGGAGGTGGCGGATAACTGCTCCACGGCCATGTCCGAGTTCCTCCTCCAACATTTCGACCTGATGCATAGCGACCTGTATCGCACGCCAGGGATCGTGAATCTGGTGCGGCTCATCGAGGTACCGGACTGGGTGGACCGGCCAGACCTCAAGTACCCGCCGTTTCGGCCCGGCCTTCCGCGGGCCCTGAGCCAGGGGTCGGACGTATTTGCCGCGATCCGGCGCCAGGACATCTTGCTCCACCACCCCTTTCAGCAATTTGCGCCAGTGATCGAACTCCTGGAAGCCGCCGCCGACGATCCGCAGGTGCTGGCGATCCGGATGACGGTCTACCGCACCGGCACCGACTCGGTGCTCATGGAACATCTGGCCCGGGCCGCGCGCAACGGCAAGGAGGTGACCGTCGTGGTCGAACTGATGGCCCGATTCGACGAGGAGGCCAACATCTCCTGGGCCAACCGTCTTGAAGAGGTTGGCGCCCACGTCGTCTATGGCGTGTTCGGCTACAAGACCCACGCCAAACTGTTGATCGTGGTCCGTCGCGAGGACCAAGGCCTGCGGCGCTACGTCCATCTGGGCACCGGCAACTATCATCCCCGCACGACCCGCTTCTACACCGACTTCGGCCTACTCACCGCCAACGAGGAAATTGGCGAGGATGTGGCAGAAATCTTCAAGCAGATCACCGGGCTCGGTCGTGCCGCGACTTTGCGCCACCTCTGGCAAGCGCCTTTTGCGTTGCATGCGAACGTGGTTGCGGCCATTGAGGCGGAAGCAGCGGAGGCTCGCCAGGGCCGCAAGTCCCGCATCATCGCCAAGATGAACGCGCTTCTCGAACCCGAGACCATCGAGGCCCTCTACGCCGCCTCCCAGGCAGGTGTCGAGATCGATCTCGTTGTGCGTGGCCCCTGCGCGCTGCGCCCGGGGGTCCCCGGTCTGTCCGAAAGCATCCGGGTGCGCTCGATCGTCGGCCGCTTCCTGGAACATCACCGGATCTTTTATTTCCACGCCGCCGGGTCGGAGAAGATCTACCTTTCCAGCGCTGATTGGATGGGACGGAACTTCTTCCGCCGCATCGAGGTGGCGTTTCCCGTCCTGGACCCGAAGCTCAAGCGCAGGGTGATGAAGGAAGGGCTCCGCCCCTACCTGGTGGACAACTGCCAATCCTGGGAAATGCTCGCCAACGGTACCTATCGCCGCCGCACGCCGAGGGGCCGTCAGCGGTCCGCCCAGACCCTCATCCTGCAGGAACTGGCCGGCCAGGGCTGAGACGCCGGCCGAAGGTCAACCCCGGGTGACATCCTCCACCCCATCCACCTCGCGGATCACGGTCAATGCCCGTTGAAGCTGGGCCACGCCCGCCACCTCGACGGTGAATTTCATGAAGGCGGCGCCCTTCTTGGACAGGGTGTTCACTGCGATGACATTCAGCTTCTCCCGCGACAGGACTTCGGAGATGTCCCGCAGCAAGCCCTGGCGATCCGCGGCCTTGACCCGGATGTCGGTGGGATAGACCGCCTGACGCCCGCCAATGGCCTGATCACCCCATTCGGCGGCCACCAGACGCTCAGGATGGCGCCGGGCCAGATTCTGGAAGTCCGGACAGTCCACCCGGTGGATGGAGATCCCCCGGCCTCGGGTAACAAAGCCTTCAATGGCATCCGGCGGGGCGGGCTTGCAGCACCGCCCGAGGGACGTCAGCAGCTTGCCGACCCCGACGATGAGGATCCGGTCGCTGCTGTCATGACCATGGCTGCGACCAATGACGATTTCCGGCTCGCGGGACTCTTCGGCGGATTCATGGGCAGCCTCCCGCAGGGCCATCTGCACAGCCCGGGGGCCGATCTCGCCACGTCCGGCGGCAATGAACAGACTGGCCGTGTCCTTGAAGCCCAGCCGGCCGGCCAGGCCCTCCATGTTGGTCTGGCCATGCCCTTCCCGTTGAAGTTCCTTGGTGACGAAGCTGCGGCCGCGGGTGAGAAGCTCTTCCTCTTCCAGAGCGGCGAAGTATTGCTTGATCTTCTGGCGGGCCCGGCCGGTGTGGACGTACGCTTGCGCGGGATTGAGCCAGTCCCGTGATGGACCGCCTTCCTTGGCCGCCGTGATCTCGACCGTCTGACCGTTCTCAAGCACGGTGTTGAGCGGTACCAGGTGGCCGTCCACCTTCGCGCCACGGCAGCGGTGCCCCAGACTGGTATGCACACGATAGGCGAAATCCAGCGGCGTGGCGCCCCGCGCCAGTTCCACCACCCGACCCTGAGGGGTGAGCACGTAGATGGTGTCATCCAGGGAAGCGCGCTTGAACTTTTCCACCCAGTCGGCCGAATCGGCCACCTCGTCGCGCCAGGACAGAAGGCTGCGCAGGAGGGCAATCTTTTCGTCGTACTCACTGCTGGAGGCGCCACCCTCCTTGTAGCGCCAATGGGCTGCCACCCCGAGTTCGGCATGCTGGTGCATGGCGAAGGTTCGGATCTGGACTTCCAGGGCTCGCCCGTCACCTGCCACCACGGCCGTGTGGAGGGACTGGTAGTTGTTGCCCTTGGGCATCGTGATGTAGTCGTCGAATTCCTTAGGGATCGGCTGCCAGATCTGGTGCACCAGCCCAAGGACCGAGTAACACTCCTTAATCTCCCGCACCAGGACCCGTAGCGCGCGGATGTCATAGACTTCGGAAAAGTCCAGCCCTTTCCGCCGCATCTTGTTGTAGATGCTGTAGATATGCTTGGGGCGGCCATAGATTTCGGCCTCGATGCCCATGGCGGCCAGTTCCCGTTTCAGGCGCTCGATGCAGTCGTCGATGAACTGCTGGCGTTCGACACGGCGCTCGTCGAGCATCTTGGCGATGCGCTTGTAGGTCTCCGGTTCGAGAAAGCGGAACGAAAGATCCTCCAGCTCCCACTTGAGCTGCCAGACCCCAAGGCGGTTGGCCAGGGGCGCGTAGATGTCGAGACTTTCCCGGGCGACATCCTCCCGGCTGCTGCCCGGCTGCTCGGTGAAAAAACGCAGGGTCTGGGTGCGGGACGCCAGGCGCAGGAGAACGACCCGGATGTCCGTGACCATGGCGAGGAGCATCTTGCGCAGGGTCTCGGTCTGGGCCCGGATGTCCGGCGCGGTGGCATTGGCGGTCATGCGTGTGATGACCCTGAGCCCGTTGAGCGACTTGAGGCCTTCGACCAATCTGGCCACCGGCGCACCGAACTCCTCTTCCAGGCGGGCGTCGGCACCCTCCAGGTATTCCTCCACCGAGAACAGTACTGCCGCGATCCGCGTCTCCACGTCCAGGCGCAAGGAGGCCGCGATCATCGCGGTGCCCAGGGCGTGGCGCCACACCGCCTCTCCCGTTCCCAGGACCCGATCCCGGTAAATCGGCTCGGCCATGACCAGGGCGCGCTCGACGAGGGCCCGCTGGGCTTCGCTCAAGCCGTCGCACAGCCGGTCGATGGGCGGCGTTTCGGCATCGGCTTCAGTGACGGCGTGACTGACGGAAACCATGTTAGGAGTATCCCACATTGAGGCGATCGGGCCCCATCTCGATAATGGGGCTCCAACATCCGGTTTCAATTCCCCCATGGACGCCCCCCCTGCCCGCTGGTCCGCCCATCCCTACCTGCTCCTCACCCTCACGGTGCTCTTCTGGTCGGGCAACATGGTCGTCGGGCGGGGGATCCGGGCCGACGTCCCGCCGGTGGCCCTGGCCTTTGCCCGGTGGACGATCTGCCTGCTCTTGACCCTGCCCTTTGCCTTGCCCCATTTGCGCCAGCAGATGCCGCTCCTGCGCCAGCACTGGCGACCGCTGGTCGTGCTCGGGCTCCTGGGCGTAGGGGGCTACAACACCTTTGCCTATCTGGCCCTGCAGCACACCACGGCCACCAATGCTGCCCTCCTCAACTCGTTTATCCCGGTAGCGACGATCGCCCTGGCCTGGGCGCTCCTGGGCAAGCGCCTGACCCGGGGGGAAGGCGCTGGGGTGGCAATCTCCCTGGTCGGAGTCCTCACCCTGATCAGCCACGGCCAGCCCTCGGCGCTCCTTGACCTGCGGCTCAACGTCGGCGACCTGTGGATGCTGCTGGCGGTGGCGACCTGGGGCCTTTACACGGTTGGCCTGTCATGGCGGCCGGCGGGCCTCCACCCGATGGTCGCCCTGGCGGCATTCACGGTGGTTGGCCTACTGGTTCTGGCGCCTGCCTGGGCCTGGGAGATGGCCGGAGAGGGTCGCCAAATCGTCGCAGGTCCACGAGCCTGGCTTGCAATGCTCTATGCCGGCATCTTCCCGGGCTTCCTCGGCTATGTGTTCTATAACGCCGGCGTCGCCGCTGTCGGGCCCAACCGCGGCTCCCTTTTCATCCACCTGATGCCGGTATTTTCCACGCTCCTGGCGGCGGTGTTCCTGGGCGAGCGACCCGACTGGTACCATTTTCTCGGCATCGCCCTGGTGTTTGCCGGCATCGGCCTTACCACCCGTTCCCGCGCCTCCTGACCCGCGCTGCCCGGGGTGCCTAGGGTCCAGCGGATCGACGGAAAGGAGTATTCATGGTGTTCAAGCGGGTGGTCCGCTGGTTGCGCGGGAACCAGCGCCCAGCGGTTGGCGAGGAAACCTGGCAGCGGGTCGAGGCGCGCCTTCGCTGCCTCGGGCATCTCAACGCCACGGATCGCCAACGGCTGCGGAACCTGTGCCTGGATTTTCTTGCCGAAAAGGAATTCCACGGCGCCCACGGCTTCGTCCTCACCGACGACATTCTCCTTGCCATTGCCCTCCAGGCCTGTCTGCCGATCCTGAATCTCGGTCTGGAGGCTTATCGAGGATGGATTGGCGTGGTGGTCTATCGGGGGGACTTCATGATTCCGCGGGAGGTGGTGGACGAGGCCGGCGTGATCCATGAATACGACGAACCCGCCCTCGGCGAGGCCTGGCCCGGGGGGCCGGTGATCCTGTCATGGCCTGATGATCCCGCCGCCGTCGACGGCGCCAACGTGGTCATCCACGAATTTGCCCACAAGCTTGACATGCTGGATGGGCAGGTGGATGGTCGCCCGCTGCTGCCGGGCGGTTTGGCGCCGAGCCGCTGGTCCGCCGAAATGGAAGCTGCCCGCCAGTCCGTGGCTCGCCTGGTCGAACGCGGCCTACCGACCTACCTGGACCCTTATGCGGCCGAGGACGGTGCGGAATTCTTCGCGGTCGCGAGCGAAGCCTTCTTCGATGACCCCCAGGGCCTGCGGCGCGCTCACCCCAAAGTGTATGAACTTTTGGCGGGTTTTTACCGCCAGGACCCCGCGGCTCCCAAGCCATGAGTCCTTACCCCCGTCTCCTCGTCGCTTATCACACCCAGAGCGGCAACACCGAACGCCTGGCCAAGGCCGTTCTTACCGGCGCCCAGGCAGTCCCGGAGGTCGACGTGGTCCTTCAGCGGGCCTTCGACACCGGTATCACCGACCTCGCCCAGTGCCGGGGGATACTGCTTGGCACACCGGAGAACTTCGGCACCATGAGTGGCGCATTGAAGGACCTGTTCGACCGCACCTACTACCCCCTGGAAGGAAAAATGGAAGGGGTGCCCTTCGCGATCTTCGTCAGCGCCGGCAACGACGGGAGCGGGGCCGTGCGGGAGATCCGGCGTATCGCCAACGGTTATCGCTGGAAGGAGGTCGCGGAGCCGGTCATCGCCCGGGGCGAGCTGACCGAAGCCGATCTGGCTCGCTGCCGCGATCTGGGCGAGGCGTTCGCAAGCGGGTTGGCGATGGGTATTTTCTAGACCTGAGGGCCTGCCCGGCCCCCCCGCCGAGGACCCACAAGGCCAAGAGCAAAGAGAACAAAAAGAATTTGCGTGAAGTGGATTCGACACCTAGATTGAGGAGCGTACGCCACCGAATGGTGGCGGCCGGCTCCCCCCACCGCCCGCCCGGAGTGCTCTCTATGGCCATCACTTGGATCCTCGTTGCCAATGCTAGCCTCGCCAAACTCTACGCCAACCTAGGCCCCAACAAGGGGCTGAGTCTCGTCAAGGAGTGGATGCATCCAGCCAGTCGCCAAAAGAATTCCGACCTGGTTAGTGACCACCCCGGAGCCATTACGACTCAGCGTGGCAGCGGTGAGCCCCAGACCTGGCCGAAGATCCACGAGGCAAAGCTTTTTGCTCAACAGATCGCGCGGGAGTTCAGCCAGGGCCGTGCCACCCAGGCCTTCGAGCGAGCCATCCTGGTGGCCCCTCCGGCATTCATGGGTCTCCTCAACGGTGGCCTCGACGCGCGGACGGCTCGCCTGGTGACCGATCGCTTCGAGAAGGACTACACCAAGACGCCAGAACCGGTGCTGCGCAATCGGCTGGAGTCCTGCATCTTCTTATAAGCGCTTCCTGACCGGAAGCGACGGCCCTCCTTGAAGGGCCACCCCGGCGGGGCACCTCAGGTGCCCCGCACTTCTTTTTGCCTTCCGTTCAGGAGTCGCGAAACCAGACCCTGGCGCCAAAGGGGTCCACCACCAGGACGCCGCGAGCAAAAAAGGATGCGCCCAACTGCGCGGCGGGCTGGGCCCAGGTGCCGATGCCCCCGCACACGGCCGCCGCGGCCGGGGTGCGCTTGACGAACAGGGTTACCTGGTCGGCCCCGTAGCGCCGTATCCCGCCGCCCTCCTCCACAAAGGAAATCGATTGGGCCGCCGAAAGCTGATAGGCCTCCACTGCCTCGCTGACACCAGCCTGGCAGGTGCTGAGGTGGAGCGCGAGATCGGGCCGAGAGACTAACTCGACCCCGGCACGCCGCAGGGCGAACAACAGGGCTTCGTTGATATTCACCGAATGGGGTGTCTGGCCATCGTCAAAGCCGGTGTCCAGTTGGGCGATGGCCCGGATCGGCCCGATCTGGACCGGCAGGCTGGGAATGTTGGGGCACGTCCCGTGCCCGCCGGTCGCCGGGCAAGTGAGCGCTGCGGGTTGCTCGGAGTAGTAGCCGACGGTGCTGAGGGCGTGGAATCCAGCGCCGGACAACTCCGCTGGCGAGCAAAATCCTGCGCGGGTGGCGCGATGAACGCGGCCGCCACGATAGTCGATGGTGTAGGCGTGCCGGGACAGGAAATCCGTGCCAAGCACGCCCGCTTGCCGCACGGAACCCTGGACCGCCACGGCAGCCGGCAGGAGCCGAACGGTCCCCCAGGGGCCAAAGAAGCGAAAATCCGCGTAGTGATCGGAGGTCCCACGGACGGGCACGGGCTTGGCCGGACCGTCGAAGGCGGCGGGGGTGATGCTGCTCACGTCGGCACCGAAATCGAGCACGAATTCCCCGGTTGCGCCTCCCACCGCGACCCGCACATAGGGCATCTGGCTCGACACTTTCATCGGCTCCGATTCCCCGAGGCAGGCGGGAAGACTGCCAATGCGGGGGAGTCTCGCGCCGTCCGAGCCCAGCCAGCCCAGCCCCGCAGCGACTAGAGTCAGAAGCGCGACGAGCCATTGCGCAGGTCGCCGTGGTTGCTGGGCCATGGACTCAGCTCACAGTAGCCACCAGGCCAGTACCCCCAAAGATCGCCAACGCCAGCGCCGGCATGGGCCGACCGTAGAGGTAACCCTGGGCGATCCGACAACCCTGGGCCGCCAAAAATCGCTGCTGATCCTCAGTCTCGACCCCTTCGGCCACGACCTCCAGTCCGAGGCTGTGGGCCAGGGCAATCGTGCCTCGCACGATGGCGGCATCGTCAGCGTCGTGGGTGATGTCGCGAACGAAGGAGCGATCGATCTTCAACTGGCTGATCGGAAAGCGCTTGAGGTAGGACAGGGAGGAATAGCCCGTGCCAAAATCATCCACCGAAATGCTCACGCCAAGGCCGTTGATGTCGTACAGAAGGCCGGCCACCTGATCCACATCGCGCATGGCCGTGGTCTCCGTCAGTTCGAGCTTCAGGAGGCGGGGTGGCACCTGCGAGCGCCCAAGGGCATCGGCCAGCGTGCGCGCAATCCGCCGGTCCGCACATTGACGGGCCGAAACATTGATCGCCACCGGTACACAGGGATGCCCGGCACGCAGCCATTGGGCGATCTGGTCGCAGGCCTCATTGACCACCCAATCGCCGATCCGCTGGATCAAGCCCGATTCCTCTGCGACTTCCATGAAAGCGCCGGGCGCCATCAGCCCCCGCACCGGATGGCGCCAGCGCAGGAGCGCCTCCAGCCCGACCGTGCAACCGCTCTCCAGCTCGACCTGGGGCTGGTAGTAAAGCTCGAATTCCTTGCGCTGGAGGGCATGGCGCAATTCGTTCTCGATCTCCAGCCGGTTCTGACTCCAGGCATTCATCTCGGCGGAATAGAAGTGAAAGCCGCCGGATTCCTTCGCCTTGCCCCGATACATGGCCATATCGGCCAGGCGCAAGAGGGTGTCCGCGTCTTGGCCATCCTCCGGCGAGATGGCGATTCCGATACTGCACGACAGCAGGAACTCGGCTTCGCCCACCGTACAGGGCTCCGCCACCGCATCGAGGAGCTTTCGCGCCACGACGGCCACCGCGTCGCGTTGGGTCTGGTGATCGAGGATGAGCACGAATTCGTCGCCACCCCACCGGCACACGGTGTCGCCGACCCGCACCACCCGCTGCAGCCGCCCGGCCAGGTAACGCAGTACCTCGTCGCCCACCTCGTGGCCCAGGCTATCGTTGATGTGCTTGAAGCGGTCCAGGTCCACGAACAGCACCGCCACTCCTGCCTGATGGCGATCGGCCTTGGCCAGAGCCAATTGCAGGCGGTCCCGAAGGAGGTTGCGATTGGGCAAGCCGGTGAGGGCATCGTGGGTTGCAGCGTGGTTCAGTCGTTCCGCCGCGGCAACCCGTTCGCTGATGTCGCTGAGGACCAGCACCCCGCCTTCAACCCGCCCGTCCTGGTCGCGGATCGGGCCCGCCGCTGCCCGCATGACCCGCTGCTGCCCGACACCGAGGCCAATCAGGACATCCATGTCCAGGCGCAAAGGCTTTGCCGTGCCAAGGCACTCGGCCATGGCCGCCTCGACTGGCGCACCTGCCTGGCCATCGCCGCCGAACAGTTCGCCCAGGGTCCGCCCCGCCGCCTTGGCCGAAGCCACGCCGCACAGGCGCTCGGCCGCCGGATTGAGGTGTTCGATAAATCCGTTGCGGTCCACGGTGATCACCCCGTCACTGATGGCGTCGAGGGTCACCGAAGCGCGATTGCGGGTCCGCTGGAGGGACTGGCGGACCCGGCCGAGAACGCGAAAACTCCACGTCAGGTGAATCGCCGCCAAGCCAAGACAGGTTGGAACCGGTGGGAACCAGCGACCGGCAAAACCCAGCAGGAGTGCGCTGACCAACAGAGGGACGACCACCAGCCCGCCCAGCAGCAACCCCGCCCGATCGTTCAGGCGCGGGTATAGCAGGAGCGGCAGCACCATCAGGAGGCCGCACAATATGAGATTGGCCCGGCTCCCAAGGGGGGCCACGGTACGATGCATCCGGAGTGCCTCAAAGACCTGAGCATGGAACCGGACCGCTGCCACCGGGGCGTCTCCACCCCAGGGCGTACTGAGTCCGGCGTCGATTCCGGCCGCCGTCACTCCCACGAAAACCGGTTGTCCCGCCAGGGTCGCAGCCAGGGCCGGGTCCGCCAAAACGCGGGAAAAGGATACCTCTCGAACGGGCGCCTCGGTCACTGGCAGCATGACCTCGAAATCTCGCCGCCAACGGCCAGGGAGCCCAAGCCCCTGCGCCTCGGCCCGAGCCGCCGGGGGCATCGCCGAGGCAGTCGGCGCAATCCGTCGCAACATCGCCAAGCCCAGGCTGGGCCAGGTAGGGGCACCATCACCAGCAAGGAGGAAATTACGCCGGGCTAGACCATCGGTGTCGAGCGCAACATCGGCGTGGCCGAGTCGTGCATTGGCCAGTAGCGAATCCCAAGGCCCGCCCGGCATCACTTCGTCAGGTTGTTTCCCCGCCAGGGGTGCCACCGCCAGGATCACGCCCCCGTGGCGGAAAAGGGCCCGGGTCAGGGCGGCATCTCCCTCCGGGTCGGTCAGGGACGGCTCGGTGAACAGGACGGCGTAGGCCACGGCGGGAACACCCACCTCTCGCAGGCGATCCACCATGGCCGCGTGCACGGACCGGGACCAAGGCCAACGCCCCAATGTCCGCAAACTTGCTTCGTCCACCGCCACCACCACACCGCTACCAGGGGAAGCACGGGGCAGAATTCGCCCGAGCACGTCGTACGCGATCAGGTTCAATCGCTCCACCGGGGCCCAGACGCCCGCAGCCAGAAGCATCCCGGCCAACCAGGGGAGCAAACCCGGCCAGAAGATCGCCGGGCGTATTCGGGACGCCACCACGATTAGAGGGCCAGGAACAGCAGAGGCAAAGCGAATAGGAGGTACTGCCAGGCGTTTCGGGGGACTTCGACGATCTGAGGTCGGCTCCAGGGGCCTACATAGCCGTCGCTGGCGATGGTTCGCGTTCGGACGAAGTAAGTGCCTGCCGACGGACGGGGGAGTACCGCCTGGGCGATCTCAGGGTGAGCCTGGGCCAGGAGGGGATCGAAATCCTCTCTTGGGCTCAGTTCGACATCGTAGCGCTCACCCGCGTTGCCGCCGCGCCAGCGCAGAACGAGTTGCTCTGACGAGAATTCCGGCGCCTCGACTTGCGGCCCCGGCGGGGGGCGCCGAAAACGCACGGATTCGCCAAAGGGGCCTAGGCCCTCGGCTTCGGTCCAGGCGGCGACCCGCCAGTGATAAATCCCCGGCGGCAGGCTCTCGCCGGCTTGAACGCGCGACGCCTCCAGTCCTTCCTGACGCATCAGGGGCTGCGAGAAAGTCGCGTCCCCGGCGAGCTCGAATTTATACCGTGTTCCCATCGGGCCGCGGGCCCACTCGAAGGCAGGCCGCTCGTCGAGCACTGCGGAATTTTCGGCCGGAGCCAAAGTAAAGGGAGGCTCTGGCCGCACATTCACTTCAATGGGCTGGATCCGATCCTGCCCCTCCAGTCCGGACCCGGCGATGGCCCGCATGCGCAGCACGAAGGCCCCGTCTGGCGCTTCCCGCAGGCGCATCACTGGCACGGCGGCCTGGGCGTCGGCCAAGGCGACGAGCCCCGCGTCGTCGGCCAGCAACTGGGTCCGGTAGGCAATGGCACCATTGACCACTGGTATCGGCAAATCAATGGGAAGACGCTCAATCACTGCGGGCAGGCCCGTCAGATCGGGCGCCGCAAGCAGGGACTGGGGACGCTCCGGGGCGCCACCCGCATCCACCCGCGCTCCCTTGCCGGCGGACAGGAGTACCCGACCGGTGGAATTGCCCAGTGCCACCCGTCCTTCGAGGACTTCTGCCCGCGCCTGCTTGGTGACGGCGCCGACCCGAAAGCGGGTCCCCCGCACCGCCGCCACCGCCGCCGGCGTCCGAACCTCAAAACGTCCGCCGCCGACGGGTTCGACCCGGCTCTCGATCCCGCCCCGGATCAATTGCAAACGGATGCGGGCGGCACGCTCCAGAACCGTTTGACTCACTTCCTGCAAGGTGAGCCAGGTATCGCCGAGCACGAGCACTTGGCTTTCGTCCGGCAGCAGCAAAGTCAGATGGGAGTCGGAAGCAGTCTTGAGGGTCTCCCCCGCCCGCAGTTCATCGCCCGCCGCCAGGGTCCGCACAGGTCCCCGCCCCCCTTCGGCCCTCGCGTCCCCCGAGAGGGCGAGGATCCGCGCCACACCGGGTTGGGCCCGGATCCACTCGGTGGGAATCCGGAGAACCGTCCCGGGCGGAATCTGGGTTGGTGTGTTGATGTCGTTGTAGGTCTGCAGACGCGGCCAATAACGCAGGTCCCGGAGAAAGCGCGTGGTGATGGTCCACGGATTGTCACCCGGCTTGACCGTGTAATGGATATCCCCATCAGCGGCCGCCTTGACTGACACGAGGCCCAGAACAAGTGGCAGAACAATGAGACCTGCAACCTTCCAACCAAACTGGCACATGGAAACGCTCGCTCACCGGAAAACCCCGGCTGCGCCTCGCACACCGGCGCGCCGCTATTCTGGAATTGTAGGCCTTTGGAATGGGGCCCGGAAGACGCAACAGAGGGAATCCCGGCCTCCCGCTCCGGGTTGCCGGCCGAGGTGCAACCGCCGACCGCAATAATTGCCAGAGCGAGTGCCGGCCCCCAGGCCGCGCCCCAACGATTCCAGCGCGGCGAGGGAGTTGGCCTGGCCTGGCGTGTCTGGGGCTACACCCGGCCATACCGCCAGCATCCTGCTTGGTCCGAGAGTCAGCCATAATGGTGCCAGAGCCAACCGGGCCGCCGCAGCGCCGTCGAGGGGATCTGAGGGCCTCCCCTTGCGAACGAGGCTCGGCCCACGGCCCTAGATGCCACGCCCCAAAGCTCTGAGAATTCCCTGCAGCACCCGGATGCCGACGCAGAACTTCCTGGTGAAAGACGCCATCACCAGTTGCATCTCTTGATGTACCGCTGCGAGCCGGCTGGCCGCTTGGTAGCCGCCGTTATTTCTGCGATGTTTTTAGGCCGGAGTGAAATCGCGCTCGGGAGCCGCCAAGTCCCGGTGGCTTGGGCGATCAGCACGGGCACGACATTCAGGATTGGCGCCAACATGGTCGACAAGGTCCAATGGCCTGTGACCCGGTCCCGGATTGTGGACTCAGCTTTCCCGGAGGCGCCAACGGCCGATGACACGATAGCGGGCGCCCTGGTGGCTTAATTCGGAGGCCATCAGCACGAAGGCATCGACGGGCCAGGCCAACGCTAACAGGCCGGGCAGTTCCACCGGCGCCAACACCCTTCGCAATAAAGTGAGATGGGGCCGGAAGGGCCGGGATTCGAGGGGGAAGCCCCCGCCCCGGAGCCGTTCGTGCAGATCGCCGGCCAAGCGCGTCAGGGCGGCAGGAGGATGACGGACGCCCGCCCAGACGATCTGGTTGTGCCGCCAATATCCCAGTTCATCCAGGGTGAGGGTGAAGGCCGGTCCCGGATCGAGGGATGATGCCGCCGCTGTGAGGCCGGGTATAGAGGCCAACGGAACATCCCCGAGGAAGGCCAGGGTGAGGTGCAGGGTGTCCCGCTGCATTGCGCGGCCGCCGTGGCTCGCCTGGATCTGGTGGGCAACCCGATGGAGGGCGCTGGCGACTTCCTCCGGCGGCCAGAGGGCAAAAAAGAGCCGCTGGCGGTCAGCCGCCGGCACGGGCGATCAGGGCCACGGCCTGGGCCGCAATGCCCTCCTTGCGACCCGTGAAGCCCAGCCTTTCAGTGGTCTTGCCCTTGATGTTGATGGCGTCCGGCGACATGTCGAGGTCGGCCGCCAGATGGGCGACCATGGCCGGCACATGGGGCAGGATCTTCGGCGCCTGGGCAATGACCGTGGCGTCGAGATTCACCACCCGCCAGCCTGCCTGGCGCACGGCGGCCGCCGCCTCCCGCAACAGCCTCCGGCTGTCGGCGCCGGCATGGGCTGCGTCGGTATCGGGAAAGTGGCGGCCGATGTCCCCCAAGCCGGCCGCGCCGAGTATGGCGTCGGTCACCGCATGGAGCAGCACGTCGGCGTCGGAGTGGCCGAGGAGCCCCCGGGGGTGGGGAATGGTGACCCCGCCGATGATGAGTGGCCGCCCGGCCACCAGGGCGTGGACGTCGAATCCCTGGCCGACACGAAAAGGAAATGCCAATGGGTCCATTCAGGACTCCCGGTGCTGGAGGATCCACTCGGCCAGGTGAAGGTCGAGGGGAAAGGTCACCTTGAGATTGGTGGGGTCGCCGGCCACCAGGCGGGGATGGAGCCCGGCGGCTTCGATGGCGCTGGCTTCGTCCGTTACGTCCCGGGCGCTTTCCAGGGCCCGGCGCAACATCTGGTAGCGGAACATCTGGGGCGTCTGGGCCTGCCACAGGCTGTCCCGGGGCACGGTCTCGACGGCACAACCGCGGGCATCGGCCCGCTTCAGGGTGTCGGCCACCGGGACGGCGAGGAGCCCGCCCACGTCACAGCCTGCCAAAGTCCGTACCAGCTTTTCGATGTGCCATGGGGCGAGGCAGGGCCGGGCCGCGTCATGGACGAGCACCCAGTCGTCCGCCGCCACTTCGTCGCCGATGACCCGCAGGCCGTTCAACACGCTGTCGGCCCGGCTAGCCCCCCCGTTGAACAGCGGTCGCAATTTGGGCCCCAGGCCGGACCAGTCGTGGCGATCCCATTCCTGATCCCCCACCGAGAGCACCACATAGACCCGGTCGATGGCAGGTGCCTCGCACAGGGCCCGCAGGGTGTGGCGCAGGAGCGGCTCGCCCAGCAAGGGAAGATATTGTTTTGGGGTCCCGGAGCCCATGCGACTGCCGCTGCCGGCGGCGGGGACGAGGGCCAGGTGGCGCGGATGGAAGAGCGAATTCACCATGCCGCCCATTCTACCTTGCGGCGACAGCCGCGCCGGGATGGTGGCGGATAGCGGAATCGGCTAAGTTGGCTCCTTGCCTGGTTTTCTCCGGGTATTGCCGATGAGCTCCAGCCCCATGTCACTCCCCGATGACGCTCCACCCCAGCCCGTTTCCCGCCGGGAGGCTTTTCTCTACTGGCT
>JAEUNX010000120.1 GCA_016791025.1 Zoogloeaceae bacterium | reverse complement strand
AACGCCCTCTGGACCCTCGGTGGGCGGGAGTCCGGCACCGCGCGGCTGGAAGAAGCCGTCCAGGCCTATCGCGCCGCCCTGCAGGAGCGCACCCGCGAGCGCGTTCCTCTGGATTGGGCGACGACGCAGAACAACCTGGGCGCCGCGCTCCAGTCCCTCGGTGTGCGGGAACCCGGGACCGCGCGGCTGGAAGAAGCCGTACAGGCCTATCGCGCCGCCCTGCAGGAGCGCACCCGCGAGCGCGTGCCCCTGGATTGGGCCATGACGCAAAACAACCTGGGCACTGTGCTCCAGGCCCTCGGTGAGCGGGAGTCCGGTACCGCCCGGCTGGAGGAAGCGGTGCAGGCCTATCGCGCCGCCCTGCGGGAGCGCACCCGCGAGCGCGTGCCCCTCAGCTGGGCGGCGACGCAGAACAACTTGGGTAACGCGCTCCAGACCCTTGGCGGGCGGGAGTCCGGCACTGCGCGGCTGGAAGAAGCGGTCGAAGCGTATCGCGCC
The DNA here is from genome assembly GCA_016791025.1 of Zoogloeaceae bacterium. Classification (GTDB taxonomy): domain Bacteria; phylum Pseudomonadota; class Gammaproteobacteria; order Burkholderiales; family Rhodocyclaceae; genus JAEUNX01. Next base: position 21,944 of record JAEUNX010000120.1, on the reverse strand, counting down.
GCCCTGCAGGAGCACACCCGCGAACGCGTGCCCCTGGATTGGGCGACGACGCAGAACAACCTGGGCAACGCGCTCCAGACCCTAGGCCGGCGGGAATCCGGCACCGCGCGGCTGGAAGAAGCCGCCCAGGCCTATCGCGCCGCCCTGCAGGAGCGCACCCGCGAGCGGGTGCCCCTGGACTGGGCGGCGACGCAGAACAACCTGGGCAGCGCGCTCTGGACCCTGGGTGAGCGGGAGCCCGGCACCGCGCGGCTGGAAGAAGGCGTTGAAGCTTATCGCGCGGCCCAAGAGGAGTTTACGCGTGATCGCCAGCCGGATCGCTTCAACGCTTTGTCACGGGCGATTGCCAAAGCCGAGCAGCTGATCAAGACCCGGCGCAGTGCGAACTGAGGATTCCAACGGCGCTTTGACCCATCATGCCCAGATGCGGAGAGAAGCGCCCTATTGAAGACTCGAGCGCTTACACTGGGCGGCCCCCAAAGATTCTGCGGTCACGGGTGTCTCGGGGCATCCGAATGGACGCCCGGGATCCAGCTCCTGCCCAACGCCTCAAACACCACCGCGTCTGCCTCCCATGCGCCTCCACTGCTTCACCTATGGTTCCCTGATGTGCGACGACATCATGAGTGCGGTCTGCGGGCTGGAACGCGGTCGCTTGGTGGGGGAGCCGGCGCGGCTGGCGGAATTTTCACGGCATCCGGTGCGGGGGGAGGCTTACCCGGGCATGGTTCCGGCGCCGTTTGGAGCGGTCGAGGGGGTGCTCTATCGCGGGCTTCCCGGTGGGGCCTGGCCGCGCCTCGACGACTTCGAGGGCGCCCAGTATGAGCGCCAGGCCGTCAGGGTCCGCACTGCGTCTGGTGAACCGCTGGAGGCCGAAACCTATGTCTTCCGGCCGGAATTCGCCCACCTCCTCCTGCCCGGGGACTGGGATTTCGATGGCTTTTTGCGGGAGGGTAAGGCCCGCTTCGTGGCGGGCTATCTGGGCTTCGATCGCCTCTGACCGTCGGGGTCAGCAGATGCGGGGCAGTTGCTCGCCGGTCAGCCAGTCCACCAGGCGTCGGCCCCCCATCCGGGTGCGCATCTGGACAAAACCCTGAGGATCTTCGATGACGGTGCCGATCCGCGTGGCCTGGCGGCCAAGGGGATGGGCGCGCAGGGCGGCCAGGGCGGCATCCGCTTCCGCCGCCCGCACCACCACCACCACCTTGCCTTCGTTGGCGGCGTAGAGCGGGTCGAGCCCGAGGAGCTCGCAGGCGGCGGCGACGTCGGCTCGCACGGGAATGACGGCTTCGTCCAGGTCGATGCCCACACCACTCTGACGCGCGATCTCGTTCAGGACGGTCGCTAGCCCTCCCCGGGTCGGGTCCCGCATCACATGGACTCCCGGGGCGGCCGCAAGGAGCGCGTCGATCAAGGTGTGGAGCGGCGCCGTGTCGGAGACGATCTCCGACGCAAACTGGAGATGCTCCCGTTGGGCGAGGATCGCAAGACCATGCTCGCCCACCGTCCCGGAAATGAGGATCGCATCCCCCGGCCGGGCCTGCCGCCCGCCGATGTTTCGCCCCGCCGGCAGGGCCCCAACGCCGGTGGTGGCGATGAATACGCCGTCCCCCTTGCCCCGCTCGACCACCTTGGTGTCCCCCGCCACCACCGCCACGCCAGCATCCCGACAAGCCCGACCAAGGGACACCGCGACGCGCTGAAGATCGGCGAGGGGAAAGCCTTCTTCCAGAATGAAGGAGGCCGTGAGGTAGAGGGGCCGGGCCCCCATGACCGCCACGTCGTTGATGGTGCCATGGGCGGCGAGGCAACCAATGTCGCCGCCCGGGAAGAACAGGGGCGAGACCACGTGGCCATCACAGGCCATCACCAGTCGCTCGCCGGGCGCCAGGGGGGGCAGCACCGCGCCGTCGTCCCCTGTCTGGGTGCCCATGTCGCCGAGGGCGGTTTGAAACAAGGTTTCCACCAACTGGGTGGTCGCCCGGCCGCCGGCGCCATGGCTCATCTCGACACGACCGTGGCGGAAATCCAGCGGCCGGCCCAGGGACCAGCGCGAACCCGCCTTGGGAAGGGAGCCCGCCACCCGATCAGGCTCCAGCCGCCGCGACGGGTGCAGGGCGGAATCGGCCGTAGTGGAAGTGGGCGGCGCAGGCCCCCTCGGCGGATACCATGCAAGCCCCCACCGGGGTTTCCGGCGTGCAGGCGGTGCCGAAGATGCGGCAGTCGGTGGGGCCCTTTTCGCCCCGCAGGATGGCCCCGCACTCGCAGGCCTTGGCGTCCGCCACTCGCCGCCCGACGAGTCCGAAGCGCGCTTCGGCGTCCCAGGCGGCGTAGCGCGGGTGAAGACGCAATGCGGATTCCGGGATCTCGCCCAGCCCCCGCCATTCGAAGGTCTCCCTCAGGATGAAGACGTCCTGCACCAGGGCCTGGGCCCGCCGATTTCCGTCCGCCGTGACCCCGCGGCTGAACTCATTCTCGACATCCGCCCGGCCCTCATTCACCTGACTCACAAGCATCAGCACGGCCTGCAGGAGGTCGAGGGGCTCGAAGCCGGCGATCACCACCGGCTTGCGGTAGCGGCGCGACACTTCCATGAAGGCCCGCCCGCCGGTCACGGTGGACACATGGCCAGGCCCGACGATTCCGTCGATTCCCCCGCCGCCCGACGGCACACCGGAGGCGAGGATCGCGGCCATTGCCGGGGGCGTGAGCACGTGGTTACACAGCACGCTGAAGTTGTCCCGCCCCTCCCGGGCCGCGGCTTGCACCACGGCGGCGGTCGGCGGAGTCGTGGTTTCGAATCCAATGGCGAGGAAGACGACCTGCCGGCGCGGGTGGCTCCGGGCAAGGGCGAGGGCGTCGGCGGGTGAATAGACCATCCGTACATCCGCGCCCTGGGCCCGGGCGCCAAATAGGCTCCGCCCCCCGGAGGCCGGCACCCGCAGGCAATCGCCATAGGTACACAGGATCAGGCCGGGACGGCCGAGCGCAAGATCGATGGCCATGTCCAGCCGCCCGATGGGCAAGACGCAAACCGGGCATCCTGGACCATGAATCATGCGGATCGATGGCGGCAGAAGATCCAGGAGGCCATGCCGGGCAATGGCGTGGGTATGGCCGCCGCAAAACTCCATGAATGCAAACGAAGGGCGATTCCGGGCGGCCTCGCGAATGGCATTGGCCATGGTGGCCGCAAGGTTGCCGTCGCGAAAAGCCGTCAGGTAGTTCATGAACGCTGCGGGTGCAGCATCAGGCGCCCCGACCCGCAGCCATCAGGCGCAAAGTTGCTTCGGCCTCGTCGGGATCCAGCCGGGCCAGGGCATAGCCCACGTGCACGATCACATAATCCCCTTCGGAAACTTCGTCGAGGAGATCCAGGGCGATGGTCCGCCGCACGCCGTCGAGCTCCACCACCGCCTTACGATCCTCCGCCATTGCGACGATCCGGGCGGGAACCGCGAGGCACACCGCCGGTCGCCTAGGAACGCTGCTCGACTGCGACCCAGGCCTGCCCGAGACTGAGGCCGCCGTCGTTGGGCGGCGCCTGACGCGCCGCAAGGACGGAGAAGCCGCGGGAGGTGAGCCGACGGGTCAAGGCGCCGGTGAGGATCTCATTGACGAAACAGCCCCCGGCCAGAACCACGGTTTTAAGCTGGACCTCGCGGGCGGCTCTCACCACCCAATCCTCCAAGGCAGCCGCAAGGGTCACATGAAAGACGGCGGCCCCCCGGGCGGGATTACGCTCATCGATGAGGGCAGCAAGGAGCGGCAGGAGATCGAGGTTTTGCTCGGCATCGAAACGCCAGCCCACCGGCGCCGGGAGGGCCGGGCCATACTTGGCCGCCAACCCTTCGAGGAGCATCGCCGCCTGACCTTCGAAGGTGGCGGTCCGGCACACCCCGAGGAGTGCGGCGGCGGCATCAAACCAGCGGCCCATGCTGGTGGTGGGCGGACAGTTGGTGCCGCGCTTCAGCAGATCGTTCAATTGATGGGCTGAGGGCAGGCGATCGAAGCGCCGCGCGATCTCGGCCCCTTCACCCAACAAGTAGAGCGCTGCGGCAGCCATGCGCCAAGGCTCCCGCGCGGCTCGATCACCCCCCGGCAGGCTAAGAGGCCGCAGGTGCGCCAAGCGCTCGAAACCGCCACCTTCAACCCGCAGCAATTCACCGCCCCAGGCCGCGCCATCGATACCGACTCCGACACCATCCAGGGCCAAGCCGAGGACAGGCCCGGTCCAGCGGTGCTCGGCGGCTACCGCCGCGACATGGGCGTGGTGATGCTGGACGCCGACCAAGGGCACGCCCAGGTGTTCCGCCAAGCCAGCGGCAGCCTGACTGGAATGGAATTCCGGATGAAGATCGCAGGCCACGAGTTCGGGCTGGACACCGATGATTTGCATCAGGTGCTCGGCCACATCGTCCATCATCAGGCAGGTCGTCGCGGTTTCCAGATCCCCCACGTGCTGGGATAGGAAGGCTTCGTCGCCCCGGGTCAGGCACAGCGTATTCTTCAACCAGCTCCCAAAGGCCATGACCGACGGCCCCTTGCGGGCCAGGCGTATTGCCCGCGGCGTGTAGCCGCGGCTTCGGCGAATGAACTGGACCTGATCACCCAGGCCAAATGGACCCGGCACGGAACGAACGATGGAATCGTCGCAGCGCTGGACGATGTCCCGGTCATGAACCAGGAAAGCGTCCGCAATCCCGGTGAGGCGGCGCAGGGCCTCAGGATTGCCCACCACGATGGGCTCACCGGAGGGATTGGCCGACGTGCACACCAGGGCCGCGGATTGTGCCTGATCGAGCCAGGCCGTTCCGCCTGGCCGCCCCGCTGCCTCATGGAACAACAGATAATGGAGGGGCGTGTAGGGCAACATCAGCCCCACCCGTGGCATGCCGTCCGCCACCCCGCATAGCTCAAATTCCACCGCATCGGTCTTGGGAACCAGAACGATGGGGCGCTCAGGCGATTCCAGGAGGGCCGCGTCCGCCGCGCTCAACCGGCCCCAGGCCTGGGCAGATGCCACATTTGCCACCATCACCGCCAGGGGCTTTTCTTCCCGCTCCTTGCGGCTACGCAATCTCTCAACGGCGACGGGATTTCGTCCGTCGCAAATCAGATGGAATCCACCCAGCCCTTTGACGGCCACGATTTCACCACTGAGGATCCGGGCCATCGCGTCCGCCAGGGGATCTCGGGTGACCACCCGAACGCCATAGGCTTCGAGCAGGGAAAGCCGCGGCCCGCAGGCCGGACAGGCGTTGGGCTCGGCATGGAAGCGCCGGTTGTTGCCATCGTGGTATTCGTCGCGGCAATCCTTGCACAGGGGAAAGGAAGCCATGGACGTATTCACCCGGTCATAGGGAAGGCTACGGGTGATGGAATAACGGGGCCCGCACTGGGTGCAGTTGGTAAAGGCATAGCGCCAGCGGCGATTGGTCGGATCGAACATCTCCGCCAAGCAAGCCCCGCACACGGCGACGTCATGGCTGACGGCCGTGGTGATCGCCCCACCGCCACTCGCCACGATGGTAAAGCCCGTATCCTCCGGATCCGCAGCGCAGCGGCGGCTTTCTACCGCATCCACCCGGGCCAGAGGGGGAGCCTCGCCGACCATTCTGGCCATGAGGGCGGAAATATCCCCGGGGGAGCCCTGAATCTCGATTTCGACACCGCCACCGTCGTTACGGACCCAACCGGCCAACCCCATTTCCCGCGCGAGACGGAAGACGAAGGGCCGAAAGCCGACCCCCTGGACGACCCCTCGCACCCGAATGTACCGCCGTTCGACGTGGCGCAGACGCTCATCCACCCGGAATCTCCTCCATCCGGGCCGAAGTCCCCCGCGGCAAGGCGGCCAGCCAGGCCAACCATTCGGTTATCCCCTCGCCCGAGCGGGCGGAGGTCAGGAGCATGGACAGCTTAGGGTTGACGCGTTGCGCAAACCCATGGGCAATTTGAGGGTCGAATTCCACGTGGGGTAGAAGATCCGATTTGGTGATGACCAGAAGATCGGCAGCCGCAAAAATGTCTGGATATTTGAGGGGCTTGTCCTGGCCTTCGGTCACCGAAAGCAGAACCACCTTGGCGGTTTCCCCCAGATCGAAGGCGGCGGGGCAGACCAGATTGCCGACGTTTTCAATGAACAGCAGGCTGTCTGAGGCGGGGCCCAGGCGGGCCGATCCGGCGGCGACCATCGCGGCGTCCAGGTGGCACCCTTTGCCAGTATTGATCTGCACGGCCGGCACACCCGTGGCCCGGATCCGGTCCGCGTCGAGGTCGGTCTGCTGATCGCCCTCGATCACTGCGGCAGGCATTGCCTCTGGCAAAGCCTCCAGCGTACGCACCAACCAGCTCGTCTTGCCGGCCCCGGGGCCCGACATCAGGTTGATGGCACGAATCCCCCGCTGAGCGAAATCCATCCGATTTTGCCGGGCTTGGCGATCATTCCGACTCAGGATGGCCTGCTCGAGGGCGATCCGGCGCCCCGACTCGGCATGCCCACGTTCCTGCCGCGTATCGGCGGGACCAAGATGCGGGCCTCCGGCATGAGCCGTGGACTGCCAGGCAAGTGTACGGCGATTCAATCCACGCCCTTCCCTCGGCCCGGAATCACCGATCTGGTACGCCACTCCTCCACAGCCACACACAGAGCACACGCCGGCCTCCCCAGCCTTGAGCTCAGGGACGGAGAACACGTTTGCATTGTACGCCTCTCGAAGCTGCAGTGCCGCATGCCGGTTCATGCCACCTCCACTGCTTTGACCCGCATGGCCGTCCCCGCCACTGGCCGCACGCCGTAACCTGCACAGCGGGCGCAAGGGTCCAGCCGGGCGTGCAAGGGACCCCGTGCGCCACAGTGCGGGCAGATCCCCTCGCCGGGCTCGCTGACAAATTCCAGCGAGGCGCCTTCGGCCGCACCGCCGTGCAGAGCCAGGTCAAGGCAGAATCGCAGCGCGTCCACTTCCACCGCCGCCAGTTCGCCAATTTCGAGCACCACGGAGGCAACCCGTCGGCTGCTTTGCGCGAGCGCCACTTCTTCGACGATGCGGCGCACTTCCTCGGCCAGCGCCATTTCATGCATCCTCGGCGCTCCCGCGGGAAGATTCCTCCTGGCCGGATTCACCGTCGCCAAACTCGACCTCCACCTCATAGGCTTCCGCCGGGTCCAGCGCGAGGACCAGGGCACGCAGACTCAGGAGGGTAAAGGCCCGCTCCGGCGCCGGTCGACCGATGGCCTCCCGCATGAACGGGCCGTCAGGATGGTAATTCCAGGCCGACGGGCGAATGACCGAATACTCGGCGATGCGGCCCTCTTCGAGGCGCACAGTGTGGATCACGACCCCATTGGCGGCCGCCACCCGGGCCACGCCTGCGGAAGGACCCAACGGAGCCGCATCCACCAGGGGGGGAAGATCCACCGGCAGGGGGTGCCGGAGGCGGCTCGCGCAATCGCCCAGATCGACCACCCGGGCAAAAAGTCGGGCGGCCACGCGATGGCCCTGGGCCATGACTTTGCCAACCAACGGCGACGCAGGGTGACGCGCCAAAGGCCCCGTCTCACATGCCTGACCGTCCCAAGTGGGCGCCGCGCAGAAAGCGCCGTCTGGCACGCCACCGAGTCCCTCAGCCCACTCCGCGGCAGACAAGGCGGGTAGCAACGGAGCGCAGATCGAAGCATCCGGGATAAAAGCACCCAATTCGACGACATCGGCCAGTGTTGTCCCGATGGTGCCACCCCGCCGCGCCATGGCCACGAACTCGCTCAGAGTCGAGGGCTCCCGCATTGCGCGGAAAAAGCCGGACAGGAGCTCGTTTGCGACCAGATCGAGCAATTCGCCCCCCACGAGGTAGGCCTCCGGACCCGACCGCAACTGGGAGAGGCGCCGATGAAGGTGGGAAAATCGGTGGCGAGGCCCAGCGTGACCAAACAAGGGCGGCCAATCCAGCAAGAGGCGCCAAAGGTGGCCCTGCGCCATCTCGGCGGCCACCGCCCGCTCGACCCGAATTGCAGCCTCGCCTTGGGGAGGCGGCAATCCCTGAGCCGCCAGGCAAGCGGCTGTGACGGCCTCCTCGTGGGTACGACCGCTGAAGCCAAAGAGGATCGGCGCTAGCCGGCGGGCCTCCTCCGGGGTCTTGCCCAACAACACCTTGGTATTTGGGGAATGGAGGTTGAGGACGTCCATCCCCACGACGCTCTCGTCCCGACAATGGGCGATGAAGCGCAGCATGCCGCTCATGGGGCCCGCCTCCCCCCGAAGAATTCAGTTGGCGAAGTGGCCTCTGGGGAAGAGCCGTCCCGCCGCCGGGAAGGCGGATTCGCTTCCCCGGGAGCACCGGTGGAGAGCGTCGATGGGCGCTGGAAAATCACGTACAGAATCGGAAGCCGTTTACCAAAACGGCTTAGGTTACCCCGCCTCGCCCCGACTTACAAAACTTTAAGCAAAAGATGGGCCCCATGCACCGCAACGGCCCGCAGATACTGGGCAAACGCCCCAATCATGGGCGTCCTGCGGCGCCTGCCATGGCATTCATCTGGAATGATGCCGCCCCCTCCGCGGGATCCCTCCTCCCATCAATGGGAACGGATCGGCGGGGTTGCGACCTTCTCCATTTCGCCGGCAACCAGCCCGATGCTGGTGGCGGCCGTGCCGTCCCCGCAGCTCCACCACATGGTGACCCAAGCGCGCCCCGCCGGGTCGATGCGCTCGACCTCACAAATCGAACCCACCATGTACTCGATCATCTCGCGCTCATCGTCGTCCAGGGGGGTATCGGGGTTCACCGCCAAGACCCGCACCATGTCACCCACTCGGACCCACTGCCCGCGATGATCCGTCACCTCGATCACTTCACCCATGCGCCTACCCTGACTGATTTGCTTTCGACGCGGCTTGTCGCGTCTGCGACATTGCTTGCGCCTTACCAAAACCTCGACATTTCGAGGTCTTACGGCCTCGGGGTACTCGCCCAACAACCGTTGGCCAGGATTAAGCAATCGCCGTTCCGAGTGGCAAGGCACTGATCAGTCTGCGGCCGGCGGAGGCCACGACGTCCAACCAAGGCCGCCCGCTGCCTGGCACAGCCGATGGACGAACCCGAGTTTCTCCACCACAGGATCGGCCAGGACGAAGGGGTAGGCATCGGGGTGGCCCAGACTGCGGTTCATGCTGTTGAGAAAGCGCGACAAAGGCAGCCAATCGTCTCGCAGGCGACGGACAAAAGCATCCTCATTTCTCTCTGGGGTTGAATCAGCAGGATTATGGGGACTCGATACCAAGCTCACCCCCCAGGCCTCAGCCGTTTCAAGGCCGTCGGCAATGTGCAGGTAGTGGGCCCAGGTTTCTGCCCAATCCTCCCAGGGGTGGCTGCTGGCGTAGGCGCTCACGAATCGGGTTGGCCAGTCTTCAGCGGGCCCATTGTCATAGTGGCGCTTCAAGGCCTCGGCATAGTCCTCCCGCTCATCCCCGAATAGATCGCGGAATGACGCGAGCCAGGCGCCGGGCCCGATCAGCCGATCCCAGTAAAAGTGCCCGATCTCGTGGCGAAAGTGCCCAAGCAGGGTCCGATAGGGTTCGCCCAGGGCCGCGCGGCGCGCCTCTCGGGTCGCATCCTCCGCCTCCTCCACGCTCAGGGTGATAAGCCCCGCGTCATGCCCGGTCAGGACTTTGTGTGTGGTCGCCTTCTGGGTCAGGAAATGAAAGCGCAAGCCTCCCTCGGGGTCATCAGCAAGGGTTGGGTGGGCCAGGGCGAGGCGATCGAGGGTATGAAGCATGCGGCGCTTTGCGCCCTCCACCCGCGCCCAGGCGGCGATCATGCCGGGTTCGCCCAGGGGTGGCAGGACTTCAGTGTGGCGACAGGAGGCACAAAGCTGCCCCGGCTCATCGGGCGACAACATCCAGTTGCACACCTGATGGCGGACATAGTTGTCGCAAGGGCGCCACATCCCATGCTCGCCCCGGGCCGGCCACAGGCCGTCAGCCTGGGGGACATCGAAGGCCATCATTGCGTCCTTCTCCGGCAAATAGCCCAGGGCACTCCCGCAGGATTGGCAATGGGTGTTGTCAAAATAGACCCCTTGTCCGCAATTTGTGCATTGGTAGATTTTCACGGATCGGTCTCCTCGTTCGGTTTCGCGCTTGGGCTCAGATGAGTGGGCGGCTTTTCAGGGGCTGGGCGTAGTACTCGGCAATACGCTGGAGTGCCCGGGGATCCCGCAGACGCAATCGCCCTCCGGCCATTTCATGGAGACCCAGGGCCTGCAAGCGCTTCAAGGTCTTGTTGGTATGGACCAGGGAAAGCCCCAGGGAGTCGGCAAGATGCTGTTGGGTGAGCGGAAAGACGATCCCCTCTGGCCCCCCTTCGCCAACACTCTCGGCCCGCCGGGCCAGGTGGACCAGGATCATCGCCACCCGCTCCAAAGCTGAACGGCGTCCGTTGGTGAGCAGGTTCTCATCCACGATCCATTCTTCGTGGGAGGCCAACCAGGTGATGTCATAGCCAAGACTGGGGAAACGACGGTAAAGCTCCCACAGCCCGTCCCGGGAAAACTCGCACAGGCGGACAGCAGTCAAGGCTTCAACCCCGTGGGGACACCGGCCTGATATCTCCGATTGCAGGCCGATGAAATCTCCGGGCAAGAGAAAATTGAGGATCTGCCGACGCCCGTCCGGGAGCGTGCGATGGCGAAATGCCCAGCCGGCACGCAGAGTGAACAGCCGATCGGACGTGTCGCCCTCGCTCAGAATGGGCATCCCCGCGCCAATACTGCGCTCCCGCTCACGGAAGTCCTGGATGAAGGCCAATTCCGCCGGCGAATTGGACTGGAAACCGGCGTGGCTACGGAGGGGGCACGCGGCGCAGTCGGTCGCGCCGCTCATGGCTGCGCATCCCATGTCATGCCGACCCCTTGCCAGGGCTGGCCATGCCCATGTCTTTTGACATTTCGCACCTGGCCTAATGCCACTAGAGTGCGCCCACCACGCATTGACAAGGCGCGCTTATGGAAGAGCTGCACCACCTGCTTTACACCAGCATCATCGCCCCGGGATTCGGGCCAGGCTGCGTGGTGGACATCGTTCGGGTAGCCCGAAGTCGAAATCGGGCACTGGATATCACCGGCGTCCTGGTGTTTGACGGCTGGCACTTCCTCCAATATGTCGAAGGGCCGCGGAGCAGCATTGCCGCCTTGACCGCTTCGCTGCGAAAGGACCCCCGCCACGCCGGCATGGCCATACTGCTGGAGGGCCGGGCGCCTGGCGGACGCCGCTTCAGCGATTGGTCGATGGGCTACGCCACCTCGGGTGATGACGAACTTCTTCTGCGCTTCGGTACGGAGCGCCCGGCTCCGCCGGAGCTGATGGGCGCCTTTTCGCGCCTGCTCCTGGAAGTGGATATGGAGCCCTAATATTGACGACGGGTTTTGGCAATCATCTCGCATGGCGGACCTCCCTGAGGAATGCCCCCATTACAGCGGTTGCGGCCCGCTCCGCCTGTCAGCCACTCCCCCCGCTGTCTGTAGGAGCCGCCCGACAACTCCCCCAAGGCCGTCAGGCGGCCCCGACCATGCTCGTGACACGGATCATCCGGGTCTCGGGCACCTCCGAATTGGCGATCACCTTGAGATTGGGCACCGACCGGCGCAAAAAGCGTGACAAAAGCCAACGCAGCGCCGGCGGCACCAACAACACCGGCGGCAGGCCGATGTCTTCCTGGCGCTGGGCCAGTTCGGCGGTTCTGCGCAGGAGCCCGTCGGCCAATCCGGGCTCGATGGCCCCACCTTCGCCCCCGCCCGTCGCCACCGCCTGGAGGAGGATGCGCTCCAGGCCCGGGTCGAGGGCCATGACCTGGACCTCGGCGTTACCCGGGAAGAGCCCCTGCACGATCGCCCGTCCGAGGGCCTGGCGCACGCGGCTGGTGAGTTCCAGGGAATCCTGAACCCGGGGCGCATGCTCGGCCAACACCTCGATGATGGTTCGCATGTCGCGGATATTGACACCCTCTTCGAGCAGACTTTGCAGGACGCGCTGCACCGTGGCCAGGGGCAGCTGCTTGGGCACCAGATCCTCCACCAGCTTTGGCGCCTCTTTGCCGATGTGGTCGAGCAGGGCCTGGGCTTCCTGCCGCCCGAGCAATTCGGCGGCGTGCTGCAGGATGAGGTGATTGAGGTGGGTGGCGACCACCGTGCTGGCATCCACCACGGTATAGCCCAGAGCATGGGCCTGCTCGCGCTGACCCGCGTCGATCCAGGTCGCCGGCAAACCGAAAGCCGGGTCCTTGGTTTCGCGTCCGCTGAGTTTGCCACTCACGCGGCCCGGATTGATGGCAAGGAACTGGCCTGGATAGGCCTCGCCACTGCCGATTTCGACCCCCTTCAGGGCAATCCGGTAAGCATTGGGTTTCAATTCCAGGTTGTCACGGATATGGACCGGCGCCGCGAGGAAGCCCACGTCCTGAGCGAACTTCTTGCGCAGGCCGCGGATCCGCTTGAGAAGCTCGCCGTCCTGGCCCTTATCCACCATCGGAATGAGGCGATAGCCCACTTCCAGACCCAGTACATCCACCGGCGTGACATCCGACCAACTGGCCTCCTGGCTCTCCGCCTGGGCTTGGGCTGCCGCGACTTTGGCCCGTTCCTCCGGCTGCGGAGCCTCGGCGGCCAGCTCGGCGAGCTTCCGGCTGCGCCGCCAGCCGATGGTGGCAAAGGCGGTCGCCAGCAGTATGAACACCAGGTTGGGCATGCCAGGAATGAGTCCCAGAACCCCCATGATGCCGGCGGTGATCATCATGACCTGGGGATTGGCGAAGAGCTGGTTGATGATCTGACCGCCCACATCCCCCTCGTCCCCGACCCGGGACACCACCATGCCCGCCGCCACGGAAATGATGAGGGCCGGAATCTGCGCCACCAGCCCGTCGCCGATGGTCAGCAGGGTGTAGTTGTGGGCCGCCTCGCCCAAGGCCATGTCGTGCTGCATCACCCCCACGATCAGCCCGCCGATCACGTTGATGAGCATGATGAGGATGCCCGCCACCGCGTCGCCCCGCACGAACTTGGAGGCACCGTCCATCGCGCCGTAGAAGTCCGACTCGGCGGCGATTTCGCCCCGCCGACGCTTGGCCTCCTTGTCGTCGATGAGGCCGGCGTTCATGTCGGCATCGATGGCCATCTGCTTGCCGGGCATCGCGTCCAAGGTGAAGCGGGCCGACACCTCGGCGATCCGCCCGGCGCCCTTGGTGATCACCACGAAGTTGATGACGGTGAGAATGATGAACACCACCAGACCCACCGCGGTATTGCCCCCCACCAGGAAGTGGCCGAAGGCCTCGATCACTTTCCCCGCCGCATCGGCGCCGTTGTGCCCCTCCAACAGCACCACCCGGGTGGACGCCACATTGAGGGACAGGCGCAACAGCGTCGTCACCAGCAGAACCGTGGGAAACACCGAGAAATCCAGGGGCTTCCTGGTGTACATCGATACCAGCATCACCATCACCGCCACGGCGATGTTGAAGGTGAAAAAGACATCGAGCAGGAAGGTGGGCAGGGGCAGCACCATCATGCTCAGGATCATCACGATCAAAAGCGGTGCAGCGATCTGGCGGAGGTTCTGGGGCGAGAACAGGGCCCGCAGGTTGAAGGCGTTGTTCATGAGGGTTCAGACTTGTCAGGTTGGGGCCGCCGCCGTCGCGGCAGGGTCCAGGTCCGGGGGCACCGGCAGGTCGGCCGGCGGTTCCGGCGGAAGGCCGCCAGCGGCAAGCCAATGATTGAGTTGGAAGACGTAGGCCATCACCTCGGCCACGGCGGTGTAAAGGGTTGCGGGAATCGCCTGTTCCAGCTCGCAATGGGTGTAGAGCGCACGGGCCAGCGGTGGCGCCTCGAGGATCGGAACCTGGTGCTCCTTGGCCAGTTCCCGGATGCGCATCGCCACCAGATTGAGGCCCTTGGCCACCACCACCGGCGCCCCCATCTGCTCGGAATCGTATTTGAGGGCCACGGCGTAATGCGTCGGGTTGGTCACCACCACATCCGCCTTGGGCACCGCCTCCATCATCCGCCGCCGCGCCATTTCCCGTTGCATGGCGCGAATGCGGGCCTTGATCTGGGGATCACCCTCTTGCTCCTTCATTTCCTGCTTCAGCTCTTCCTTTGACATCTTGAGCTTGGAGTGGTACTGCCAAAGCTGGAAGGGAACATCGATGAGGGCCAACAAGCCGAGGCTGGTTACGACCAGCAGGCTGGAAAAGAGAATGGTTCCGGCGAAGTCCGGCATCCCGGTCTCCAGTGGCTCCCGCATCAGGGCAAAGAGGTGGTCTTTCTCCCGCCAGATGGCCCAGGCGCCGATGCCGCCCACCAGAATGGACTTGAGGATCGCCTTCACCATTTCGGCCAGACCGTGGACCGAAAACATCCGCTCGAAACCCTTGAGGGGATCAAGCCGGGTGAAGTCGGCCTGCAGCACCTTGGGTGAGAACACCGTGCCACCCAGCAGGATCGGCGCTGCCACGGCAGCCACCAACAGCACCAGGAACAAGGGAAGCAACGTCAGTAGGGCATCGGAAAACAGATGGCTGAAGGTGGCCAGCATGGCCGTGCCGTCAAAGGCCTCTGGGCGCTCGAAACTCAAGCCTCGCCGAATCACGCCAAGGAACCGGCCTGCCACCCATTGGCCCATCACCCACAGCCCAGCCACCCCGGCGATCATCACCAGAAATGTCGATAGCTCCCGCGACTGGGGAACCTGCCCCTCCTCCCGCGCCTGTTCCAGGCGCCGCGGAGATGGGGCTTCCGTTTTTTCGAGATCGCTTTCTTCGGCCAAGGCCGACTCCCGGGGCTGAATGGAGGGCGAACCTGCCCTGATCGAGGAGCGGGATCGTGGAGCGCAGTATCCCCTTCTGCCATGGCAGACGCCGGCCAAATTAGAGGCCGAAACCCGCGGCAATTCCCGGGACGGTCCATTTCCGCCAGGCCTCTTGCCCCAGGGCGCGACCGGCCGCTATGATCCACTTGTCATTGTTTTCGCTCACCCCATGCCTCCGTTCGCGACCCCGCTTCGCTCACTCTGGATCGTCCCCTTCGCCCTAATCCTCGCCATGGCGTCCGCGTCGGCGGAGATCTACAAATGCCCCCAGCCCGGAGGCGGTATGACTTACCAGGAAGCCCCATGCCCTGGGGGCGCTCCAGCGGCGATTCGCGTCGATCAGCCCGGAGCGGAAGCCCAGGCGACCGCCCGCCGGCGCGCCGAGGGAGAGCTCAAGGCTGCCCAGCAACTCGACGGCGAATGGACAGAACGGAAACAGGCGGCACGCCAGGCCGCCGAAACGAGGGATCAAGAGCGTCGGGCGCATCAGACTCGCTGTGAAAGCTACCTTGTCGATGCGGAACGCCACACCGAGCGCGCGCGCCGCTCGGCCAAGGGCTCCGGCGGCCAGGGCGACATCGATCGCGCGGAGGCCCTGCGGGCGCGCCACTTCACGGAGTGCTTCAGCCGGCGCTAGATCCCCGGCCGGCCGCGAGCCCGGCGCGGCCCGTCATCGGGCGGGACCCAATGGTAGAATGGCGACCCTCCCCGCTTTCCCGCCTCCGCCATGATCCAACCCGAACAGCTTCGCGTCGAAATTCAGCGCACGGTGTCCACCGCCCTGGCGGAGGACATTGGAACGGGCGACCTGACCGCCCGCCTGATTCCCGAGAACGTCGCCGCCCGGGGCCGGGTCATTACCCGGGAAGCAGCGGTGATCTGCGGCACAGCTTGGTTTGACGCCGCCTTCGAGGCCCTCGATCCCTCCGCGGCGGTACTCTGGCGCGTGCAGGATGGCGACCATGTTGAAGCCGGTGCCGTCCTGTGTGATGTGATGGCCACCGCCCGGGCACTCCTGACGGCCGAGCGTTCAGGGCTCAACTTTCTCCAGCTGCTTTCCGGCACCGCCACCCTCACGCGTCGCTACGTCGAGGCCGTGGCCGGCACCCGGGCGGCCATCGTCGATACGCGCAAGACCCTGCCGGGCCTGCGCCTTGCCCAGAAGTATGCGGTGACCGTGGGCGGCGGTACGAACCACCGGCTTGGGCTCTATGACGGAATTCTGATCAAGGAAAACCATATCATCGCTGCTGGCAGCATCACCGGGGCCATGGAAGCCGCCCGAGCGCTGGCCCCCTCCAACGTCTTCATTCAGGTCGAGGTGGAAGGCCTCGATCAGTTGGAGGAAGCCCTCAAGGCCGGCGCGAAGATGATCCTCCTCGACAACATGACCCTGGAGCAGATGAGCGATGCAGTGCGCCTTACAGCAGGACGGGCGGCCCTCGAGGCCTCCGGTGGGGTGAATCTGGATCGGGTTCGGGCAATCGCTGAGACCGGCGTCGACCGAATTTCCATCGGCAGCCTCACCAAGGATGTCCGCGCCATCGACCTGTCGTTACGCCATGTCGAGGAATGAAAGACGGCCGTCTTGTGCTGTGGCATCCCCAGCGATATAAGACTGCCTCACACCGCCAGGAGCCCCGCACATGCTGTTTGCCCTCTACTATGTCGTAGCCCTGACGATCCTGATATTGCATTTCACCGGCTTCCTGGCCCGCCGCAATCTCGAATGGCTGGTCTATGTGGTCGCCATCACCGTCTTTCCGGCCGTGCTCTACTTGTAACGGCCCTGCCTCAGACCGCGGCTCAGCACCCCCACTGCTCCCATCTGCACCAGGTGGAATAGCCCGTTGTGGTCCAGGGGCAGCGGCCCCGCCCAGCCCCAGCGCGACGCCTGAACACCCCCGGCGACCACCTGCAAGGCCATGGCGGCCGCGATCGACCCCGCGCCAGGAAAATGCTGTCGGGCCAGGCGCAGATACACCCCGAATACCCCCACCAGAGCCGGCATCGCCGAAAGCAGGAAGACGGCGAAACTTCCCCCCGCCAGCCAGGAGGCCAGCGGAAACAGCGCGCCGATGATCAGCGCAGTCGGAAGCACCCGCCGCCCCAGACCCCACCCGTCTTCAAGAGCGCCGGCCACGAAAAGAGCCATCGACAAACCGAGGGCGAGATGGATGCCGTGCCAGATCACCACGTTTGTTGCCGGCGGTAGCACCCATCCGTGGGCCACGGCGCCGAGGCCAGCCCCCAGGGCCATCGCGAGAAAAGCGGCGGTCCAGATTTGACCCCGCCCACCCGGACGGCCCGCCTGGCTTGGCATCCGCCACGCCAGGGCACCACAAAGCACCGCGAGCGCCCCGTCAGTGAGGGCGGTCGTTCTTTCGGTCAGACTGGGGACCCAGGCGATCTCAACCAAGCGAGGCCCCAGTAGCGGCGGATCCCTGCAATTCTCGGTTCAGCGTCGGCCTTCGATTTCCCGGGCAAGATAGGCCTTGATGGCCACGGTATCGGCCGCCATCACCTCGCAGCGCTGCGGCAGGGATTCGATATGGGCGAGATCGGCGGGGCGCTCCGGATCCCGACCCAGCGCCTCGCGAATGGTGGCTTCAAACTTTGCCGGCAGAGCGGTTTCCAGCACCAGCATCGGGATCCCGTCCGCGAGCTGCTCCCTCGCCACCTTGAGACCGTCAGCGGTGTGGGTATCGACCATGACACCATGGCGCGACCAGGTGTCGCGGATCGTGGCGAGGCGGTCCGCGTGGCTGCTCCGGCCGGAAACGAAGGCAAACTCGGCAAGGCGGTCCCAATGGGGCGTGCCTCGCAAATCGAAGGCCCCGCCCCCGTCGACCTTGGACCACAGCGCCCGGACGACAGTGGCATCGCGACCGACCAGATCAAACACGAAGCGCTCAAAGTTTGAGGCCTTGGAAATATCCATCGATGGACTGGAGGTGGCGTAGGTCTCGGCGGTCTTGCGCGGCCGATAGACCCCGGTGCGGAAGAACTCGTCCAGCACATCGTTTTCGTTGGTGGCGCATACCAGCCGGTCGATGGGCAAGCCCATCATGCGGGCGATATGCCCGGCGCAAATATTGCCGAAATTGCCGGAGGGCACCGCGAAGGCCACCTGCTGGTCGCTGGAGGTGGTGGCGGCCAGATAGGCTTTGAAGTAATAAACGATCTGGGCGGCGACCCGCGCCCAGTTGATGGAATTGACCGCGCCAATCTTGTAGCGGGCTTTGAACTCCGCATCGTTGGAAACCGCCTTCACCACGTCCTGGGCATCGTCGAACATGCCCTGCACAGCGATGTTGTAGATGTTCGGGTCCTGGAGGGAATACATCTGGGCCCGCTGGAAGGGGCTCATCAGGCCATGGGGCGAGAGCATGAAGACCCGCACCCCATGTTTGCCGCGCATGGCGTATTCGGCGGCCGAACCCGTGTCGCCCGACGTGGCGCCCAGGATGTTGATCTCCTCGCCGCGCTGGTCGAGCACGTACTCGAAGAGGTTACCCAGGAGCTGCATGGCCATGTCCTTGAAGGCCAGGGTCGGGCCATTCGACAACTCCACCAGGGCGAGCCGGCCAGGCTCCAACCAATGTAAGGGCGTGATGGCTTCCGGGTTGTCGCCAGCGCGGGCATGGCAATAGACCTCCGCCCGGTAGGTCTTGTCGCAGAGGGCCTTCAAGTCCCCAGGAGGAATGTCATCGATGAAGCGGGAAAGAATCGCGAAGGCCAGATCGGCATAAGAGAGCGACCTCCAGGTGTCGAGCTCGGCCGGCCCGATGCGAGGATAGGATTCGGGGAGGTAGAGGCCGCCGTCGGGGGCGAGCCCACCGAGAAGAATGTCGCAAAACGGTAGTGCAGGAGACTGGCCCCGGGTAGAGATGTAGCGCATATCGATCGTGAGTCAGAAATGAAACGACATGGCGGGGCAGCCCCCGCCGTCAATGGCCTCGGTGTGGATTGGGCCCGTGGCACAGCACCGCCGGATCGGAGGCAGCCACATCCTCCATCCGCTGAAGATTGTCGAGCACCTCCAGGCTCGCCCGTTCCATGGCCTCGAGATGGGCCAGGGCATCCTCGGCAAACCCCTCCTTGTGGCACTCCAAAGCCTTGACCCCATGACGATGCACTTCCGCGTGGGGATTCTCGATCTCGCGAAAGCCCGATAGCTTGCTGAAACAGGCCCGGCCCTCGCCTTCGTAATACCACTTGCCCAGTCGACAGGCGCGATGGGAGGACACCTCCGCAGGGTTGAGGTCGATCACGCCAAAAATGGCTAGGTAAATGCGAAATTTGAAAACGATGTGATCGATCTTCGCCACTTCGGCAAAGCTGCGCAAGGCGCCCGCCGCGATCACCCCCTCCATCTGGCGCGACAGCCCGGTGAGGCGGGCCATGTCCTGGGTGGCCTTTTCACCCCGTTCGCTGTACTGCCTCGAAGCCTGGGCGAGTTTCTCCATAGCCGCTTTGGCCTGGGAGGAATCCTCGCGAATGCGGGAAACCAGGCCCGTGATGTCCTTGGTGGCTTTGGAAGTCCGCTCGGCGAGCTTTCTCACCTCGTCGGCGACCACGGCAAAACCGCGGCCGGCCTCCCCGGCCCGCGCCGCCTCGACCGCCGCATTCAGGGCGAGCAGATTGGTCTGGTCGGCGATTTCGTTGATGAGCTGCACGATGGAGGTGATCTCCCGCGCCCGCTGCGCCAACACTTCGACGTCGCCGGCGGAGGCGGCGGAATCATTGGCCAGGCGCCGCAGGCTCTGGGCAATCTCGGTGGTGGCATGGCTGCTCACCGTGGACACCTCGGCGGCCTCCACGGCCCGGCCCTTTTCATCCCGCAGGATCACTGCCATCGCCGCGAGGGAGGTCTGCGCACTACCCAGGGAGTCACCAAAAAGGGACATTTGCTGGATCACCCGCCCGACCACGCTGGCGTCCTCCCGCAGACGCCGGTTCTCCTCGCGCAGTGCGGCAATCTGGGCCTGGGCGGTCGCTAACTCCTCCCGCAGCGCCGCCTCCCGGTCCTGGGTCTCCACGACCCGCAAGTCTCTTGTTGCTTCCTTTTTCCCGAATAGGCCCATCGCTTCGCTCCTGGTGAAATGGATGGGGCGATCAGGCCAACTCCTCTCGACGCAAGCGGATGACCTTGCCCAGCACGGCCGGCAGGGCTTCGATCTCGCCGATGGCCGCGTCCATACCCTTCTCAACGGTCACATGGGTAAGGATGATGATGTCCGTCTGGGCCTCGCCCTCAGCGGGTTGCCGCTGCAGCATGGCATCGATCGAAATGGTCTTGTCCGCCAGGATCCTGGTAATGTCGGCGAGCACCCCTGGCTTGTCCTGAACCCGCAGACGCAGGTAGTAGGACGTGACGCATTCCCCCATCGGCAGGACCTGGAGATCCTTGAGTTGATCGGGCTGGAAGGCCAGGTGCGGCACGCGATGCTCGGGGTCGGCGGTGTGGAGCCGGGTGACATCCACCAGATCGGCGATGACGGCGCTCCCGGTCGGCTCAGCCCCGGCACCCTTACCGTAGTAAAGGGTGGCCCCCACGGCGTCGCCCTGGACGAGGACAGCATTCATGGCGCCCTCCACGTTGGCAAGCAGCCGCTTGGCGGGGATGAGGGTGGGATGCACCCGCAGCTCGAATCCATCCTGGCGCAGCTTGGCAATCCCCAGAAGCTTGATCCGGTAACCCAGTTGCTCGGCATACTGAATGTCAGCGGCATCGAGCTTGCTAATCCCCTCGATGTGGGCCCGTTCGAACTGGATGGGCACCCCGAAGGCGATGGAGGCCATCAGCGTCGCCTTATGGGCGGCGTCGACGCCCTCAATGTCGAAGGTCGGGTCGGCTTCCGCATAGCCCAGGGCCTGGGCCTCCTTCAAGACCTCGGCGAAGGGCAGGCCCTTGTCCCGCATCTCGGAGAGGATGAAATTGGTGGTGCCGTTGATGATGCCCGCGATCCACTGGATCCGGTTGGCGGACAAGCCTTCCCGCAGGGCTTTGATGATGGGGATCCCACCCGCCACCGCTGCTTCGAAGGCCACCATCACGCCCTTCTTCTGGGCGGCGGCAAAGATCTCATTGCCATGCACCGCCAGGAGCGCCTTGTTGGCGGTCACCACGTGCTTGCCGTGTTCGATGGCCAGGAGCACCAGTTCTTTGGCCACGCCGTAGCCACCAATGAGTTCCACAACAATATCGATGTCCGGATCCCGGACCAGGGCGAAGGCGTCATCGGTAATCCGGGCGCCACTGCCCTCGGTCACCCGCCGGGCAAGTTCGAGGTTCTTGTCGGCCACGGCGGTGATGCGGATGGGCCGCCCCGCCCGGCGGGTGATTTCCGCCTCATTGCGATTGAGGACGGTAAAGGTGCCGCCACCGACAGTGCCGATGCCGAGAAGTCCAACATTGATGGGTTTCATGGTCTGAGAACGAAAAATGGTTCAGATAAGATCGGGAATCGGCAAGCTTGGAATACCGAGCCTGCCGACGGTCAGGTTCCGTGCCGCTTTCGGTAATTGGCCAGGAAGCGCGCAATGCGGGCAATGGCATCGCGCAAGTCGTCTTCGTGGGGCAGGAAGACCAGGCGGAAATGGTCCGGGTCCGGCCAGTTGAAGCCAGTGCCCTGCACGAGCAGCACCCGCTCCTCCCGCAGGAGCTCGGCGATGAATTCCTGGTCGTCGGCGATCGGATACATCTTGGGATCGAGACGCGGGAACATGTAGAGCGTCGCCTGGGGCTTTACGCAGGACACCCCGGGAATGGCGGTGATGAGGCTATGGGCCAGGTCCCGCTGTCGGCGCATGCGTCCACCCTCGGCCACCAGGTCGTCGATGCTTTGGTAGCCCCCCAGGGCAGTCTGGATCGCGTATTGGCCCGGTACGTTGGCGCACAAGCGCATCGAGGCCAGCATGTTGAGGCCTTCGATGTAGTCCTGGGCATGGCGCTTGTCGCCGGACACCACCATCCAGCCGGCACGGTATCCGCAGGATCGGTAGTTCTTCGACAAGCCGTTGAAGACGATGGTCAGGACGTCCTCTGACAACGCCGCCACGGAGGTATGGGCGGCCCCA
>JAEUNX010000071.1 GCA_016791025.1 Zoogloeaceae bacterium | reverse complement strand
GCGCCCCGGCGGCGCGGCGGGCTGGGCTGGGCGGCATTGGGCATCCTGGTCGCCGCTGGGGTCGGGGTCTGGTTGTTGGCGCCGCGACAGGGATCGGTGGAACTACCGTCCCAGTCGCCAGGTGGCGTCGTCACGGCCCCCACCCCCCAGCCGGCCCAGCCTGCCGAAGTGGCTCGGGCAATCGACCTCCTTGCTGCACCCGACCCCAAGCCGGGCCTCGCCTTCACCCGCGACCTGCTCGCCCGCCAGGCCGCCGGGCAGATCCCGCCCCTGAACGCGGCGCAACAGTCGGCCCTGGCCAACAGCCTCTACGAGCGTGGCCGCGAGGCGATCCTGTCCGGCGCGTTCGACAACGGCGCGGAAGCGATCAAGCTGCTGCAGGCCCTCGCCCCGAATCACCCGGGCCTGAAGCTCCTCGAAGAGTTGGCCGCCCAGTTGCACAACACGATTGAAGAACAAGGCGCCCCCCGCCCGCCGGGCCCCGCGCCCCTCACCTGGACCTACGTGGTGCGCGGCGGTGACACCCTGTGGTCCATCGCGGCGCGGCACTTTGGTGACCCGCGCCAATGGCCGGTCATCCACGCTGCCAACGCAGCGCGTCTCCCGAACCCCGACCGCCTGGTCCCCGGCCAGCGCCTCACGCTGCCGAGCCGCGGCACGGGGAGCATCACCGTCCAGCGCGGGGATACCCTGTGGTCCTTGTCGGCCCGCTACCTGGGAGATCCGACCCGCTGGCCCGAATTTCATGCCGCGAATCGCGCCGCCCTCGCCGACCCCGACCGTCTGAAAGCCGGCCAGCGCCTGACCCTCCCGCCCCTCTGAGGCATGCCTGGGCAAGCGCCTCCGCTAGAATCGGGGTTTCGCCGCCGAATTTCGCCGCATGGTGACTTCCCCCCGCGCCATCTCCGCCCTGCCGCGCCATCTCGGGGTCGCCTACGCCCTGCTGATCGTCTATGCCTGCCTGAATCCCTTCACTGGCTGGCGGATGCCAGGCCTGCCGGTGCTGGATTACCTGGCCGCGCCCTGGCCCCGTTACTACACCGGGCTCGACCTCAGCTTCAACGTGCTGGGCTTCCTGCCGCTGGGGTTCTTCCTCGCGCCTGTGGCCGGCGAGAAAGTGCGGGCCGGCTGGGCGGTGCTTGCTGTCACGCTGTTTGGCGCCCTTTTGAGCTTCGGCCTCGAGACTCTGCAGAACTTCCTCCCCACCCGGGTCGCGTCGAACGTGGATCTTGGCTGCAACAGTCTGGGGGGCTTCCTCGGTGCGCTGGCCGGCGTGATCTGGGGGCCGCGGCTCTTTGCCCGGCGCGGCGGCCTTCATCGCTGGCGCCAGCGGCGGATCCTTCCCGGCCCCCGGGGCGACCTGGGACTGGTCCTCATGGGCCTTTGGATCCTCTCCCAGTTGTCACCGGAAGCCTCGCTCTTCGCCTCGGGGGACCTTCGCAGCCTGCTCCACCTGCCTCCGCCGCTGCCTTTCGATCCCGAGCGCTTCATGCGGGTGGAAGCGGCGGTAACGGCCACCAGCCTCGTCGCAGTGGGCCTTGTGGCACGTCAGACCATGCGTCGGCCTGGCTATGGCGCCCTCCTGACGCTGATCCTGGCAGGGGTGGGGGCCAAGGGGCTGGCCACGGCAAGCTTCTTCATCCCGGGCGACCCCCTCCACTGGGCCACCCCGGGCGCCAGCGTCGGAGCCTGGGTGGGGCTATTGATGTTCGCCCTGACCTTGTGCTTGCCAGCCACCTGGCGAGGAAGCGCCGCCAGCCTCGCCGTGTTGGCCGCCACCGCCCTGGCGAATCTGATGCCGGAGAGCCCCTACCAGGAAGTCGGCAGTCTGATCCGTGAAGGGCATTTCCTGAATTTCCATGGGGTCACCCAGCTGGTCGGCGCCCTTTGGCCCTTCCTCGCCCTGGCCCATCTGTCCGCCCTCGGGCGTAAAACGGCGGAGCAAACGGCCAGCCGCCCCGACCGGCCCCTATAATTCGTAACTTCCCGGAACCGGATCCGCCATGAGCTACTACAAGCACCACGTTTTCTTCTGTACCAACCAGCGGGCAGAAGGCGAAGCCTGTTGCAACGATCACCATGCGAGCGCCATGCAGGCCTACGCCAAGGAGCGCATCTCCGCCCTGGGCCTCAAGGGCAAGGGCCAGATCCGCATCAACAAGGCAGGCTGCCTCGACCGCTGCGACGAGGGCCCGGTATTGGTGGTGTATCCGGACGAGACCTGGTACCACTACGTGGATCAAGAGGACATCGACGAAATCATCCGCGAGCACTTGGTCCATGGCCGGGTCGTGGAACGCCTCAAGATCTGACGAGTCCGACGACGATGACCCGCCCCCCACCCGCCGAGTCCGCCCTCGTCACCGGCCCCGACGGCACCCTGGAGCTCCTGATCGATGCGCCGGCAACCGTGAAGGGCATCGCCCTGGTGGCCCATCCCCACCCCTTGTTTGGCGGCGCCAACACCAACAAGATCGCCCACACCCTGGCGCGCACCTTCCGCGACCTGGGCTACGTGGCCTTGCGCCCCAATTTTCGCGGCGTCGGCCAGAGCGCCGGCACCCACGACCACGGCATCGCCGAGACCGAGGACATGCTGGCTGTGGTGGCCTGGGCCCAGTCCCGCTGGGGCGCCCTACCCCTGGCCATTGGCGGCTTCTCCTTCGGCGCCTTCGTCCAAACCCGGGTGGCGAAGCGCCTTGCCGAAGGCATGACCCCCGTGAACCGCATGGTGCTGGTCGGAACGGCGGCGGGCCAGGTCACCGGTGCGCGCAGTTACGTGACAGAGCCGGTGCCCGCCGACACCCTCGTCATCCACGGCGAACTGGACGAAACCGTGGCCCTGGCCAATGTGCTGGATTGGGCGCGGCCCCAGGACCTACCGGTGGTGGTGATCCCCGGCGCGGACCATTTCTTCCACGGCAAGCTGCATCTCATCCGCGATCAGATGCTGCGCCTCTGGCAACCCTTGTGAGAGCCCCGCTATGAAGTTGATCGCCTCCCTCACCAGCCCCTACGCCCGCAAGATCCGGGTAATCCTGGCCGAAAAGCAGCTCCCCTACGAATTGGTGGTGGATATTCCCTGGAACGCCGACACCCACGTGCCGGATTACAACCCCCTGGGCAAAGTCCCCGCCCTGGAGGCCGACGATGGCCGGGTGTGGTTCGACTCCCCCGTGGTGGCGGGCTATCTCGACACCCTGGCAGGCCCCCCGCTGATCCCCCTCGCCACGATGGACGCCCTGACGGTGCGTCAAACGGAGGCGCTGGCCGACGGCATCATCGATGCGGCGGTTGCCCATTTTCTCGAGGCGAAGCGCCCACCGGCCCAGCAGGATGGCGCCGGCCTCTCCCGCCAGATGGACAAGGTCGCCCGGGGCCTGGCTGCCCTGGAGGTTCGCGCACTGCGCAGCGAAGGCCTGGCCGGCGAAACGCTGACCCTGGGGGACGTGGCGGCTGGCTGCGCCCTCGGCTACCTTGATTTCCGCTTCGCCGGACTCGATTGGCGGGCCTCTTGCCCAACCCTCGCCGCCCTGGCCCGGCGCCTGTTCGCCCGGCCAAGCTTCGCCACCACCGTGCCCCCGGCCGCTTGAGCCCGCTGGTCATCGAGGGTCTGCGCAAGCGCTTTGGCCAGGGTGCGTCGGCAAGGGAAGTAGTGGCCGGGCTGGATCTGCGCCTTTCCCCGGGCGAATGCTTCGCTCTCCTTGGGCCCAACGGTGCCGGGAAGACCACCACCCTGCGGTGCGCCCTGGGCCTCACCACGCCCAGCGCCGGCCGGATCCAACTCTGCGGCCGGCCGGTACCCCGGGAAGCCCGGGCGGCGCGGGAGCGGGTGGGCGTGGTGCCCCAGATGGACAACCTCGACCCGGACTTCACCTGCGCCGAAAACCTCCGCATCTACGGCCGCTATTTCGGCCTCGGCGATGCAGCCCTGGAAGCGCGTATTCCGGACCTCCTCGCCTTCGCCAGCCTAGAGGGCAAGGCCGACACCAAGGTTCCCGCCCTCTCGGGGGGCATGAAACGGCGCCTCACCCTCGCCCGGGCGCTGGTCAATCAGCCGGAACTCCTGGTGCTGGACGAACCGACGACGGGGCTCGACCCCCAGGCCCGCCACCTGATCTGGGAGCGGCTGCGTCGCCTCGCCAGCGAGGGCACCACAGTCCTGCTGACCACCCATTTCATGGACGAGGCCGAACGCCTGGCCAGTCGCCTGGCCATCATGGACGCCGGTCGCATCCTGGCCACCGGCACGCCGCGGGAGGTGATTGCCGCCCACATCGAGCCCCAGGTCGTGGAAGTGTTTGGCGACTGGCGGGGCCAGGGCGCACCGGCCTGGGCGGCCGCCCACGCCCAGGGAGTCTGCCGGCGCTTCGAGGTGAGCGGCGAGACGGCCTTTTGCTACGCCGAGGATCCGGCGCCGCTCCTGGCCCACCTGGCGGGAGAACCGGACCTGCGTTATCTCCACCGGCCGGCCAATCTGGAGGACGTGTTCCTCAAGCTCACCGGCCGCGAGTTGCGGGACTGACCATGGACTCGCCCGTCGAAATCCCTTCCATCTGGCGCCTGCCGCGGATCTCCTGGCGCTTCGCCGCGGTCTGGCGGCGCAATTTCCTGGTCTGGCGCAAGCTCGCCCTGCCTTCCACGCTCGGCAACCTCGCCGACCCGGTGATCTACATGTTCGGTCTCGGCTTCGGCATCGGCGCCCTGGTGCCGGAGGTGGGTGGGGTGTCCTACATCGCCTTCCTCGCCGCGGGAACCCTGTGCTATTCGGCGATGAACAGCGCCACCTTCGAGGTGCTGTACTCAGGCTTCTCCCGCATGCACGTCCAGAAAACCTGGGAGGCCATCATGAACGCCCCGGTCGAGTTGGACGACATCGTGTTCGCCGAACTGGTGTGGGCTGCCTCCAAGGCCCTGCTTTCCGGGCTCGCGGTGCTGGCGGTAGTGGGGGCCTTTGGCTTGGCGCAATCCTGGCAGGCGCTGTGGATCATCCCCCTGATCTTTCTCGCGAGCCTGGCCTTCGCGGGGTTGGGGCTCATCATGACCGCCCTGGCGCCGAACTACGATTTCTTCATGTACTACTTCACCCTGTTCATCACGCCGATGACGTTGCTGTCCGGAGTGTTTTTTCCCGCCGAGCAGTTGCCGCCCGGCTTGGCCGCGGTGGCGGCCTGGCTACCCCTGACCCATGCGGTCGTGCTGGCCCGCCCCATCCTCCTGGGCGGGGAGATTCCGTCGCCGGTGCTGCATCTGGCCGCCCTGGCGGGCTATGGGGTCGTCGGCTTCTGGCTAGCCCTGGCGCTGACCCGACGACGCCTAATGAAATGAGGATCCCGCCATGAGCGACGCCCTCCTGGTGCTGACCAACGCCCCCGACGTCGAAGTCGCCGGGCAGATCGCTCGCCACCTAGTAGCGCATCGCCTTGCCGCCTGCGTGAATCAGCTTGCTCCGTGCCGGTCCACCTATCGCTGGAACGGGGCTGTCGAGGAGGCGGAAGAGATTCCCCTGCTCATCAAGACCACGGCTGCGCGCTACCCGGAACTGGAAGCGGCCCTGCGCGCGCTCCATCCCTACGAACTCCCGGAGCTGATCGCGGTCGGAATCGAGCACGGCCTGCCCGACTATCTGGCCTGGGTCGCCGGCGAAACCCAAGTCCAGCCCTGATCCAAGACGGGCCCAAGTCCCCCTCCTCCGATGAATCGCTTCCTCATCCTCCTCGTCGCCTTCTTCCTACCCTTCGCCGCCCATGGGGTCGACGAGCCCTTGCCGCCGGAGCAGGCCTATCCCCTCGCCGTGCGCGCGGTGGATCCCACCACAGTGGAGGTCCGCATCCCCATCACCGAGGGCTACTACCTCTACAAGGACAAATTCCGCTTTCGCGCCGAGCCGGAAGCGGTCGAACCCGGCCCGGCCAACCTTCCGGCGGGCCAGCCCAAGCAGGACCCCTTCTTCGGGCAGGTGGACATCTATCGCGGCGAATTGCGCTTCACCCTGCCCGTGAAAGCCCCGCCGGGGACCGCCGAGTTCGACCTGACGGTGGTGAGCCAGGGCTGCGCCGACCTGGGCGTGTGCTACCCCCCCACCCCCCAGACCCGGCGGGTGAATCTCACCGCCAGCAGCGCCGCTCCCGCTGGAGGCGGCTTCCTCGCCCAGGCCCTCTCCCGTCCAGCCCCCACCTCGGGCGTGGCGGAGCCGAACCCGGTGCCCCCCCAGGATGAGACGTCCCGCATCGCCCAAATCCTCCAGCAGGGCAGCTTGCCCCTGGTGCTGGCGAGCTTCTTCGGCTTTGGGCTCCTGATGGCTTTCACGCCGTGCACCTTTCCGATGATTCCCATCCTCTCCGGAATCATCGTCGGCCACGGCCACCACATCAGCCGGGGCCGGGCCTTCGCCCTCTCCCTCGCCTACGTGCTCGGGATGGCCATCACCTACGCCTTGGCCGGGGTCGCCGCCGGCCTGTCCGGGACGCTGCTGGCTTCGGCCCTGCAGAACGTATGGGTCCTGGGGGGGTTCGCGCTGATCTTCGTCGCCCTCGCCTTGGCGATGTTCGGCTTCTACGAACTCCAGTTGCCCAGCGCCCTGCAAAGCCGCCTTTCGGACGTCGCCAGTCACCAGTCCGGCGGCCGGTTCGGCAGCGTGGCGTTCATGGGTGTCCTCTCGGCCCTCATCGTCGGCCCGTGCATGGCCGCGCCCCTGGCCGGTGCGCTGCTCT
Source organism: Zoogloeaceae bacterium (assembly GCA_016791025.1). Taxonomy (GTDB): domain Bacteria; phylum Pseudomonadota; class Gammaproteobacteria; order Burkholderiales; family Rhodocyclaceae; genus JAEUNX01. Next base: position 31,277 of record JAEUNX010000071.1, on the reverse strand, counting down.
ACATCGCCAAGAGCGGCAACGCCGTCCTCGGCGGCTCGGCCCTCTTCACCCTGGCCCTGGGGATGGGGGTCCCGCTGATCGTCGCCGGCGTGGCCACCCGGTCCCTGTTGCCCCATTCTGGGCCCTGGATGGAAGGCGTAAAGCAGGCCTTCGGCGTGATCATGCTGGCGGTGGCGCTGTGGATGGTGACGCCGGTGATTCCGCCCATCGCGGTGATGGCCGGCTGGGCGATCCTGCTGATCTTTTCCGGCATCTACCTCCACGCCCTGGACCCCCTGCCGGTCCATGCGAGTGGCGGCCAGCGCTTTCGCAAGGCCTGCGGCGTGGTGGCACTGCTATGGGGCGCGGCCCTGCTGGTGGGCGCGGCTGCCGGCGGCCGCGATCCGCTCCAGCCCCTGGCGGGGTGGCGCGCCCAGGCCGCCGCACCCGTGACGCCCTCGTTCGAGCCGGTGCGCAACCTCGCGGAGCTCGACGCCCGCCTGGCGGCGAGCTCCCGCCCGGTGCTCCTCGACTTTTATGCCGACTGGTGCGTGTCCTGCAAGGAGATGGAGCGCTTCACCTTCAGCGACCCGGTGGTGGCCGCCCAAATGGCGAACTTTCTCCTCCTGAAGGCGGATGTGACGGCCAATTCGGAGGCCGACAAGGCGCTCCTGGCCCGCTTTGGCCTCTTCGGACCACCCGGGATCCTCTTCTTTTCCCCCGAAGGCGCTGAGCTTCCCCACCTGCGGGTGGTGGGATTCACGCCGTCGGATCGATTTGCGACGACCCTTCGCGCCGCTCTCAGTCGCGCTGGAACGTCCTGACCGCACGCTTGCTCCGCCCCTGTCGTGATACGAAAAAGGCGGACCGAGGTCCGCCTTTTTGCTGGTCGGCGGGCAGGACCCGAGATCAATTCACCTTGAGGGCACCGCCGCGACCGAGGCCACCCTTCACCTCCTGGGCCCGGTAGTTGCGCAGGGCCACCACCATCTTGTTCCAGGCGTCGATGAAGGCCGCCACCGTAGCCTTCCCTTCCGGCGTGCGGGAAAAGCCTGCCAGCCCGCCCGCCGCGCCACCGCCGAAGGCGCCGAGCGCCGCCCCGTAGTTGGTGGCGGTGGAACTGCCCTCAGCAGCAGCAATCTGGACCGCGGAGCGGACGTCGAACAAGGTCAGCGTGACCACCGAAGCCTTGGATTGCAATCCGCCCGCCAAGGCGCCCACTGCACGGTTCCCCACCATGCCCCCGAGGGCAGCCCCCACGCCGCCGATGGCGGAGTCATTGATGATGATTTGGGGCTCCAGGTAGTAATCCGCCGCCACCCGCTGGCCTTTCTGCTGCTTGGAACCGGCCCGGTATTCCCCGGAATTGCGCTGGATTTCGGTGATGCGCGACAGGCGGGAGTCTGAGCGCTGGTTGCCGATGGAGGTGATGACGAAACAATTGGATTGCTGAACGGCGAGGCGGATCAACGGCTCAATGGTCGTCACCTGGGTGGCGCTGCCGAAGCGGCCATACCAGTCCTGCTCCCTGCCATCATCGACTGCAATGGTCCCGAGGGTCTGGTCGCAACGCTCCAGCGACGGATCGGCCCCCGCGCTGGTGCCACCGCCCGCCGCGCCGGAGACGGCCGTGGTCTGGTTGCCGGAGGACACGATGCCACCCCCACCAGGGGTGACGCAAGCAGCCAGGGGGGTGACCATGGCCAGGGCGAATAGGCGTTTCATTCCAGCACTCGACATTGTTTTCGCTCGACTTTCTGGGTGGGTTCAAGAGGTCGGAAAAAGGGGGCAGAGCGGTTGGGACCGGTCCGTGACAAAATTATATTGGCTCGATTGCAATGGAGCCACTGGCTTCGACCGCTGCGGCATTCAATAAAAATACCAGAGCCCCTGACGCCAATACCCCAGGTAGGGGTACCCGGAATGCCAGTAGCGATAGGACTCCTCCCGCCAGCGGGTCTGCCACTTGTAGTACTCGGCGTCAGCCTTCTTCGCTGCCGTCGCTTCGGCCAGGAGTTTCTTGGACTCCTTGTCGCCTTTGCTCGCTGCAATGGACAGCCACTTCTCAGCCTCCTGGGGATCAGACCCCATCTCCTCAAGCCCGGTCAGGTAAAAACGCCCGAGGGCCTTCTGGGCCTTGAGGTTGCCGTGCTCGGCCGCCTTGCGCATCCACACCAGAGCCTGATAGCTGTCCTGGGTGACGCCATCACCGCGGAAATAGCGCAGCCCCAGATCGTAGGCGGCGCGTGGGTCGGACTCCGCCACCGCCTTGAGGCGGGCAATGCGCCCCGTGGGATCGTCATCGGGCACCGCCGAGGCCGGATCGAAACTTGAGTAGCCCCGCGGACGCTCACCGCATCCCTGGTCGTCGCAGATGCGAACCGTCTCCTTGGGCGGCGGGGCCTGGACGCAGGCGGTAAGAAACAGCAGAGCGCTGGCGGCAAGCGCGAGACGATTCATGGGCACACCTCGGCGGCAAGACAGGGGCAGAGAGATCCGAAGGCTACTCCCCTTGCCTGGAGGCCTTCAAGAGCAGCCCTTCATTGCGTCGTGACCACTTGCCTTCCTCCGCGGTGGCGACGGCAATATTCCGGCCCCAAACGCCGGCTCCCGGCTAAGATGCCGACTCAGTTCATACGGAATCGGCATCATGTTTTCTGGCATCGTGGAGGCCGTCGGCCGCATCGAAACCGTCACTCCCCTCACCGATGGAGTGCGTATCTGCGTAGATCCCGGCACCCTGGACCGGGAGGACATCAAGCTGGGCGACAGCATCGCCCACGGCGGGGTCTGCCTCACGGTGGTCGACCAGGAGGGCGGCCGGCTTTCCTTTGACGTTTCCCGCGAAACGCTCAATTGCACGGTGGGCCTGGACCAGCCAGGCGAGATCAATCTGGAAAAGGCCCTGCGAGTCCATGACCGCCTGGGCGGGCATATTGTGACCGGCCATGTCGACGGAATCGGCAAAGTGATGAAGTTCGAGCCCATTGGCGAAAGCCACGAACTCGTGATCGAAGCCCCCGCAGACTTGGCTGGCTTCATCGCCCGGAAGGGCTCGATCACGGTGGACGGGGTGAGCCTCACGGTGAATCAAGTGACCGGGCGACGCTTCTGGATCAACCTCATCCCCCACACCATCGCCGTGACCACCCTGAAACGGCTGGCCCCCGGCGCGCGGGTCAATCTGGAAATCGACATCCTCGCCCGCTACATGGAACGGCTGCTCGCCTACCAGCGCGATCCGGAAGCCTGATCCCGACACCGCCCGCCTATGCCTGCCCCACCGCGGGCAGGTACACTAGACGTCTTTTCTCCGGAGCCAGTGCAGCCAGTCTGCCCCGAGCCCGGAACCCGTTGCGAGGAGAGCGGCCGTGAGCGCACTGGCGCCCATTCAAGAGATCATTGATGACATCCGCACGGGCCACATGGTCATCCTGGTGGACGAGGAGGACCGTGAGAACGAGGGCGACCTCGTCATGGCGGCGGAACACATCACGCCAGAGGCCATCAATTTCATGGCCAAGTTCGGCCGCGGCCTGGTCTGCCTGACCCTCACCGAAGGTCGCTGCCAGCAGCTCGGCCTCAGCCAGATGGCCCGCACCAACGGCAGTTCCCATGGCACCGCGTTCACGGTCTCCATCGAAGCGGCGGAGGGTGTCACCACCGGCATTTCGGCGGCCGACCGGGCCCGCACGATCCTCGCCGCCGTGGCCCGCCTCGCCAAGCCCCGGGACATCGTCCAGCCCGGCCATATCTTTCCCATCATGGCTCGGCCGGGCGGTGTGCTGGTGCGGGCAGGGCACACCGAAGCCGGCTGCGATCTGGCGGCCATCGCCGGCCTGGAGCCCGCGTCGGTGATCTGCGAGATCATGAACGACGACGGCACCATGGCCCGGCTGCCGGACCTCGTCGGCTTCGCCGCCGAGCATGGCCTCAAGATCGGCGCGATCCGGGACCTCATCGAATACCGCGCCGCCACCGAGCACCTCGTGGAGCGGATCGCCGCCAAGCCGGTCCAGTCGCCCTATGGCGCCTTCACCCTGTCGGCCTTCCGGGACAACACCAGCGGCGATGTCCATTTCGCCCTCAGCCGCGGCGCCATCGATGCGGCACGGGAAACCCTGGTACGGGTCCACGAGCCGATTTCGATCCTCGACTTCCTTGACCCGGGCAGTGGCCGCCACAGCTTTCCCGTGGACACCGCCCTGCGCACCCTCGCCCAGGCTGACCAGGGCGTCCTGATCCTGCTCTACCGCCCGCAAAGCGGCGCAGATCTCGTCGCAGCCCTCACCGACGACCCTGCCGTCCCCCGCCCGGCCGCCAAGTGGGACCCCCGCCTCTTCGGCGTTGGCGCGCAGATTCTCCGGGCCCTGGGCGTTGGCCGCATGAAGTTGCTGGCCAGCCCACGCAAGATCCCCAGCATGGCTGGATTCGGCCTGGAAATTACGGGCTACCTGGAACATCCCGGGGCCTGAAGGCCCCATTGCATCGACGAGTCACACCATGCCGCATTACGACAACATTCCCGAGATTGCCCCATCCCTCGACGGCCGGGGCCTCGCCATCGGCATCGTCATGAGCCGCTTCAATCAGGACGTGGGGGAGGGCCTCCTGGGCGCCTGCACCGCCGAATTGCTCCGCCTGGGGGTCGCCCCGGCGGACATGGTGATCGCCACCGTGCCCGGCGCCCTGGAGATTCCGCTGACCCTGCAGGTGATGGCACAAAGCCGGCGCTATCACGCCCTGGTCGCCCTGGGCGCAGTGATCCGCGGCGAGACCTACCATTTCGAACTGGTATCCAACGAGCAGGGCAGCGGCGTCACCCAGGTGACCCTAGACACTGGGGTCCCGATCGCCAATGGCGTGCTGACGACCGAAAACGACGATCAGGCCCTGGCCCGCATGCAGCAGAAGGGGCAGGACTGCGCCCAGGCTGCCGTGGAGATGGCCAATTTGATGAAGGCCCTGACATGAGCGGCGGCGGCTCATCGGCCCGCTCGCCCCGCCGTCGGGCGCGGGAGTTCGCCCTGCAGGGCGTCTATCAATGGCTGCTGGCGGATCACCCGGTGGCCGCCATCGAGGCCCACCTCAAGGAGGTTTCGGGTTTCGACAAGGCAGACCAGGCTATGTGCTTTGCCCTCCTGCGCGGCACTTTGGCCCTGGCCCCCACGCTCGAAGCCGAGTTCGGGCCCTTCCTGGATCGCCCCATTGCGGAACTGTCGCCGGTTGAGCGGGCTGTCCTGCTCTTGGCGACCTATGAGTTCACCCAGTGCCCCAAAGTGCCCTACCGAGTGGTCATCAACGAAGCGATCGAACTCACGAAGAGCTTCGGCGGCGCCGAGGGGCATCGTTTCGTCAATGGCGTCCTGGACAAGTTGGCGCCGCGTTTGCGGGCCGTCGAGGTATCCGCCGCCACTCCGGGCGGGAGTGCCGCCTCCTGACGGACGGCAGTTGGGGATTGCTCCTGGTTTCCGAATTCGATCTCATCCGTCGCCATTTCACCCGTCCGACCCAACACACTGACCTTGGGGTGGGGGACGACGGGGCACTGTTTCGGCCTCGCCCCGGCATGCAGTTGGTGGTCTCTACCGACATGCTGGTGGAAGGCACCCACTTCCTGCCCGATACGCCAGCGGAGGAACTTGGCTGGAAGACCCTGGCGGTAAATCTTTCCGACCTTGCCGCCATGGGCGCCGAGCCTCGCTGGGCGGTCCTGGCGGTGGCCCTTCCGGACGCTGACGCCACGTGGCTCAGGGCCTTTGCCGAAGGATTTTTCGCCTGCGCCCGGACCCATGACGTGGACGTGATCGGCGGCGATACGACCCGGGGCCCCCGCAACCTCTGTCCGACGGTCTTCGGGGAAGTGCCGACGGGAATGGCCATCACCCGGGGCGGCGCGCGGGCCGGCGATGACCTGTGGATTACCGGCCAGCCCGGCCGGGCTGCCCTTGGACTGGCGGCCTTGCAGGGCCGGGGCAAGCTGGCGGCCGAGCATCGGGATGCCTGCGTCGACGCGCTCCAGCGCCCTGTCCCCCGGGTCGCCGCTGGCCTAGGTCTGCGGGGCATCGCCCGGGCCATGCTCGACGTCTCCGATGGCCTGCTTGGCGACCTGGGACACCTCCTGCGGGCCAGCAGGACTGGCGCGGCGCTGGACGCCACGGCGCTGCCGGACGGGGAACTCGTGGCGGCCTGCGGCTCTCCGGAGACCGCCCGGCAAGCCCTGCTCACCGGCGGAGACGATTACGAGCTCCTATTCGCGGCGCCCATCGAGGCCCGGAAGAGCATCGCAAGCCTGGGCACCCGTCTCGAACTCCCCATGCACCGGATTGGGACCCTCACGCCCACGACCTCAGTGGTCGAGCTCGTCCTCTCCGACGGATCCCGGTCGCCCCTGAGCTTGCGGGGCTTCGACCACTTCGCCTGACATGAAGCCCACGGTCCGCTTGCTGCTCTCCCATCCGACTCATTTCATCGCCCTCGGCTTCGGGAGCGGGCTTTCCCCCAAAGCCCCCGGCACCGCCGGCACCCTGGCGGCGTGGCTGCTCTATCCCCTCCTGCACACCTTGCTCGACAGCTGGGCAATGGCCGCCTTCCTTGTCGCAGCCTTTGCATTTGGCATAATTGCATGCACCCGGACCGGGCGCGCCCTTGGGGTCGCAGACCATGGGGCCGTGGTGTGGGACGAGATCGTGGCCTTCTGGTTGGTGCTTTGGCTCACCCCCCCCACCCTGGTCTGGCAGGCCCTCGCCTTCACGCTGTTCCGATTCTTCGACATCGTCAAGCCGCCGCCCATCCACTGGGTGGACGCCCGCACCCGGGACGGTTTTGGCGTGATGGTGGATGACCTGCTGGCGGCGGGATACGCCCTGCTCGTGCTCGCCCTGACGGTCCGTTTGCTGGGAGATTGACCATGGATACGACTCTCGCCACCCTTTCCGCCCAGGTTGGCGATCTGCTTCGGGGCAGAGGCTGGCTGCTCGCCACCGCGGAATCGTGCACCGGCGGATGGGTGGCCGAGGTGGTCACCGCCACGGCGGGCAGCTCCGCCTGGTTCGATTGCGGCTTCGTGACCTACTCGAACGAAGCCAAGCAGGCGCTGCTCGGAGTTACCGATGTCACGCTCCATCGCCACGGCGCGGTGAGCGAGGCGACCGTTGCCGCCATGGTGGCCGGCGCCCTGGGGCGATCCCAGGCCAATCTGGCGGTGGCGACTTCCGGCATTGCCGGGCCTGGGGGCGGAACGGACAGCAAACCTGTCGGCACGGTGTGCTTCGCCTGGGGACTGCGTGGCGGCGCAACAGATACCGCCACCCGCCTCTTTTCAGGCAACCGGGAATCGGTACGCCGCCAGGCGGTGGCCCACGCCCTGCAGGGCTTGCTCGAACGTTACCAGGAGGCGCCGCCGGCGGACGCTTCCCACGCAAAGTCTGTGCCATAATCCCCCCAACACAAGGAAGGACCCCTTCATGGATGACAACAAAGCCAAGGCTCTGGCCGCCGCGCTGGCCCAGATCGAGAAGCAGTTCGGCAAGGGTTCCATCATGCGGATGGGCGACGGCAACGTGGAAAAGGACATCCAGACCGTCTCCACCGGGTCCCTGGGTCTGGACATCGCCCTGGGCCTGGGAGGGCTTCCCCGGGGCCGAGTCGTCGAGATCTATGGGCCGGAATCTTCGGGCAAGACGACTCTGACGCTTCAGGTCATCGCCGAAATGCAGAAGCTCGGCGGAACGGCGGCCTTCATCGATGCCGAGCATGCCCTGGACGTTTCCTACGCCGGAAAGCTGGGGGTCAACATCGAGGATCTGCTGATCTCCCAGCCGGACACCGGCGAGCAGGCACTGGAGATCGCCGACATGCTGGTGCGTTCCGGTGGCGTGGACGTAGTGGTCATCGACTCGGTCGCCGCCCTCACCCCGAAGGCCGAGATCGAGGGCGAAATGGGAGATCAGCTCCCCGGCCTGCAGGCCCGCCTGATGAGCCAGGCCCTGCGCAAGCTCACCGCCAATATCAAGCGCACCAACACCCTGGTGATCTTCATCAACCAGATCCGTATGAAGATCGGGGTGATGTTCGGTAATCCGGAGACCACCACTGGCGGCAACGCGCTGAAGTTTTACGCCTCGGTGCGTCTGGACATCCGCCGTACCGGCACCATTAAAAAGGGCGACGAGGTAATCGGGTCGGAGACCAAGTGCAAAGTGGTCAAGAACAAGGTCGCGCCCCCCTTCAAGGAAGCCCATTTCGACATTCTTTACGGCGAAGGCATCTCCCGGGAGGGCGAAATCATCGATCTCGGCGTCGACCATCGGATTGTCGACAAATCTGGCGCCTGGTACGCCTACGGCGGCAACAAGATCGGTCAGGGCAAGGACAACACGCGGGAGTTCCTGCGCGCCAACCCCGACCTGGCCCGGGAAATCGAAAACAAGGTGCGGGCCGCCGTCGGCCTCCCGGCCCTGCCCGCTTTGGCCTCTCCTTCCGCTGAAGCGGCCTGACCGGCTCCATGGCACTCTCCCTCCGCGACCGCGCGCTTCGCTATTTGGCGCAGCGTGAGCACGGTCGGCAGGACCTGAAAAGGAAACTGGGGCGCCACGGCGGCCCGGAGGAGGTGGAGGCGCTGGTAGCCGAGTTGGCCGCCCGGGACCTGGTGTCCGATCGGCGCTACGCCGAGGGCTTGGTGAGGACCCGCGCACCGCGCCAAGGGGATCGGGCATTGCGCCAGACCCTGGTCCGGGCGGGAGTTGCCGTAGAGACCATCGAGGCCACCCTGGAAGAATCGGAGCGCCCCGACGAGTTGGCCCGGGCCCGGCAGATCTGGACCCGTAAGTTCGGCCGTGAACCCCAGGATCGGCGGGAATGGGCGCGTCAGGCCCGTTTCCTTCAGTATCGCGGGTTTCCCACCGAGATCATTCGTCAGGTCCTGAAGGATTGTCACGATGAGCCTGCTTAGCGTTACCGGGTTACGGAAGAAGTACAAATCCCGCACGGTCGTCCACGACGTGTCGTTTTCGGTGGGCAGCGGAGAGGTCGTCGGCCTCCTCGGCCCCAATGGTGCAGGGAAGACGACCTGTTTCTACATGATCGTGGGCCTGGTGACCTCCGACGGGGGCGAGATCACCCTCGATGCCCAACGCCTGACGCATCTACCCATCCACGCCCGGGCCCGGTTGGGATTGTCCTATCTCCCCCAGGAAATGAGCGTTTTCCGCAAATTGACGGTGGCCGAGAACGTTCTTGCCGTCCTGGAACTGCAGGGCACCCCCAAGGACCAGTTGCAGACCCGTCTGGACGAATTGCTGAACGAACTCGGCATTGCCCACCTGCGGGACAACACGGCGATTTCCCTCTCCGGAGGGGAGCGGCGGCGTTGTGAGATCGCCCGCGCATTGGCGACTGATCCGCGCCTCATCCTCCTTGACGAGCCCTTCGCGGGGGTTGATCCTATAGCCGTGCTAGATATCCAGAAGATCATTCGCTTCCTCAAGGAGCGAGGGATCGGGGTGCTGATCACGGACCACAACGTTCGCGAGACCCTCGGCATCTGCGACCGCGCCTACATCATTAATGCCGGCGAAGTGCTCGCCAGCGGTCGGCCGGAGGAAATCGTGCACAACGAGCAGGTCCGCCAGGTGTACCTCGGCGAGCATTTCCGGCTCTAGTCATCGCCATGAAGCCGACTCTTCAGCTCAAGCTCTCACAGCACCTCACGCTGACCCCCCAGCTGCAGCAGTCGATCAAGCTGCTTCAGCTATCCACCATTGAGCTCAATCAGGAGATCGAGCGATTCCTCCTTGAAAACCCGATGCTTGAACGGGAAGACATTCCGCCCGACCTCGGCGGCGGCACGGCACCATCGGATGCGCCCGCCCCTGAGACGAGCGGTAGCGGTGAAGAGCCCGCCCCCGAGGCTCCCCAGGAGCCCCAAGCGGATTTTGACGAAGCCGGCGACTGGATGAGTACCGGGGGCAGCGGAAGTCAGCGCGATGATGATGACGACACCGACTTCCAGGAATTCCAACCTGCCGACACGTCCCTGCGGGAACACCTGAACCAACAACTGGCCCTGACCCCGATGTGCGACCAGGATAGGGCCCTGGTCCGCTTCATCATCGAAGCCCTGGACGACGACGGCTATTTGTCCCAGTCCCTGGAAGAACTCCTGCCCTTGCTGCCTCAGGAGCTGGAGCTCGAGATCGAGGACCTGCAGATTGCGCTCCACCATGTCCAGCATCTGGAGCCCACCGGCATCGGCGCCCGCGGCCCTGGCGAATGCCTGGCCTTGCAGCTCAAGTCCCTACCGGAATCGGCTGCCCGCCGGATCGCCCTCTTAATCGTGGAGGAGCATCTGGAGCTCCTCGCCAATCGCGACTTCGCCAAGCTGAAGCGTCTTCTCCAATGCCAGGACGACCTCCTTCGCGACGCCCATGGCCTCATCTGCAGCCTTGACCCCCGCCCGGGTGCGCGTTTTGCGCCTTCGGACGTGCGATATGTGGTGCCCGACGTAGTGGTGCGCAAGATGCGGAATCGCTGGGTTGCGGCGCTGAATCCCGATGCGATGCCGAAGCTACGGATCAACCAGCTCTACGCTCAAATCCTTCAGCAGAATCGGGGCGGATCCGGCGGGTTGTCTAGCCAGCTGCAGGAAGCGAAATGGCTGATCAAGAACGTCCAGCAGCGTTTCGACACCATCCTCCGGGTCTCCCAGGCGATCGTTGACCAGCAGCGGCAGTTCTTCGATTATGGCGAGGTGGCCATGCGGCCGCTGACTTTGCGGGAGATTGCCGATCAACTTGGCCTCCACGAGTCCACTGTGTCTCGCGTCACCACTCAGAAGTACATGGCCACGCCCCGGGGCGTGCTGGAATTCAAATATTTTTTTGGCAGTCATGTTTCCACCGACACCGGCGGCGCCGCCTCCTCGACCGCGATTCGCGCCTTGCTTCGCCAGCTCGTGGACGCGGAGGACCGGAAAAAACCACTGTCCGACGCCAAGATTGCCGAATTACTCGGCCAGCAGGGAATCGTCGTGGCCCGCCGTACCGTAGCAAAGTACCGCGAGTCTCTGAATATCCCGCCGGTCAGCCTGCGCAAGACCATCTAAGAAGGAGTCACTATGAACCTCACCATCACGGGCCACCATGTCGAGGTCACCCCTGCGATTCGCGAGTACGTCACCAGCAAACTGGATCGGGTCATTCGCCACTTCGACAACGTGACCAGCGTGAATGTCATCCTCTCGGTCGAGAAGCTCCGTCAAAAATCGGAGGTGACGGTCCACGTCCGTGGCAAGGACATCCATGTGGAGAGTGACGAGGCCGACATGTACGCCGCCATCGATGCCATGGTCGACAAGCTCGATCGTCAGGTCCTCAAATACAAGCAGAAAAACCACGATCATGGTCATGACTCGCTGAAACACCAAAGCGCCGAACCCTGACCTGGTCCAGACAGCGCTGCGCGCCACGGAAAATATTCCGTTTATAATGGGCGCGCAGCCCGCGTTCGCGCCCATCGTTTCCGATACCCGACCCACGCATTGGCATTGCATTTTGGCGGTGGCCATTCGAGCATGAACCTGATTGCCAGACTCCTGCCGATCTCCAACGTCGTGGCTCATCTTGAGGCCAGCAGCAAGAAGCGCGTTTTCGAGCAGGCCGGACTGCTCTTCGAGAACAATCAAGGCATCAACCGCAGCGTCGTCTTCGACAGCCTTTTCGCCCGAGAAAAACTCGGCTCCACCGGTCTCGGGCAGGGCATTGCCATTCCCCATGGCCGAATCAAGGGACTGAAGGAAGCCACAGGCGCTTTTTTCCGCCTCGCCGAACCGGTTCAGTTCGATGCTCCGGATGGCCGGCCGGTCAACCTTCTATTCGTATTGCTGGTGCCAGAGCAGGCGACCGAGCAGCATCTTCAGCTGCTTTCCGAGCTCGCTCAGATGTTCAGCGAGCGAAATTTCCGCGAATCGCTCGCCACAGCGGGAGATAGTGAGGCGATTCATAACCTGTTTGCGAACTGGGGGCCAGATGCGCCAAACCAGCGTCGCGCAGCTGTTTGAAGCCAACCGGCAGCGACTGCAACTCAGCCACCTGGGCGGCCGCCTTGACGCGCTCATTTCAGTTTCAGAAGAGCGAATCTGGCCCGCGGATCTCGTTGGCCACCTCAACCTGATTCATCCCGACCGGGTCCAGATCATCGGTGGCGCCGAGTTGGCTTGGGCACGTCGCCATACCCGCGAAAAGGTCGCACACCAGTTTGCAGAGATTCTTGCGGCCAAACCGCCGGCGATAATCGTTGCCGACGCCTGCGAGGTGCCCACGTTGCTTCGACGTCAGTGCGAAGTGGCGGAGGTGGCCCTACTGACCACACCCCTGCCGGCGGCGAGCATCGTCGACCAATTACGTTTGTTCCTCTCCCGCCAGTTGGCCGAAAAAGTCTCGCTCCATGGCGTCTTCATGGACGTTCTCGGGCTGGGCGTCTTCATCACCGGAGACTCTGGGGCCGGCAAGTCGGAACTGGCCGTGGAACTGATCTCTCGCGGCCATGGTCTGGTGGCCGATGACATAGTCGAATTTTCCCGGATCGCACCGACGGTCCTGGAAGGCCGGTGCCCAGAGCTTCTACGCAATTTCATCGAAGTCCGCGGCCTGGGCATCCTCAACATTCGGACAATTTTCGGCGAAACGGCGTGCCGCCGAAAGATGCGCCTGAAACTCATTGTCCACCTGCAACGGCGCACCCCAGGTGTCGATGACCCATTGCGCCTGCAATTGGAGCAGGAATCCGAAGACATTCTCGGAGTCCCCATCCGTCGGGTGGTCGTTCCGGTCGCGGCGGGACGAAATATCGCGGTGCTTCTGGAAGCCGCTGTCCGCTCCGCCATCCTTCAATTGCGCGGTATCGACTCCACGGCCGAATTCATCGAAAAGCAGCAAGCGGTTCTTCTTGGCGAAGAGCATGGCAAGGGATGACCTGGTGGCGAGATCTTGCCACGCTGAGTTCATGCAAATATCATTTTTCCGTTCGATGTCGAACACACTCAGGGAGCTTTCATGAACCGTATCGCCCAGACGTCCTTGATCCTCATCGGCCTATTGGCCGTTGCGCCTGCCATGGCAGGACCCCAGCAAGAGCGGATGAAACAATGCAATGCAGATGCCAAGACCCAAAGTCTGACTGGAGACGCCCGCGCAAGCTTCATGCAACAATGCCTCTCCGGCAAGACCAAGCCCGCAGCGCCCGCCGACGCGGCAGCCCCGGTCGCATCGGCCCGGACGACTCAGCAAGAAAAAATGAAGACCTGTAATAAGGAGGCGAGCGCAAAGACGCTAAAAGGCGACGCGAGGAACGCCTTCATGTCTCAATGCCTCAAGCAGTGACCCTGTCATGGCCAGCCAGACGGCGTGAAATCCGGTAATTTGCCAGTAAGTTGCCAGAACCCGGACCCATGCTTCGACCGTGGTGGGTCTCGGGTCGCCTTATCCGCACCCGTCCAGCATTGAGCGCCTCCCAGTGTGCTTAGGACGGCAGTGCCTCGGTGAGCGCAAACCCTTGCTTGCCCCCACCCGCCGAGAATCCTTGCCCCTCAACGAGCTTGGCCGAAATCAGACTGGCGGCCGGACATATCCGGAAGGGTCGTGGGGACACCCCCGCAGGCCGATCGCCCGCCCCAATAATGAGTCGGAGCCAAATTAGGGGTCGCCGCCGCAAAGGAATTTCGCCATGGAGGCGGATGGCCGTTGATTGAGCAACGCTGGCGAAGCGAGACCGCCCTTGCCACCTACACGATTTCGAAGAAAATCAGATCTCGCTCAACCTCGTTGGCCGAAAAGCCACAACCGATGCGCCCCTGGCCGATCAGGGTCGTTTCAGCCCGTTTCACGCATTGCTCGGACTGACCATCGAGAATGACGAAGGTGCCATTGGTGCTTTGATCAACCAGGACAAACCCCTCGCGACGTCGCTCAATTCGGGCATGCTGGCGGGAAGCCCTGGGATCGATCACCACCACGTCGTTCCCCAATTCGCGCCCAAGTAGCAGAATCGGCCGATGATCCTCCACTACGTGGAAGTCTTGCTGATGCCGGACCTGCAAACGCTGGGACAGGCGTGAAGCAGGTGGCAGGGACGTGGTGATCCCACCCCGGGCGCCCAGGGCATAAATCGGCCAATCGAGCTTGGTCCCGACCGGAGCTCGCTCTTCGGCCGGACCGGCGAACTGCCGCGTGGCCGGGGACAGCAGCACCACCGCCGGCCCGCTCGCCAGCGCTTCGCCTGCGCGCGCCATCCCCTGGAGCCGGCAAGCCATGTCCATGGCCTCACCTTCTGGTCGGGCTCCCACATCCACCGGGCCATAGTGGACTCCAATATGGATCGCAAGCCGGACGCCACTATTCGGTGGCAGACTCGCCACCCGCTCAAGCATTTCGCAAGCCGCTTGCACGCCGGTGTCACAGCGTTCGAATCCGGCGATCAGCCGATCATCCCCGGCATGGAGGAAGAGGCCGTGATTCGACTCGACCACCCGTCCGACCCGATTGACGCAGCGATCCACGGCTCGCCGCGCTTCGCCCTCGCCCAGGCGCTGAGCCAGCGTCGCACCGCCAATAACCTCGGTGGCCAGCACACACAGATTCCGCCGCGAGCTCATGGCCAAGCCTTCGCTGGGAGGGGAAGACGCAGAGGGGCGACGCCTGCCGGGCTCATTGGGAAACCAAGCCGATTGGGCCCAAACTGAAATCCATGGACAGGGTGGGCGGATCAAAGGCCAGATCACCCTCATCCACCGGATCACCTTGACTTAGCGACTTGAACGGAAAGAGCGACGCATCCGCCAAATGAGACGGCACGACGTTCTTCATGGCGGTAAAGATGGATTCTACCCGTCCGGGATGCACGCGCTCCCAGTTCTCCAGCATCGCCTTGACCTGCTTGCGCTGTGCGTTTTCCTGGGACCCGCATAGATTGCAGGGGATGATGGGATAGGCCATCGCCCGGGCGAAACGGGCCAGATCACGTTCCGGACAGTAGGCCAGCGGCCGGATCACCACGTGCTGCCCGTCGTCGCTGACGAGCTTGGGAGGCATCGCTTTGAGACGCCCGCCGAAGAACAGGTTGAGAAACAAGGTTTCGACGAGATCGTCCCGGTGGTGCCCCAGTGCAATCTTCGTCGCGCCCAGCTCCTTGGCCGTGCGATAGATGATGCCGCGCCGTAACCGGGAGCAGAGCGAGCAGGTCGTCTTGCCTTCAGGAATTTTGTCCCGAACGATGGAATAGGTGTCTTCCGTCACGCCATGGAATTCGACCCCGAGGGACCGGCAATACGCCGGCAAGATGTCGGCCGGAAAGCCGGGCTGCCGCTGGTCCAGGTTCATGGCGATCAGCCGGAATTCCACCGGGGCTCGCGCCTGCAAAGCCATCAGGAGCGAAAGCATCCCGTAGGAATCCTTCCCGCCGGAGAGGCACACCATCACGGTGTCGCCATCCTCAATCAGGTTGAAATCCGCAATTGCTGATCCCACCTGGCGCTCAAGCTTCTTTTTCAGACGCAGAAAGGTGTTCGAATGGCGACCCTCCACGGACTCGCAATCCGCTTCAGCAATCAAAGCGCGGGAGGGGGTATTCACGATGGAATCCAGGCTAATTCAAGGAAGTGCATTATACCCTTGGCAATCCATTACAGATGGGCTCCCCGTCCGCCATCCACGGCCAGGATCTGGCCGGTGACGAAGGGGGCTTCGAAGATCAGGAATTTGACCGCTCCGGCGAT
Source organism: Zoogloeaceae bacterium (assembly GCA_016791025.1). Taxonomy (GTDB): domain Bacteria; phylum Pseudomonadota; class Gammaproteobacteria; order Burkholderiales; family Rhodocyclaceae; genus JAEUNX01. The sequence continues at coordinate 15,529 of JAEUNX010000071.1, read as the reverse complement.
ATCCGCTGGCTCTCCGGAGCGCCGCAGCAGCGTGTGTCCGATGATGCGCTCGCGCTCCTCCTGGGGAAATTGGTCGTCCTCCGGCCACGCCACCGGACCGGGAGCCACTCCGTTGACCCGCACGGCTGGCGCAAGCTCTATGGCCAGAGCACGAGTCAAACCAACCAACCCCGCCTTCGCCGCACAATAGACCGGGTAACCCGCCAGAGGGCGCTCGGCGTGGATATCGATAATATTCACCACCGCGCCCTGGGCCGCCCGCAGCGCTGCTCCAGCGGCTTGGGTCAGGAATAGGGGCGCCTTGAGGTTAGTTCCCATCAGATCCGCCCAGGCGGTCTCATCGATGGTGCCAAGGGGGGTGCGATAGAACGTCGAAGCGTTGTTCACCAGTCCGTCGAGCCGGCCTCGCCAGGCCAGTGCTGCCGCGACAATGGCGTCAGGCTCACCAGGGGCCAGCAAATCACCCTGGACCACCAGGGCGGACTCGTGGCGCATCCGATTGAGTTCCGCCACCAAGGTCGCCGCCTCCACACGAGAATGGCGGCAGTGGAGGACTACATTTGCGCCCTCGCCGTGCAAGGTCCTCGCAATCTGCGCACCGACGCGCCGACCGGCGCCGGTCACCAAGACCACCGTTTCCTGCCGCCCCATCCCCACACCAGCTCCCTCTCTGACCCCGGTTTGCCCCGCTGCGTCTAGAATAGCTCCCTTTGCCTGGCCCTGATGGATCTTCCCGCCCCCTCCCCCGATGCCCTGAAGCAAAGCACAGCCCTCGCCGAACGGATACGGCGGCTTATCCATGAGCAGGGCGGATGGCTGTCCTTTACCCACTACATGGAGGCGGCCCTCTATACCCCGGGGCTGGGCTATTACAGTGGCGGAGCGCAGAAATTCGGGCCCGCCGGTGATTTCGTCACTGCCCCGGAGATCACCCCGCTTTTTGGCAGGAGCCTCGCCCGCCAGGTTGCCGACATCCTGACTCAATCCGCGCCCGTGGTGCTAGAAGTCGGCGCCGGCACTGGCCTCCTCGCCGCCGACATCCTGACGGCCCTCGACGAAGTCGATGCGGCGCCCGAGCGCTATTTCATCCTTGAAGTCTCAGGCGAATTACGTGCCCGCCAGTTCGACACCCTGGCTGCCAAAGCGCCCGGATTGGCAGACCGCGTAGTCTGGCTCGATGACCTTCCCCGCCAGTTTTCAGGTGCCGTGGTGGCGAATGAAGTGCTGGATGTCATGCCGGTCCATCTTGTGGTGAGCCAGGCCGGCGGCCTTGCAGAGCGGGGAGTCGCCCTAGACGGGGCCGGAGCTTTGGTTTGGCAGGATCAGGCCCTCGAAGGCGCCGCCTTGGGGGCGGCGCAAGCCATCGGACTTCCCCGTCCTGAGACGGGGGAATATGTCACAGAACTCGGTCTGGCTGGGGCAGCCTGGATGAGGGAATGGGCCGGACGGCTCGTACAGGGGGCGCTGCTGCTCATCGACTATGGCTATCCCAGAGCGGAATACTATCTACCCCATCGATCGCGCGGCACACTCCAGTGCTATTACCGCCACCGGGCCCACGACGAGCCCCTCCGTTGGCCGGGGCTCAACGACATTACGTCGTTTGTCGATTTCACTGCCGTCGCCGACGCGGCCTTTGACAGCGGGTTAGAGATCTATGGTTACACCAGCCAGGCACAGTTTCTCTTCAACTGCGGAGTATTGGACTTCTTAGCCGCACGAGGCCCGGAGGGAACTGCCGACTATATTCGCGCCGCCAGGGCGGTTCAGCGCCTCACCACGCCACAGGAAATGGGCGAACTTTTCAAGGTCTTGGCGGCCGGAAAAGGAATGACAACGCCGTTGCGCGGCTTTACGCACGGCGACCGAACTCACACTCTGTAGCGTGCCCCGGCCATGCAGGTCCGGGGTCTCACTCCTGGAAGCGATAGACTGCCGCAAGAAAGCTGTCAGCATCTTCCGGACGAATCACCGAAAAATGCGGCTCCACGTCCAGCTGGCCGGCAGTCTGATCCAGGCAGGGCAGCCAGTTCGCGTTGAGCACTTCATCGTCGTAGCGGACTCCCAGGCCCGCCTCTCCATAGTCGATATCGATTTCCATGATCATCCCCGTCTCCGCTATCGAGTCTGGGGCTCACCTTTGGTATAAACACGCTTAATTCCCCCATCCTCAGATTCTATGATCGGAAGATCCCCGAACGGTTCCGAGGAAAAAAATCACGATGAACCAGGAATAGAGGGAGGCGGGCCAATAGTCTGCTCCAGCCACTCGGCGACTCGCAGGGCGACCTTCTCCCAATCTCGCTCAAGCATCATGCCGTGGCCCATGTCGGGAAAGATTTCGGCGGTCAGCCCATAGGTGTGAGCGGTCATCGCAACGAGGGATGTGGGGATCAACTGATCATGCTCCGCCCCGAGGATCAGCATCGGCACCTTTTTCATCAAGTGCGGGTGGGGGAGGTTAAAGAGCGTCATGTCCCACACGGCCCGGTGCGATTCGGGCTGGCAGCGGCGATAGTAGTCCATGAGCGTCGCCTCATCGATCGGCTGATGGAACAGCGCGTCGCGCAGACTCTCGACCCGCGGATTTCCACCACCCATCAAGGAATTCAGATCCTGCAGCAGCCCCGGATTCTTGAACACCAGGCCCACCGCGGAACTCCACAAGCCCTGCGGCGGCACCGAAGCCATGAGCACCGCCGCAGGCACCGACTGCCGTTCAAGGAATTTTTGCACCACCATGCCGCCCATGGAGTGCCCGATCATTACCGGAGTGGCCGGCATCGCGGCCACGACACTCTCCACATCCGCCACATAGTCGCTGATCGACAGACCATCCAGCACCGCTTCGCCGCGGCTGCCACCATGCCCTGACAGGGATACCGCATACACCGAGAATCCACGGGCGGCGAACCAGGGCAGGAAATGGGCCTCCCAGCACCAGGCCGCCGTGTAGGCGCCATGGATGAAGAGCAAGGGCACCGGGTGGGGGGGTCGGCCCTCAGGACTATGGGTCAACACCTCGAGGGAACCAAATCGGTTGCCAATCATTTACGAATCTCCGTTTCATCCCGGGCGGCCTGTGCCACCACAGAGGCCTGAGCCAGCCTCGGGGCTGACCGGTTCTGGATCAAGCGAATTTATGAACGGTACCCGATTGCCCGGCGAGGGGAAAGAGGCGTAACCACGAATTGGCGTTCATTCGATTCGCACCAGCACATGAACGGTATCGAGCAAGCGCCCCTCGGCGTCCTGGAGTTCGATGGTGGCGTGGCCCGGACGCGCAACCCAGGACACCTCTCTCCCACGGCCGATCTCGATCCCATCCACCCGCCAGATCAAATCACCCGCCGCCTGAGCCTCGAACGTAAACCGAAAATCGAAATCCGGGGGCGGCTTCCGCAGGTCCAGGATGCTGCGGTCAGCAGGCCGCACGATGCGCCCAGGCAACATGGGCGAGGTTGCCACCCGCAGCTCGCTGCCAGCCAGGAACCATTCCCAACGGGGCAACTCCACCGGTGGCGTGAACAACACGTGGCGGCGCACCAAACCCGCCGGCGGATGAGGCGGCCAAGGCATCGGCGACGAAGTTGGTGGTTCGATTTGGGCGAGCAATGCTTTGGCCCGATTGCGCGCCTCCTCCGCCGTCCCCTCCAGGACCAGGGCCAGGGTCGCGTTGGCATTAACTGCGACACACAGGGCGCGACCATCGGCATCGGCGGTCATCACCGCCGGGCCTGCGCCGAGGGGAGTCAGACTGTCGGTCACGATGTAAGCCGCCTCGGGGCCAAGGAGCGGCAACGGCCCCGCAGCCCGTGAGATAATCCAGGTCGGATCCACCGCCTCCCCACCCCGGGCAAGGGCACGATAGCGGCCCGCCAGGCGAACCAGCCCGAGGGGCTCTGGCCCGAAGGGCCAGGACGGATCCGGCGGGCCACTGGCCTCAAGGCCGCTGACGGCCCCCCCCGTCGCGACGGCGGTCCGAACGCTCACCCAGGCGCCGGGACGGGATTCGAGGACCAGGAGGTTTGCGGCGGTCAATTTTCGCTGGCCGATGTCCCATCCCCACCGGAGGGGACGGGCGAAAGGCGCCCGGAAGGCCTCATCGACCTGTCCCACGTCGCCGGAATCCGCCGTGTAGGCCAGGACCCCGCCAGTGGCGTTGTCCACCACGAGGAGGCTTCCCGCCACACCGGCCATCATTTCCCGCGCTCGCGTTTGCACGCCGCGGTCCAGCGTGGTGTGAAGGCTCTCGCCGGACTGACGGAGGAGGCGACGGGCGGCCTGGGGCGCCAGGTCCCAACGTGGGTCGCTTCTCGCACTGGCAAGCTGGGCGGAAAGGGTCGTAGCCTCATCGCAGGCCTGGGACGCCCGCAGCTTGCGCAGGAGGGTGCACGCTCGACGTGCCACCAGCCCAGGGGCCGCGTTAGGGCCCCGAAGCAGCACCGCCAACACGGCCGCCTCGGCGCGGTCCAGAGTCGCCGGCCCCTTGCGGAACAAGCCCCAGGCAGCGGCCGGCACGCCCACCGTGTCGCCGCGAAAGGGGGCAAGGTTGAGATAAGCCTCCAGGATCTGCTCCTTGGACCAAGACGCCTCCAGATCCCGGGCGGCCAGGGCCTGATCCCACTTCTGCCCGAGCGTCCGCCGCCCCCCCTCACCGGCATTGAGCTGCAATTCGGGGTCGAGCAACCCGGCCAGTTGCATCGAGAGGGTCGAGGCGCCCCGGGTCCGGTCATACCAGAGGTTCTGCCACACTGCCGCCGCAACCGCCCGCCAATCGACACCCCCATGTTGATAGAAGCGACGATCCTCGGCGGCGAGCAAGGCCTCCAACATGGCCGGAGACAGCCCCTGCAGGGCCATCCATTCGAGCCGACGGTTGCGGGGATCCAGGCGAATCTCCGACAAAGGGTCCCCGTGTCGGTCCAGAATCCGCCCATAGGACGAGCCATGACGAGCACGCACCTGCTCGAAACTCGGCAAGGCTTGGTAAGCGGCGAGCGGCGAGGCCATACCGAGCGCCAGGACCAGGACGAGACCCTTCAGCCCAAGAAGTGCCCGAGGGCGCGCCATGCCCCGGCCCATGGCCGCCCAGACCCGCCACGCCGCAACTCTCAATCCAGGGCCGCCCGAACCGCAGCCACGCGGGCCGCCCGCACCGCCGCCGCAATCGCTCCGCGATCCGGGCAAGTTCGCGCCACGGCCCCGGCATCGAGACTCCGTACGGCAGAGAACGCCCGCTCCAGCCGCGCCGGCCAGCCATCCGCGCTCTCGTCATTGCCCAGGGCCCGCCGATGGCAATCGCAGGCCGCCACCAGCCCGGCAAATCGCTCGGGCCGGCGCAGGGCGTCACCACGCTCCAGCAGATCCACCAGGACCTCGACGGGCAGCCTATCCGCCGCCTGAACCCGAGGATGCTCCCGCGCGACAAGGGCCGCCAGCTCGCGACAGGCAACCGGCGCCCGCAGCCGATCGCTGGCGGCCAGACCTGCCTGCGCCAGATCCTTGCCCACAGAATCCGCCGCCCCCGGCGCCAGGCTCCAATCGGCCAACAGGCAAGCCCAGCGCACTTCCAGGGGCTGCGCGGTGCCGGCCGAGAGGTCAATGACCCGCAGGAGATGCTCGCCCGCGTCACCTTCCGCGAATCGCCGCTCGACCTCTGGAAGCAGGCGTGCCAGGGCACCGCAGGCGCGCAACACGCGCAGCATTCGCGAGGGCACGGCCTCACCCAGCCCCCGGGCAAATTCCTGCCAGACCCGCTCGGGGACCAGGTGATCCGCTTCACCGCTTTCGACCATCAGACTCATAAGCTGGAGGGTCTCCGGCGCAACGGAAAAATCCTGGAAGCGGGCTGCAAAACGCGCCACCCGGAGAATTCGGACCGGATCTTCGGCAAAGGCGAGGCTGACGTGGCGCAAGGTCCGACGTTCGAGATCCCGCTGCCCGCCGTAAGGATCGATCAACCGGCCATCGCGGCCGCGGGCCATGGCATTGATGGTGAGATCTCGCCGCAGCAGATCCTGCTCGAGCGTCACGGTGGGATCGGCATGGAAGGCAAATCCGGCGTAACCGGGCCCGGTCTTGCGCTCGGTCCGGGCCAGGGCGTATTCGGCCTGGGTCACAGGGTGGAGGAAGACAGGAAAATCCCGCCCCACCGGGCGATAGCCCCGGGCGAGCATGTCGTCGGGCGTCGCACCCACCACGACGTAATCCTGATCCTGGACCGGCAGGCCAAGCAACTCGTCCCGCACGGCCCCACCCACCACGTAGATTTCCATCCTACCCCCTCGCTCAGCGTCGGCGCGCCGCCGTCCGAAAACGCCCGTAGCCCCCCCGCATACTCGCCTCGCCCAGATACCCAGGCGCCACGGCTTGCAAGGCATGGGGGACCAGGCCGAAAGGTAGGGGCACACCGCTCGCCACGTTATCGACCCGCATCGAGCGGACATTGTCGCGGCTCATGAGGGGGTTGGGCGCCAGCTCCATCATGCGGGCCTGGAGGAGGGCGGCGAACTCCGGCAAGGGCATGATCAAGCGCCGGCAACCGATGACGTCGCCAACGAAATGCACCAACTGGCCCAGGGTATGGACCGTCGGGCCCGCCAGCTCGAAGGTCCCGCCGACGCCCTTGCCTTTGAGAAGCGCCAGCGCCACCACCTCGGCCACATCTTCGACCCAGACCGGCTGGAAACGCGTGCTCGCCCCCGCCAGGGGCAGCACCGGAAAGGTCCGCAGCAGGCCCGCAAAGAGATTGAGAAAATGATCCTGCCGGCCAAAAATCACCGATGGTCGCAGTATCGTCCATGCCAGCGCCGGATCCGCCCCTCTCACCATGGCTTCGCCGGCCGCCTTGGAGCGCTGGTATTCCGACGGTCCGGCCGGATCGGCCCCCAGCGCGCTGATATGCACCAGACGCCCTACCCCGGCGTCGAGACATGCGGCCACGATCTTACGAGGCAGCTCAACGTGGGCCCGGGCAAAGGCGGGGCCGTAGGGTGACCCGGGCGGAGAGTGGAGGACGCCCACCAGATTCACGACCGCATCCTGCCCGGCCATCAAGCCGGCCAGGGTTGCCGGATCGTGGACATCGGCGTCGATCACCTCTGCCCGGGGCAAGACCTTCAGGTGGCCCATCCGGGCCGCCCGCCGCGTCGGAATACGCAGGGCGCAACCCGCGGCAGCCAACCGATTGGCCACGGCACTGCCGACAAACCCGCTACCGCCAATGATGAGGACGTTCAGGGCACACATATGGCCTCCCTCCGGTTTTGCATGGGGCCCCTGCCCCGGTTAATCGCCCAGGCCCGCCCCAGGATCGGGGCTCCCTGCCTCCGCGCCGTGGCGGGGAGCGATGGTACCCAGCCGCGCTTTGAGCGATGGCGCCTGGCCATTGAACAGGGCCGCATAGATCACCGCGTTGGCCATCACCTTCTTCACGTAATCCCGCGTTTCGGTGAAGGGGATCGTCTCCGCGTAGATCGCGCCTTCGAGGGGACGTTCATCCTTCCACTTCTTGGCCCGACCTGGCCCGGCGTTGTAGGCCGCCGATGCCAGCACCGGATGGTCGTCCAGCCCCTCGAGCACCATCCGCATGTAGGTGGTGCCAAACATCACGTTGGTGTCTGGATCCGAGAGCCAGCCGACCTGGTACCCCTTCATACCCAGCTTGCCGGCGATCCACTTGCCCGTCGAGGGCATGATCTGCATCAGCCCCTGGGCGCCGACGCTTGACTTGGCGGCTGGAATGAAGCGGCTCTCCTGGCGCATGAGCCCATACACCCAGGCCAGATCGAGGTTACGCTCCCGGGCATTGGGCTCGATCCTATCTCGATATGGGGACAAGTAACGGAGCTGGTAATCGTGCTCGTTCACGGTGCGGTCCGCCGCACTGATGGCCCGATCGTAGATGCCGTTGCTTTCGGCGAAGCGGGCGGCGGCGAGGAGGAAACGATCGTCGCGGCCCTTCAGGCCCCAGTTCCACTCCCTCACCGCCTCGGTCCGCATATCGAGCCGGATGAGGGCCAGGGTGCGCTGAATCCCGGGATCACCCTGCACCCGGGCCAGTTCCGCCGCCGACACCGGTGCCGCCACTGGAGGCACCGTGAAGTGCCGCCCCAGCTCCTCGCTGGCGAGGATTCCGTAGAAGTTTGGTTGGCCGGCAATGCGCTCGAAGTCCTGCCGGGCAAGCTCCCGATCTCCCAGGGCGGACTCCGCCCGGCCGCGCCAATAGATCCATTCCGCCTGGCCCCGCTCCGCGGGCGGCAGCGATTCCACCGCCAGTCGGACCTGCTTCCAGTCCCCGGCACGCAGGCCTGCGCGGACACGCCAGGCCCGCGCCTCGGGCCCGACCCGCACATCGCCGGCGGCCCGATACCACTGGATGGCCTCGGGCATATGATCCCGGCTCGCCACCCAGCCGAGAATCCCATAGACGTAGGAGCGCTCCTCCGGTCGCAGACGGTCGTCCAGGCGAGCAAAGCGGGCCGCCGCCGCGCGGGGATCGTCCCGCGCGATGCGTACCAGGGCCCCGATCGCCAGCTCCCGGCCCGCCCGGGAAACCGCAAAGTTGGGCGGGAGCCGATCGACGTAAAGACTCGGGCTCTTCAGCAGTCGGTCCAGTTCCCCGTCGGCGGGAGCCTCATCGGCGGGAAGCCAGGCCAGGGTCAGGCGGGCCTTACCCGGGTTGCGCCCTTCCATCTGATGGCGGAATCGCCACCAGAGGTCGTCAGCGCCCATGCGGCCACTCAGAGCCAGCGCCTGCAGCACCGGATCGCAGGCCGGCGGCGCCTCCACCAGATCGCCCCAGGCCGCGGCGGCCGGGTCCAGCGCGGTGGCATCCCCCCCGCGCCAGCGTGCGTTCCAGGCGTGGCAGGTGAGCTCCCGATCGGGGTCCTGCATGCCGGCAAAGACCTGGAGGTAGTTGGCCCAATCGCCCTCCTTGGCGAGCCGCTTCAGCCATTCCCCCCGGAGGCGCTCGGCCAAAAGACTGCCGCCCTCACGCTGGAGAAATGCCAGCAACTCCACCTCGGGCGCGGGCTCGGCCCGGACCAGGCGATTTGAAAGCAGCCAATATTGGACGTACGGCTCCAGCGGATGGGCCTCCGTAGCCGCGGCCAGAGTTTCGAGCTGATGGCGATTACCCGTCCGGGCGGCCTCCTTCGCGGCAAGAATCCGCTCGTCGCCCGATTGGGCCCGCACCGTCGACACCAACACCAGGGCCCCGAGCAGCGGACCCCACACCTTGAATTTCATCCCTTACCATCCAGATTGTGATTGTTGATTGGGTAGTCGCCGTGAGCGATTCTAGCGACCTGCGAAAACGTCTTCGGCGCCAGGCCATCGCCGCCCGGGAGGCCATCAAGCCGACCGACCGGGCCGAATGGACAGCACGAATTGAACGTCATCTGGACCACCTGCTTCCCCGTCTCGCACCCACCCGCCTGGCCTTCTGCTGGCCCCACCGGGGTGAGGTCGATCTCGCCGGATGGGTGCGCCGCTGGCTTTTGGCCCATCCGGCCCGGCAGGCCGCCCTGCCGGTGGTGAACGCCCTGGCCACACCGATGATCTTTCACCGCTGGCACCCGGAGACACCGCTGCAGACCGACCGCTATGGCATCCCGATTCCCGCCGTGGCCGAGGAAGTCCATCCAGATGTCCTGCTGATTCCGCTGAATGCCTTTGATGATAATGGCTACCGGCTGGGCTATGGCGGCGGATATTTCGATCGGACCCTGGCCGCCCTGGACCCCAAGCCCGTCGCGGTGGGCATCGCCTTCGAACTGGGCCATCACCCCCAGCTCTACCCCCAGCCCCACGACTTGCCCATGGACTGGATCGTGACCGAAGCCACCGTACGGGGACCGCTCGGGCCCATTGCAAAAAGATAGAGGCACCGGCCTAGGCCGATGCCTCCGGACGCCCGAAAGGCGTCGTGGGAGTGCTGCCGGAAGGTCAGCCCCGGGCTGGAATCAGAATATCAGCCTGGCCCTCGACCACCGCCTTGCCGGCCACCGTGCACACGGTGTCGAAGGTGGCCTTGCGCTTCTCGGGGAAAAGTTCCTTCACGGTGACCCGCGCCACCACCGTATCACCGATCTTGACCGGCGCCTTGAACTTAAGGGACTGGGAAAGGTAAATGCAGCCCGGCCCTGGCAGCTTGGTGCCGAATACCGTGCTGATGAACCCGGCCGACAACATGCCATGGGCGATCCGCTGCCCGAACATCGAAGCCGCAGCGAACTCTCCATCCAGATGAACCGGATTGGTGTCCCCGCTGACCCCCGCAAAGGCAAGGATGTCCGCCTCCGAGACGGTGCGGGCGAAAGCGGCGCTCATACCCACCGTCAGATCCTCGAACCGGTACCCGTAAAACTCGTCGAAATTGCGCGTACTTTCAGTGCTCATGCAGTTCTCCGCTTGGCTTGAGAGGCAGGGGCCCTGGGACGCTCCCACCGTAAAAAAAGCCTGGCATCACAGCCAGGCTCCCTCTCCGACGTCCGGTGTTCCGGCGCTGATTGTTATTCGTTGACAGCGCTACGCAGCGAAGCGCCAGCGGTGAACTTCGGTACCGAAGACGCGGCGATTTCAATGGAGGCACCGGTCTGCGGGTTGCGACCGGTGCGCGCCGCGCGCTTGGACACCTCGAAGCTGCCAAAACCGGTGAAGGACACTTTCTCGCCGGCTTTGAGCCGATCGGTGATCACATCCAGCACAGCGGACAAGGCCCGGTCGGCCTGGGCGCGGGAAACGTCCAGGCGATCGGCCAAGGCTTCGACAAATTCACCTTTATTCATCATCTTCCTCTTTATATTGGTGTTGGTAATTCAGTCTTTGGTGAGATTCTATCACTCCCCCCGGGTCCCGGTGTGGCTGCAACGGGACAGTCAACCGGTACATTATTCCATCGGTCTTCCCTGCCATCCGACGAAAGCGCCACGCCCGATGCCCACCTCCGCCCAGCCCAAGACCGCGATCAAGACCGGCGAATTCTTCACTGGCAGGTCGCCCCCTGGAGGCGGCGAGGTGGTGGAGACCTTGTTTGCCCGGCCGGGGATGCGGCTCGAAAGGATCGCATCCTACGGCCACGCCAGCCCGCCCGGATTCTGGTACGACCAAGCAGAGGATGAATGGGCGCTTCTGCTGCAAGGGCGTGCCATTCTCGCGTTCGATGATGGGCAGGAACTGGCAATGGCCCCCGGTACCTGGGTCACGCTGCCTGCCGGATGTCGGCATCGGGTGGTGAGCACGAGCCCCGACGCCTTGTGGCTCGCCGTCTTTGCACCCCCTGGCGGCGAGGACCGAATCTGATCACCTCGCCTCCGCGCCCCCGGGGCCTTGCCCTCTGGTGGTATGCCGCACGCCCACGGACCTTGAGCTTGGCGGCTACGCCGGTCCTGTGCGGCGGCGCCCTCGCCTGGCACGCCGGGCACCCCATGGCCACGCTGACCTGGGTGGTGACCCTAGCAACCGCCCTGCTCATCCAGATGGGCACCAATCTCTTCAACGACGCCGCCGACGCTGGCAGCAGCGACGGGCCAGGGCGTATCGGTCCCCTGCGGGTCACCGCCGCCGGTTGGGCGCCCGCAGAGGCGGTACGTCACGCGGCCCTGGTGTGCTTCGCCGGTGCCCTTGCCGGCGGGATCTACCTGGTCATGGCCGGTGGCTGGCCAATCCTGGTGATTGGCGCAGCCTCCCTAGCCGCTGGCTGGGCCTATTCCGCCGGGCCCCGCCCCCTCTCCCACACCGCCTGGGGCGAGGTTTGGGTGCTGGCCTTCTTCGGTCTGGCCGCAGTGGCCGGAAGTCAGGCGCTGCAAGGGCTGCGCCCCGGCGCCCCCGCCCTGCTGGTCGGCCTCGCGTTAGGCGCCATGGGTGCGGCGGTCTTGCTGGTGAACAATCTGCGCGACCGGGAGGCCGACCAAGCCGCGGGTCGCCGGACACTGGCCGCCACCGTGGGGGATCGTTCCGCTCGCCGGCTCTACGCAGCGCTGGTCATGGCGCCCTTCCCGCTATTGCTCGGGCTCGGCTGGTTGGAGGGCGAGGTGCTGCGGATGTGGCCACTTCTCCTCGCCCTACCGGTGAACCTCGGACTGGCCTGCCGGTTCCGGCTCCTGCCGGTGGGCCCGGCCATGAACGAGCAGCTGGCCCGCACGGCCCAGGCCCAGCTCCTGGTGGGCGTTCTCCTGAGCTTGGCGCTTCTCGCCCGAGTCCCGACTGCCTAGGGTCGGACCCGGTCCACCGTCACGAGCACCCCCTGGGCGCCCGGCGCCACCGGCGGGCTGAAACCCTCCAGATCCCCCGGGGCGCCAACCGGCTGCCCACTACGGGAGACCCGCACCCCCACCACCACCTTTTCGGGCAATCCCCCCGCCGGGTTCATCAGGGGCGCCCCGGTGAAGTCGAACCTCGCCGGCAACTGTGCGACGGTGAGACGCAGGGCAGCAATTGGCGGCCCCACCTCGCCGCCGCGAGCAAAGACGAACACCGTATCCTCGGCCTTGGCCTGAGCCGCCAGGGCCGGCGCGAGGCGGATTTCCCCCCGCAGGGTGAGGCCCGGGCCCGGGGGAGCGGGCATCGCCGCCATCGGCGTCGACGGGGCGCCCGCCAGGGGCGGCAGACCCGCCTTGGCCCGCGCCTCCGCCACACTGGCGCGGACGGACTCAGCCAGCTCCTCACTTGGCGGTAGTTGCTCCAGGATCCGCTCCCATTGATGAGCGGCCCCGGCGTAATCGGCTTTTTCAAAGGCCGCAGACCCGGCCAGAGCCAGGGCTTTCATGTTCCGGGGCTCCAGCTTGAGCGCACGGGCGATCAGGGCTTCCGGCTCGCCCAGAAGGCTGCCGCCCCGGGCCGCGCCCAGGGCATCAGCCCAGTCGGCGATGACCTGGGCGTTATCGGGCATCTTCGCCGCGAGATGGCGGTAAGCCTTTTCCGCCGCCTCGGCCCGCCCGAGCATGGTGTAGGACCGGGCCAGCATCATCCAGCCTTCAAGATTGTCCGGTTCGCTTTCAAGGCGGGCGGCAAGCTTGGCCACCATGCCCTCCACCTGCTCTGGCGTGAATTGGTGCTGCGATCCGCCCGCCACCTTGGCGGGATCCAGGCCCGCCGGGTTCCCGAGCATCAGGTAGAACCCCGCAGCCAGGGTCGGCAAGCCCACCAACAGCGCAATCCCCCATCCTCGCGCCGGCTGCCAGCGAGGCCCGGCCACCGGCTCGCCCTCCCCCTCCTCCAGGGCTCGGCGCTCCAGCTCATGACGATTGCGAAGGTAGCTGGTCTCATCGATCCGTCCGGCAGCGCGCTCGACCTCCAGCTCGGCAAGCTGTTCCCGCAACACCGACAGGGCGGTACCGGCCTGATCCGTGGCGGGCGGCGCCGGACTGCGACGGACGCGAACCAACGGGGGAATGAGGAGGAGTAAGGCGAAGGCCACGAGCAGCGCAGCCAGGGCGAGGAAGGTGATCACGACTCGCCCTCCTTGTCCCGCCCGGCCAGGAGCGCCTCCGCCCGAGCGTGCTCGGCGGCCGACAACTCGGCCGGTTGTTCCCGCCGCCGGCTGGCCAGACGCCATCCCAGCCACCCCAGCCCGGCCACCAGGAGCAGGGCCGGGCCGGCCCACAGCAGCAAGGTCGCCATCTTCACCGGCGGCTTGTAAAGAACGAAGTCGCCATAGCGGGCGACCATGAATTCCACCACCTCGTCATCACTCTTGCCGGCAGCCAATTGCTCCCGAACCTGGCTGCGCAGGTCGAGGGCCAGCTCGGCCTGGGATTCGGCGATGGACTGGTTCTGGCACACCAAGCAACGCAAGTGCTCCGAGAGTTTAAGCACCCGGGCTTCCAGCACCGGGTCGGCCACGACCAGGGCGGCCTCACCGCCGAATCCCGGCAGTGCCAATCCAAGGCCCGCGGCCACCAAGGCGGCGCGCCAATATCGAAGGGAAATCATGTCAACTTTCCGCTTGCAGCGCCCGGATCTTGGGCAGGAGGGTGTCGCGCCAGGCCTCGGGGGTGACGGGGCCGATCTGCTTGAAGCGGATCACGCCCTTCTTGTCGATGAGGAAGGTTTCCGGAACACCATAAACGCCAAAATCGATCCCGACCCGGCCGTCCAGGTCCATCACCGAAGTGTCGTAGGGATCACCGTGACTGACCAGCCACTGGCGGGCCCGGGACACGGCCATCTCCCGCTCGGTGGCCGCATCCAGCTTGCGGGCGTCGATCTCGCCGTCGCCCCGGACTTCCTTGTAGTTCAAACCCACGATGGGGAGCGCCTTCTCGCGGGAAATCGCCACCAGTACCGGGTGCTCCTGGCGGCACGCCACGCACCAGGACGCCCAAACATTGAGGAGCCAGACCTTGCCTTTCAGGTCCTCGGTACCAAAGGCCTGCTCCGGCGCCGCCACCTGGCCCAGCTTGAACACCGGCGCCGGCTTGCCGATCAGCGGCGACGGCACCTCTCTAGGATTGAGATTCAGGCCAAAGGCCAAAAAACCGGCCAGAACCAGGAAGAGGACGAGGGGGACGAGAAATTTGGCTTTCATGGGCGCAATGGGACTGGGGCGGACGGGAAATCAGGCGCGGGCAGCAGCACCGGCAGGCGCCTCACGCTCGGCCATCCTCCGGTAGCGCCGATCTGAAGCAGCCAGGCCGCCGCCAATGGCCATCATCAGACAACCGATCCAGATCCAGCTGATGAAGGGCTTGTAGTAGAGGCGGACGATCCAGGTCTTGTCGTCCAGGGGCTCCCCCATGGAGGCATAAATGTCCCGCAGCAGATTGACGTCGATGGAAGCCTCAGTCATCGGCATGCCGGCGGCCCGGTAGGTTCGTTTTTCCGGGTGGAGGAGGGCGACGGGCTTGCCATCGCGAGTCACCTCCAGGTCCGCCCGGGAGGCGTCGAAATTGGGCCCCCGATAGTCGGTCACCGCCTTGAGGGTGAAGCTGTAGCCGGCCAGATGAGCGACGTCGCCAGGTTGCATCTTCACGTCCACATTGGACTCCAGGCCCTTCACCAGGGTGACCCCCAGAATGAACACGGAAATGCCGAGGTGGGCGAGCCACATGCCCCACCAGGCGGTGGGAATGCCCCGCAGGCGGTTCATGGGCGGGGCACCGGGCCGCTCGACCAGGCGCTCTTTGAGGAGATGGAAACTGGCGATCACCACCCAGGCGGCAAGCGCCATGCCCAGGACCATCCGCCAGGACATGACGCCCGTCGCCCAGGCCAGGGCGACTCCAAGCCCGAGGCTCACGCCCAGATCCGGCGCCAGCTTGCGGGCCAAGCCTCCCAGAGCATGGCCCTTCCAGCGGATGAAGGGCCCCACCACCATGAGCAGCACCACCGGCACCATGAGGGGCACAAACACCGCCTCGAAATACGGGGGGCCGACAGAGATTTTGCCCAGGCCCAGAGCATCGACGAAGAGGGGGTAGAGGGTGCCCAGCAGCACCGAGGCCGCGGCCACGGCGAGGAGCACATTGTTCACCAGCAATGCGGTTTCTCGCGATACGGTCTGGAAACTTCCGCCTCCCATCAG
>JAEUNX010000064.1 GCA_016791025.1 Zoogloeaceae bacterium | reverse complement strand
GCCGGCAAACGCTCAAGCGCGGTCCTGGTGTCGGCGGATGATTGGCAGTCTATCCAGGAAACGCTATTTCTTTTGTCGGTTCCCGGCATGCGCGAGTCCATTAAAGAGGGCATGGCCGAGCCACTTGACGAAAGCGCGAGGAAACTCGACTGGTGAGCTGGCAGCTGGTCTTCGCCAAACACGCCATAAAGGATGCGGAGAAGTTGGCTGCCGCGGGCTTGAAACCCAAAGCCCAAGCACGGCTCGCGATCCTTGCCGCAGACCCCTTTCAGAATCCTCCGCCCTACGAGAAGCTAGTTGGAGACCTTGCCGGAGCATATTCCAGGCGGATCACGATTCAGCATCGCTTAGTTTACGAAGTGTTCATTCAGGAACGTGTTGTCCGCGTACTGAGAATGTGGTCGCACTACGAATAAGGTGCGCCTCGAAACTCAGGATCGGAACCGCCATGCTGACCCTGCCGTCCCTCACTGGTTCCAGCAGATTTTTTTGGGTTAGCGATGAACAGAAGCAACATTCGTCGTTCTGCGCGGCTCGCTCACGGCTGCCTCCCGTCAGTGGTGCCGCACGACCCTAACGTTAGGAATTGCAATGGCCAAGCCGCATGAGTTGGATTTCTTCGAGTGGAACAATGTGGTCGATTCCTTCCACGGCGAATCCGACCGTGGTGCCGCAATAATTGCCGCTGGGTTCGTCGACAACTATCTCGGTATATACCTGCGCTCACTTGCCACTGACTCAATAGTTGCCGATGCACTATTCCATTCCATGGGACCACTCTCAAGCTTTAACCAACGAATAACGATCGCCCGGGCATTTGACTTCGTATCGAAACAAGACTACGAAGATCTAACGTTAATTCGGAAGATCAGGAACCACTTCGCACATCACCCACTCGACACAACTTTTGGGACGCAGGAAGTCTTTATGCTGTCCTCCAAGCTATCCGATTTCGATTTAGCTACCGAGGCAGCTGCTGGTGATCCTACAAAGCAATCTAGATACGCTTACCTGCTCTCATGCGGTCGCTGCTGTGCTGAAATGTACATTCGAATGGGACGGCAGCCCGCGTAGATACCGTTATCCGAGTCAAGCGCCAGCCTATTGCGGCGGTTCGCATAAATACCTGACAGTCCGGTCACGACAACAACCATGGGGTAACTGCCCCCTGCCCCGCTACAACGGCAGCCCCCGGGGCTTCCTTCCCGCCCGGGCGAATAGGGCATCGAACACCGGCCGGGGCAGAATCGCCAACAGACGGGCGACCCAGCCCATCTGCCAAGGCACCACGGCGAAGCGGCGGCCTGCTTGGATGGCGCGGGCGAGGCGGCGGGCGGCTTCGTTGGCTTCGAGCAGGAAGGGCATGGGGTAGTCGTTGACAGCGGTCATGGGGGTGGCGATGTAGCCCGGCGCCAGGGTGACCACTTTGACCCCGCTGCCATGGAGTTCCACCCGCAGGCTTTCCAGGTAGCGGATCGCCGCCGCTTTGGAGGCGCTATAGGCCCCCGCCCCGGGCAGGCCCCGCACCCCCGCCACGGAGGCCACCCCCACCAGCCGCCCCGAACCCCGCTCCCGCAGGGGGGCGACGAAGGGCTGAAAGGTGGCCACCATGCCCAGGACGTTGGTGCGCAGCACCTTGTCGAAGGCGTCCAGATCCTCGGCAAACTCCGTCAGCGTCCCCACGGACACCCCGGCGTTGGCGATGACGATATCCGGCACTCCGCACCCCGCCATGAAGTCCGCCGCCGCCGCGGCCAGGGCGGGCCCATCGGCCACATCCACGGGGTAACAGCGGTGGGTGCCAGGCAGCCCGGCCGTGAGCTCCGCCAGTTTGTCGGCCCGGCGGGCCACCAAGCCGAGGGTCGCGCCCTGGTGGGCATAGTGGCGCGCTAGGGCGGCACCGATGCCGCTGGAGGCGCCGGTCAGAAAAACCAACGGCCCGCTGGAGGGCGGGCCGCCGCGTCGCTCGCTCACGGGTAAGACCTTAGCCGCGCCCGGCTTCCTTGCGCGCCCGGGCGATCAGCTCGTCCGCCACTTTCAGCGCATTGGCGTGGCTACCGGCCAAGGAGGCGGAGGTGAGGTACTTGCCGTCGATGGCCAGGGTGGGCACCCCCTGGATCTGGTAGGCCCGGGCGAGCTGATCGGCCCGCTGGAGGCGGGACCCCACCCCGAAGGACTTGTAGGCGTCGCCGAACTTCTTGGCATCCACGCCCTGCTTGGCGACCCATTCCAGCACGCCGCTTTCGGTGTGCAGTGGCACCCGGTCGTCCTGCAGGGCCGCGAAGACTTTGGCGTGCAAACGATCGATCTCGCCGGTAGCCTCCTCCGCGTAGTAGAGCTGGGCCAGGGCTTTGAGCTGAGGGTTGCCCCAGATGGCCGGTACGCGGCTAAAGGCCACGTCAGGCGGCAGGGACTTCACCCATCGTTCGAGCAGGGGATCAAAATCCCGGCAGTGAGGGCAGCCATAGTGGAAAAATTCGATCACCTCGACCTTGCCCTTGACCTCCTTGGGCTGGGAATTGGGCAATACGGCATAGGGCGTCGGCGCCCCCTGGGCCATCACGGCCGGCCCCACCACGGCCATTCCGCCCAGGGCAGCCAGATGCTTGAGGATTTCGCGACGTTGCATACTCGACTCCAGGTGCTTGAGGTGTGACTAGGATAGCCAGGGCGCCACGGCGTTCCCGACGAATCTGCAAAAATTCGTCGCGTCGACGGCGGTCGGATTCAAGGCTTGTTCTTGACCACCGAGACCGGGATCCCGGCCTGGGCGAGCTGAGCCCGCACGGCGGTCATCTGTTCGGCCTGGGCATAGGGCCCGATGCGGACCCGGTGCAGGGTGCCCTTGTCGGGGATTTCCACCCGCTGGGCCCGGGCCTCGATGCCCATCAGGGCGAGGCGGGCCTTGAGGTCGTCGGCCTCGGCCGGGTCCTCGAAGGCACCCACCTGGATGTACAGCTTCTCGCCGGACGCCACACTCCCGCCCGCCGTCTTGTCCGCTTCCGCACCGGGGGTCGGCACCGGTGGGGGCTTGCTGCCATTCAACTTGGCGGCATCCCCTTCGGGCAGGATCTTGTAAAAATCGAACTGTGGCTTCTCCACCGGCCGGTCCCCGGGCTTGCCGGGAAGGGCGATGGGGGCGGGCGCCTCGCCTCCGGGCGCCACCTGGGGCAGCGTACGGGGGGGCACCTCCGGAACGCGCACCGGCGCCGCCCGCATGAAATACCAGGCGGCCATGGCGGCGATGACAGCCCCCATCAGCAAGCCGATCAGGATGCCGGCCATCACCCCACCGCCGGATCGTCGCGCGGTCTTGGCCTTGCCCCGAGATTTCTGCGTTCGACTCACGTTTCGTCTCCCGCCCTCACATGGACGCCGGCGCGCTGACGCCGAGGAGCGCCAGCCCGGTGGCGAGCACCTGGCGGACCGCCGCCGCGAGGGCGACCCGGGCGAGCCGCTGCCCGGCGTCTTCCACCAGCATCCGCTCAGCGTTGTACCAACTATGGAATTCCCCCGCCAAGTCCTTCAAATAGAAAGCAATCTGGTGGGGGGCATGGTCGGCCGCGGCGGACTGGACCACTTCCGGGAAGGCGGCCAGTAGGGCACACAGCCCCAATTCCCGCTCACTCGCCAGCAGCGACAGATCGGCCGCGAGCAGCTCGTCGGGATGGCCATCCCACTGCTTCAAGACGCTAGCGACTCGGGCGTGGGCGTACTGGATGTAATACACCGGGTTCTCGTTACTCTGGCTCTTGGCGAGATCGAGATCGAAATCCAGATGCTGATCGGCCTTGCGCAGCACGTAAAAGAAGCGGCAGGCGTCGTTGCCCACCTCGTTGCGCAGCTCCCGCAGGGTGACGAATTCACCGGAGCGGGTGGACATGGCGGCCTTCTGGCCCTCCCGGTACAGCACCGCGAACTGGACCAGCGCCACCTCGAGCCGAGCCGTGTCCAGCCCAAGGGCGGTGATGGCACCCTTCACCCTGGGGATGTAGCCATGGTGATCGGCCCCCCAGATGTCGATGATGCGATCAAAGCCGCGCTC
>JAEUNX010000056.1 GCA_016791025.1 Zoogloeaceae bacterium | reverse complement strand
CCTACAGATCACCGGTCTGGATGGGCAGTTGGGACCCTGGCAGCAGGTCGCCGAGCAGGCGTCGGCCCATCCCGAAGTTCGGGCGGCGGCGCCCTTCGTCCAGGCCCAGGGCATGCTCACCTTCGACCAGGGGGTGCGGGGAACTCTGGTGCGAGGAATTCTGCCGGCGGCGGAAGAACAGGTGGCGGATTTTGCCCGCTACATGCGGGCCGGCCAGTTGGAAAACCTGCAGCCGGGGGCGTTCGGGATTGTCCTGGGCAAGGACCTGGCTCATGCGCTTCAGGTCCGCCTGGGGGACAAGGTGACCCTCATCGCGCCCCAGGGCCTGGTCACCCCGGCGGCGGTACTGCCGCGCCTCAAGCAATTCACGGTAGTGGGGGTCTTCGAGGCGGGGATGATCGAGTACGACTCCGGCCTGGTGCTGATCCACATGGCCGATGCTCAGGTGCTCTACCAGATGGGGGACGAGGTCTCCGGCGTGCGCCTGAAGATCACCGACATTTTTGACGCCCCCCAGGTGGCCCGGGAACTGATTCCGCTGCTGCGGGAGCCCGTGGCGATCAGTGACTGGACCCGCAGCCACGCCAATTTCTTCCGCGCCGTGGCACTGGAAAAAACGATGATGACGGTGATTCTGTTCCTCATTGTGGCGGTGGCGGCCTTCAACATCGTGTCGACGCTAGTCATGGCGGTGCAGGAAAAGTATGCCGATATCGCGATCCTGCGTACCCTCGGGGCGAGCCCTGGGTCGATCATGGCCATCTTCGTTCTGCAAGGCTCGATCATCGGGGTGGTCGGTTTGGTCGCGGGCGTCATCGGTGGCGTCCTCCTGGCGAGCAATCTTGATGTGGTGATTCCGGCCCTGGAGACGGTGCTGGGCGTCACCCTTTGGAACAAGGAGATCTATTACATCTCGGAGATGCCGTCCAAAATTCTGATGAGTGACGTCACGGCCATCACCTCGGTGTCGTTTGTTCTGGCCTTGCTGGCCGCGCTCTACCCGAGCTGGCGGGCGTCCCGGGTCAACCCGGCGGAGGCGCTGCGCTATGAGTGATGTCGTTCTCGCCTGCACAGGGCTGGGCAAGACCTTCGTGAGCGGTCCGGAGCCGGTGGAGGTCCTGCGGGACGTGAGCCTCACGGTCGTTCGGGGCGAACGGCTCGCGGTGGTGGGGGCCTCCGGGTCGGGCAAAAGTACGCTCCTCCATCTCCTGGGAGGCTTGGATGTGCCGACCCAGGGGAAGGTGGCCTTGCTGGGGCGGGATTTTTCGGCAATCGGCGAGGCGGAGCGGGGGCGTCTCCGCAACGAATCCCTGGGCTTCGTCTATCAGTTCCACCACCTTCTGCCCGAGTTCTCGGCCCTCGAAAACGTCGCCATGCCCCTCTACATCCGGCGAATGGAGCGCGGCGAAGCCGATGCCCGCGCCAAGGGCATGCTGGAGGCGGTTGGGCTGGGGCACCGCCTCACCCACGCTCCGGGGGAACTCTCCGGCGGCGAGCGTCAGCGGGCGGCCATCGCCCGAGCCCTCGTCACTCGGCCGGCGTGTGTGCTGGCTGACGAGCCGACGGGAAACCTGGATCGCAACACGGCCGACCGCGTGTTCGCCCTAATGATCGAACTGGCTCGGGAGCAGGGCACCAGCTTCATCATCGTCACCCATGACCCGACGTTGGCCGGCCGCGTCGATCGCACCCTTCAACTCCAGGACGGCCACCTCACCTGATCCCGCTTTAGCGGGATATTTCCGGCTGCGCTAAAGTTTGTCGGCGCCTTGACGATCCTGCTCGCCATATGTCCTGGTCCTATTGGGCTTTTCGCGGGTGGAGATGAACATGAAAATGCTTTTGGCCCCGGGGATCCGGCTGATGCAAAGCGTCCGGTATCCGTGGAAATTCGCCATGACCGGCGCGGTATCGGTGGCCATGTATGTCTTCCTCGGGGGCGTGCTCTTTTCGACTCTCCTCGACGATATGCATTCCACCCGCGAGGCCCTGGACGGGTTGCCGCGGATGGAAGCCCTCCTCAAGGTGGTCCAGATTTCCCAGCAGCATAGGGGGCTCTCTGCGGGTGTTTTGAACGGGGGCGCGCACCTGACGCCCAAACTCGAGGAGCGCTCCCGGGCCCTGGGTGAAACGGTCCGGCAAGTCGATCAAGGGCTCGCTGGAATGGACGCCTCGCCCACCCTGCGCCAGCGCTGGGAGGGAATCAAGGCGGCATGGGGCGAACTCTCCCGGCAAGGACTCTCCATGCCGGCAGCGGCCAATCTGGCGGCCCATACCCGGATGATCGAAAACCAGATTGGCCTCCTCCACGATCTCGGCGATGAGGCGCATCTGACCCTCAACGCCGAAGCCGATAGCCATCATCTTTTGGCCGCCTTGCTGGATCCCCTGCCCCAGATGACGGAGCGGATGGGGCGTTTGCGGGCCATGGGCACCGGTGCCCTGGCCGCGCAGCAAATGGACGATCAGCGGCGGATGGATCTGAGCGCCCAGTTGGGGCAATGGGACATGGCCTTGAAGGGATTCGTGGAAAGTATGGATCGCGCGGGGCGGAACAGTCCCCAAGTCCAGGGCGCGCTGGCTGAACTGAAGAACAACGTCGAACGGGATGCCGCGCAAGTTCGCGAAGAGATCAATGGACGGATCCTGAAGGGGGATCTGCGGATGCCCCCTGGTGCATTCTTCGATCTGATGACCCGGGCCATCGATCGTGCCTACGACCAAGCCTATGGCGTCGTTCTTCCCGAGGTGAGCGGGATTCTGCGGGCGAGGCTGGACGGCATGCAGCGCTTCCTGGTCCTGCAGCTTGGCCTTTGCGCCGCAGGGCTCGCCGTGCTGGGCTACCTCAGCCTCGCGGCCTACTGCGTCGTGGTGGGCTCGGTGAAGGAGTTGCGGCGGGGCATGGAGGACATGGCCTCTGGAAATCTCGCCGCGCGGATCGAATTCTCCGGTCGGGACGAGCTCCAGGACGTGGCAGTTTCCCTGCAGAAGATGGCTACCAGCTTTCATGAGGTCATTCAGGCAGTTCAAGCCAGCGCCGCCGAGGTCACCGCTGCGGCCAGCTCCCTGGCCTTAGGAGCCGGGGAGGTCTCCGAAGGCTCGGAGCAACAAAGCGAGGCCGCGTCCAGCATGGCCGCCGCAGTCGAGGAAATGACCGTCGGGGTCGATGAGATCGCCCGCAACGCGCGGGAGGCGGAGGAAGTTTCCCAGCAGTCCGGTAAGCTCTGCGAATCCAGCAGCGGCGTGATGCAGCGCGCTGTCGGCGAGATTCAACGCATTGCCGAGACGGTGCATTCGTCTGCCGAAGTGATTCAGGATCTCGGCAATCAATCGGCCCGTATTTCTACCATGGTGAGCTCCATCCAGGAGATTGCCGATCAGACCAACCTTCTAGCCCTGAATGCCGCTATCGAAGCCGCCCGGGCCGGGGAATCCGGACGTGGCTTTGCGGTGGTCGCCGACGAGGTGCGCAAGCTGGCTGAGCGCACTGGGCAGGCTACGCGAGAGATCACGGGGATGGTCACGGCCATCCAGGGCGGTACCGAACGGGCCGTGGCCACCATGCGCGAAGGGGTGGCGCGAGTGGAGCAAGGGGTTCTGCTGACCACGGAGGCCGGCGACTCCATGGGGCAGATTCGGGGAGGGACGGATCAGGTTCTCCACGCCATCGGTGACATTTCCCTGGCCCTGCGGGAGCAAAGTGCCGCCAGTACCGACATTGCCCGCAACGTGGAGCGGATTGCCCATCGCGCCGAAGCCAACAGCCAGGCGGTGAAAGTCACCGCCAACACGGCCGCTCGTCTGGAAACCCTCGCGCGCGCTCTTCAGGGCGAGGTCGGCCGCTTTCGAGTTTGATCGTTTGCCTTGTTTTTGGGCGACCTTGAGGTCTAAACCGTCGCGAAAAATCGCTCAATCGCGTGGCGCCCTTCCGGGGCGCACATGACGATCAGCGCGTGACCCGGTTGGACCAGGAATTCGGCCGGCGGATTGAAGAGAAAGTCCCGTTCGCTCCGTATGCCCAATAGAACCAGCCCATGCTGGCCAATCGGCAAAGCGCCCAGCGGCGCGGGGTGGCGCCCGGCGGGGACCACCACCTCTTCAAGACGGTAGATGTTCTGGGAGCGAAGCATCTCGTCGAGGAATGTCACCACATTGGGGCGGATCATGCTCGAAGCGATGCGCATCCCGCCGGTGAAATCTGGTGACACCACCACGTCGGCGCCGGCTTTCTTGAGCTTGCCAGCATTGCGGACCTCGTGGCAGCGGGCGACCACCCGTAGCTTGGGGTTCAGCTGCTTGGCGGTAAGGGAGATCATGAGATTACGGCTGTCATCATCGGTGACCGCAAACACGCCGGCAGCGTCCATGATGTCGGCGGCTAGGAGTACGTCGTCGTCGCTAGCATCTCCGTGGAGGTAAAGCAGGCCGGGATGGCGTTCGCGGTAGGTTTCCATTTTGGCCTCGTCCTGATCGACAGCGACAAAGGTCCGATGGGTGGTCTCAAGTTCCTGGGCGACGTTGCGCCCGACCCGCCCGAATCCGCAAATAATGTAGTGGCCAGAGAGCTTTCGTATCTGCTTTTCCATCCGCCGTCTCCGCAGGCTGTAATCGAGATCGCTTTCGAGGAAGAACACCGTCAGGCTGGTAAAGAGGAAGGTCACCGCGCCGAAGCCGGCCAATGAGGTGACCCCGGCAAAGAGGCGATCCCAAAATCCGACAAGCGGCACTACCTCGCCATACCCCACCGTCGAAAGGGTGATGAGTGTCATGTAGAACGCGTCGGACCACGTGGTCTCGATTTCGCCGATCGCGTAGAAACCCACCGTTCCGACGACCACCATGGCGAGCAAGACGCCCGCCGCGATGTAGATCCGGGCCAGAATTCGGGGTAATTGGGTATGGCGGCCTGGACGCGGGATCGCCCGCCGACGGGGGCTGGACCGGCGGCGTCCCCACCAGCGCGACCAAGGAAAACTGCGTTTTATGATCCAGGCCCCCGGCGGCGGCGCCACTGGCGGACCAGGTGCCACCGCCAAGCGCCTTTCACCAGGCCATATGCCAGGGCAGCCAGTAGGCTGGCCAGCAGGAGCAGACCCAGGGCGAGGGGCGGACCAAGGCCTGTCATCCAATGCCCCATGGCGGTGATCCAATCGAAAAAGCCAAAGTCGGAGAAAGCCGGTGGCTCACTGAAGGTGTAGCCGTTTCCGCCCAGAATCCAGGCGCCGAGGGTATAGGCCACGAAGTAGAGGGGAACGATGGTGAGCGGGTTGGTATAGAGGGTGCACACCAGGGCGAGCGGCAGATTGACGCGGAAGACCACGCACCCAATGGCGGCGCTGAGCATCTGCAGCGGGCCTGGGATGAGGCCGCAAAACATCCCCAGCGCGGCAGCGCCGGCGGCCGAATGGCGGTTGAGGTGCCAAAGGCGGGGATGGAGGAGCGTGGTGCCGAAGAGGGCAAGCCAGCGGTTGCCATGGACGGCATCGTGGCTGGGGAGATAGCGCTTGAGGAGTTTCCGCATGGTTGAGCTCGATGCCCATTCTAGCCGAGGTGTCGCGGCGCGTTGGGGCGAGTGACGCGGGCGAAAGGGTAAGGTGTAATGTCGATATGCTCATGTCAATCGTTGGCGGGCTCGCGGGAATCTGGCTCCTCCAATGCCAGTCGGGATTGCCCGCCGGCCGGGAGATGGCCGGTCTGGTCGTGGCAGGCGCCCTGGCAGCGGGACTGGCCTGGCGCCTGCGCCGGGCTGGAAGGCACGCCGGGTGGATCTGGGCATTGACCGCTGGGATTCTGTTGGGTTTTTCCTGGGCGGCCTGGCGGGCCGACCTGCGTCTGGGGGATGCACTGGCTCCTGACTTGGAGGGTCGGGACCTCATTCTGGTCGGTGTGATCGCCGATCTGCCCCAGGATACGGAACGAGGCCAGCGCTTTTCATGGGCGGTCGACAACCCTCCCCTCGGAGTGCCGTCCAGGGTGATGATTGCCTGGTATGAGCGAGAGGAGGATGGCGCGGAGCCGTCCATTCCTCTCTTTCGCGCGGGGGAGCGTTGGCGGCTGCGGGTTCGCCTCAAGCGGCCCCACGGCGTCCGCAATCCGGGTGGTTTTGACTTTGAGGCCTGGCTTTTGGAGGGCGGCGTCCGGGCCACTGGCTATATTCGCCCGGCCGGGGTCCTCGAGCGCCTCGATTCCTTCGTGGTGACTCCGGGGACGGTGGTGGCGCGGTTGCGGGAAGTACTCCGCGCCCGATTGCGGAGGGATCTTGCCGACAGCGCCTATCCGGGCATCGCCCTGGCGCTCACCGTGGGGGAGCAGCGGGCCATCGACTCCGACCTGTGGCGATTGTTCAATCGGACCGGCATTCAGCATCTGATGGCAATCAGCGGGCTGCATGTCGGCATGGTGGGAGTTCTGGTCGGTGGGCTAGTGGGATACGGGTGGCGCCGGGTGGCGGGTCTTGCCCTGCGATGTCCCGCCCAGCATGCTGCGGCGGTGGCAGGGATGGCGGCAGCCCTGGCTTATGGTGCACTGGCTGGGATGGGCGTTCCGACCCAGCGCACGGTCCTCATGCTCGCCGTGGTGAGCCTGGCGATCGTTTCCGGGCGCAGGGCGTCGGCCACCCGGATGCTGGCCCTGGCGCTCGCGGTCGTACTCGTGGCCGATCCCTGGGCAGTACTGGCGCCCGGATTCTGGCTGTCCTTTGGTGCGGTGGCCATCTTGCTCCTGGCGGCAGCTGGCCGGCTGGTGCCGGACGGCTGGTGGCGGGGTTTTTGGCGCAGCCAATGGGCCGTCACCTTAGGGTTGCTGCCAGCGCTGCTGGCCCTGTTCCAACAATTTTCCCTGGTGTCGCCGCTGGCCAACGCGGTCGCGATTCCCCTGGTAAGCCTGGTGGTGACTCCCCTCCTTTTGGTGGGGATGTTGATCCCTTTCCCGCCCCTTTTCGCCCTTTCGGACCAGTTGCTGATTGGCCTGGTGGCGTTTCTAGAATGGCTGGCGGCTTGGCCCTGGGCCGTCTGGCAGCAGCCGGAGGCCCCGGGCTGGTTGGTGGTCCTGGCCTTGGGGGGCGTGACCTGGGGGCTACTGCCCCGGGGTCTGCCGGGCCGGATCGTGGGATGGCTGGCGTTGTTGCCACTCCTGGCTTGGGCTCCGCCACGGCCGCCGCCGGGTGCCTGGCGAATGACGGTACTCGACGTGGGCCAGGGACTGGCGGTGCATGTACAGACCGCCAGTCACGACCTCCTCTACGATGCCGGGCCGGCCTGGGGTGGCGAGGCGGATAGCGGCGTGCGCGTGGTGTTGCCCTATCTTCGCGCCACTGGGGTTTCCCGCCTGGATCGGATGGTCATCAGCCACGATGACGTGGATCATTCCGGCGGGGCCGCATCGGTGGCTGCCGATCGGTCCATCGGCTCTTGGATAACCAGTCTGCCCGCTGGACATCCCATTATTGGCCTGGCTGGGCGCCACGAGAGCTGCGCGGCGGGGCAACGGTGGGAGTGGGATGGCGTGGCGTTTGAAGTGCTCCATCCACGCGGTGAACGGCCCTCGGGCGCAGGTGCCCAGGACAACGCTCGGTCCTGCGTGCTCCAGATCGCCTCGCCGGTGGGGCGTGCGCTGCTTCTGGGGGACCTGGAGGCGGCTCAGGAGGCAGATCTGGTGATGCGGCTCGGGTCCGGTGTTCTCGCCTCCGATGTGGTGGTAGCGCCCCATCACGGCAGCCGGTCGTCGTCCAGTCCGGCACTGGTGGCGGCCACTGCGCCGTCGGAGGTGGTCTATTCCGCCGGTTATCGCAATCGCTTTCACCACCCCCATCCCCAGGTTGTCGCGCGCTGGGAGGAAGCCGGTGCCCAGGGATGGCGCACCGACCGGGATGGGGCGGTTCGCATCGATGCCGGGCCGATGGGCTTGAAGGTCACCGCCTTTCGTGAGGCTGAGCGCCGCTATTGGCATGGGCGTTAGATCGGGTCGGCGGACGGGAATGCTAGACTCCCCCTTCCACACCGGGAAAGTCAGGAGCGGCGACATGCAGGATTGCGACGTGGATCGGGACGAGGAGGTGATTGTGCCGCGAGAGCGGCGGGTACAGTGCATGGGACCCCATGGCCTCCATTCTATGGCCTACCTGGAGTGGGGCGAGGCGGACAATCCCAGGGTCCTCGTGTGCGTCCACGGCCTTACCCGTAATGGTCGCGATTTCGATTTTCTCGCGCGTCATCTTGCCCGTCATTACCGCGTGATCTGTCCTGACGTGGCGGGACGCGGGCGGTCGGACTGGCTGGCGGTGAAGGCGGACTACGCCATCCCGAATTACGTGGCCGATCTGGTCACCCTTATTGCCCGCCTTGATGTGCCGTCGGTGCATTGGGTTGGAACCTCAATGGGCGGCTTGATCGGTATGGTGTTGGCCAGCTTACCGGGGTCGCCCATCGAGCGGCTGGTCCTCAATGACGTGGGT
Source organism: Zoogloeaceae bacterium (assembly GCA_016791025.1). GTDB lineage: Bacteria > Pseudomonadota > Gammaproteobacteria > Burkholderiales > Rhodocyclaceae > JAEUNX01. The sequence goes on along the minus strand of JAEUNX010000056.1, from coordinate 5,022 downwards.
CCGATGGTGAGCTCGGCCTCCATCGCCCGCATCGCGGAATACGTTGGCGAAGATCCGCTCTTCGCCACGCTGGACGAGGCGGAGGCCTATGTTCGGGCGGTGAGCGCGCCATTTGGTGACCTGACCCATGCCCAGTGGCGCCACCTGACTGACAGTGCGGTGAAACCGGTGGAGGATGGCTTCCGCTTCCGTTACGACCCGGGCATTGCCGAACCCTTCCGCATGTCCCCTCTGGTCGAGGATGTGTCGCTGTGGGACGTCTATGACCGGATCAGCTGCCCGACCCTCGTGGTCCGGGGGGCGGAGTCGGATTTGCTGTTGGCCGAGACGGTGGCCGAAATGACAACCAGGGGGCCGCGGGCGCGGGCGGTCGAGATCCCCAGGGTCGGGCACGCACCGATGCTGTTAGATGACGCTCAGATTGCGGTGGTGGCGGATTTTCTCCTGGCGAGTCCGCGCCGCTAGCGGGCCTAAGGGCCGACGGACCGGGACGGCCCGAACCGTCGCACAACCACGTGGAACGGATGTTGTGACTCAGGGTGGCCCAAGCCGGGCCTCAGTGCAGGTGAAGGGGGGCGGAATTGTCCTCCCCTTCGGGCATTTCGGCGTGGACCACCTCGCCGTCCGGTGACGGGTAGAGGGGCGCGCCGCAGTCGTCGCAATACTCAACCGGAAACTGGTGTTCGAGGTTGAGAATCTCCTGGACGCCGCTTTCCTTGAGTACGGCCTCAATTTGGGCGGCCGTGTCCGTGGAATCGTCTTCGGCGCCCAGGAGTGGCCAGACGACCCCATGGACCACCTTGTCGTCGTCCGGAAGGGTGAAGCCGATTCGGAATTCCTCGAGCTGCTGCTCATAGAAGGGAGCGATGACGGCGCGCAGGCGCGATGCGGGGACGTCGAGGGCCGTGCCAAGGAACGCGACCGAGGCGCGGATCGAGTAAGGGCGGCCAGCTTCGTCGGCATGTCGGCTGGCCGCGAAGTAGGCCTCCGGCAGGACCACATCCAGCACGCATCCGGGCAGCAGGGGCCCCAGGCTGGCGCCGCCCTGGGCACGCCACTGGCTCAGGGCGCGCTCCCGTGACGTGCGCGAGGACTGCTGCCAGGCGAAGAGGGGGGCACCGCGGGGCGCTGCCACCGCCGCAAGGATATAGCGGGTATCGGATAGGAACTGAGCCGTTTCCGGGAGCCCTTCGGTGTCAATGTGGAGATCGTCGTTGTGACAGGCCGCGTCACCCATGGCCTGGGAGAGCCGGGCGGTGGCCGTGTAACCCTGCGGCAGTTGGTCAGGGCTGAAGAGAAAGTCCGCCAGCGCCAGCTTGACCCCGTCGGCCAACACATGGGCCTGGAGATGGACCCGCAGATTTGCCAGCACCGCTGCCGGAATCGGAACCGCCGGAATTCGAAAGCGCGACCATGCGAGGACGGGCGCCGCGATGATGAGGACGTCGAGGGCGGAATCCTCCCGCGTGCCGCTCTCGGCCCGATATTCCACCAGATCGGCCAGCTCGTCGTACGCACGGGGTTCGGTGGCGTAGAGGTGGTCAAGCGCGTTGCTGAGGGTGGCTTCGTCGTCCTGATCGAGGAGGGCGTCCACCAGCTCGGTCATCTTCGCTTCCCAATAACGATCTTCGGCCCGGCTGCCGGATTGCGCCTGGCCCGTGGCAAGCCAGATGAGTTGTTCGGCGTCGTGGGACAGGCCACCGCGACGACCGAAGCGGGTACGTTTCATATTGGGGATCCGGGGAAAGACAGGGCGGGAGGAGGGGAATGGCGCGGGCGTATTCTAACTCGCCGGCGCCCCGCCGCCCATCGCGCTCAATAGACGTGTTTGTTGAGGCGCACTTCCTGCAGGATGGTGGCGGATATTTCTTCGATGGATTTGGTGGTGGAATCCAGCCACTTGATGTTTTCCCTCCGCATCAGCCGCTGGGCGGCGTCGATCTCGTAGCGACAGTTGTCGAGGGAGGCGTAGCGGCTGTTGGGGCGCCGCTCCTGGCGAATCTGGGATAGGCGCTCGGGCCCGATGGTCAGGCCGAACAGCTTGCCCCGGTGCTTGTGCAGCTCGGCCGGCAGCTTGTTGCGTTCAAAATCCTCGGGAATCAGGGGGTAGTTGGCGGCCTTGACGCCAAACTGCATGGCAAGGTAAAGGCTGGTGGGGGTCTTGCCGGACCGGGAAACGCCCACCAAAATCACGTCCGATTCATTGAGATCGGCGTGGGAAACGCCATCATCATGGGCCAGCGCGAAATTGATGGCTTCGATTCGTGCTGCGTAGTTCAGACTGTCGGCTACGCCGTGAAAACGGCCCACGGCGTTGGTGGAGCGCTGCCCGAGTTCCTGCTCCAAAGGCTCGATGAACTTTTCGAAGAGGTCGAGGAATAGGGCGTCGGCCTTGCGGATGCAGGCCACCGTTTCCCGGTCGACCAGGGTATTGAAGACGATGGGCCGCACGCCGTCCTTCCGGCCCACGTCGCGGATCTGGGTGGCGCAGTCGATGGCCTTATCCAGGCTATCCACAAAGGGGACTCGGATCTGGCGAAAGCGGGTCTCGGGGAACTGGGCGAGAAGGCTGTGGCCCAGGGTCTCGGCAGTGATGCCGGTGCCATCGGAAATGAAGAAAACGGTTCGTGAGGTCAAGGCGGACATGGCAATCTTGCGGAGCCGGGATTAGGTGAAACCCTGAATGCGCCGCAGCAGGGGTTCTTTGTAAAATCGCATTTTGCGCGAAAACCAAAATTTCTTACCAACAAAATCCGGAAGGCAAGCCCAAATGTCCCGATACGTGATCCCCTTCGAAGAACTGCGCATGACTGATGTCGAAAAGGTTGGCGGCAAGAACGCCAGCCTGGGCGAGATGATCAGCCAGTTGCCGTCTAACGTTCGGGTGCCGGGTGGTTTTGCCACCACGGCTGACGCTTATCGTGCCTTCCTGGGCCATGAAGGGCTGGCGGATCGGATCAATGCCGCCCTCGACCGCCTGGACGTGGATGACGTGGATGCGTTGGTGAAGACCGGTGCCGAAATTCGCCAGTGGATCATCGATACGCCCTTCCCGGGCCAGCTCGAGGCTGAGATCAAGGGGGCCTATGACAAGCTGACGGCAGAAGGAGAAGGCAGCTTTGCCGTCCGTTCCTCTGCCACCGCCGAGGATCTGCCGGATGCCTCCTTCGCGGGGCAGCAGGAGACCTTCCTCAATATCCACGGCTACGAAAACATCCTCCATGCCATGAAGGAGGTGTTTGCCTCTCTCTACAATGACCGGGCCATTGCCTATCGCGTCCACAAGGGCTTCGCCCACGCCGATGTGGCCCTTTCCGCTGGCGTACAGCGCATGGTGCGCTCCGACATCGGCGCGTCTGGCGTGATGTTCACCATCGATACCGAATCTGGTTTCAAGGACGTGGTGTTCATCACCGCATCCTACGGTCTGGGCGAGACGGTGGTGCAGGGGGCGGTGAATCCGGACGAGTTCTACGTCCACAAACCCACGTTGGCCCTGGGCCGGCCAGCCGTGATCCGGCGCAATTTGGGTTCCAAACTCATCAAGATGGTCTTCGCGGAGAAGAAGGTCGCGGGCCGTTCCACCAAGACGGTGGACGTGGCCGAAGGGGAGCGGGTCAGGTTCTCCCTGACCGATGAGGATGTGCTGGAACTTGCCCGCTACGCGGTGATCATCGAAGACCATTATGGTCGGCCAATGGATATCGAGTGGGGCAAGAGCGGCGACGATGGCAAGCTATACATCCTCCAGGCCCGCCCCGAGACCGTGAAGAGCCAGTCCTCGGGCCACGTTCTGGAGAAGTACCGACTCAAGCAATACGGCAAGGCCCTGGCCCATGGCCGTGCCATTGGTCAGAAGATTGGCGTCGGTCCGGTGCGGGTCATCCACTCGGCCGCCGAGATGAACCGGGTGAATCCGGGTGACGTGTTGGTAACGGATATGACCGATCCCAACTGGGAGCCGGTGATGAAACGGGCGTCCGCCATCGTCACCAATCGGGGCGGTCGTACCTGCCACGCTGCGATCATCGCGCGGGAACTCGGCATCCCCGCCATCGTCGGCTGCGGCAACGCGACGGACGTGCTCGACGAAGGTGATTCAGTGACCGTCTCGTGCGCAGAAGGCGACACCGGGTACGTTTATCGCGGGCGTCTGGACTACGAGGTGGTGACCACCGATACCGGTAACCTGCCCGATATTCCGGTCAAGATCATGATGAACGTGGGCAATCCCGAGCTTGCCTTCGAGTTTGCCCAGATTCCCAATGGCGGCGTCGGCTTGGCTCGACTGGAATTCGTCATCAACAACATGATTGGCATCCACCCCAAGGCGATCCTGGAGCTTTCGCAGGTCCCTGCTAGCTTGCGGGACGAAATTCAGCGTCGCTCACGCGGCTACGCCACCCCTAAACAATTTTTTGTCGAGAAGCTGGTGGAAGGCGTGGCCACCATTGCCGCGGCGTTCTACCCGAAGCCCGTGATCGTGCGCTTGTCGGACTTCAAGTCGAATGAGTATCGCAAGCTCCTGGGTGGCGAGATCTACGAGCCGGAGGAAGAAAACCCGATGCTTGGGTTCCGCGGCGCGTCGCGCTACATTGCCCACAGCTTCCGGGACTGCTTCGAGATGGAATGCGCGGCCATGAAGAAGGTGCGCAATGAACTGGGGCTTACCAACGTCCAGCTCATGGTGCCCTTCGTGCGCAACGTGGCTGAGGCCGAAGGTGTGGTGGAGCTTCTGGCCGCCCATGGTTTGAAGCGGGGCGAAAACGACCTCAAGCTGATCATGATGTGCGAGATCCCGTCGAACGCCCTGTTGGCGGAGGCGTTCCTGCAGCACTTCGATGGATTCTCGATAGGCTCCAATGACCTCACCCAGCTGACCCTGGGTCTGGATCGGGATTCAGGCCTGGTGGCCCACGCCTTCGATGAGCGGGATCCCGCCGTTAAGCAACTGCTTTCCATGGCCATTTCGACCGCCAACCGGCTCGACAAATACGTCGGGATCTGCGGCCAAGGCCCGTC
>JAEUNX010000033.1 GCA_016791025.1 Zoogloeaceae bacterium | reverse complement strand
GGGTGGTTCGCGGTATCGTGTGCGGCCTATTGACCCCTGCACCGGAGAGCTTTGATGACCAAGAAATTGCGAGTGTTAGGCCCCGACGATTCAGAGGCCCTGGACCACGTCCGCCAGTTCTTCCGTAACTATGCCGCTTGGCTTGGCGTCGATCTGTCCTTTCAGAATTTCGCGGCCGAGATGGATTCCCTCCCCGGCGATTATGTTTCGCCGGCCGGACGGCTGTTCTACGCCGAACTGGACGGAAAGCCTGCCGGCTGCGTCGGCCTTCGACCGTTTTCGGAAGGTGTTTGCGAAATGAAGCGCCTTTACGTCGAGCCCGACTGTCGCGGCCAGGGCGTGGGACGGGATCTGGCGCTGGCGGCCATCAAGGCGGCGCGGACCCTGGGTTACCGGCGCATCATGCTGGATACCTTGCCGGCCATGCGCATCGCGGTTCGCCTTTACCGCGAACTTGGCTTCAATGAAGCGCCAGCCTACTATCCGACTCCCATCGAAGGCACGCTTTTCCTATCGCTGGACCTCGAAAACTGGTCCTCCGACGAGGTGGACAATCGCAACCTCTATCACCTCTTCGACTATAACCGCGCCTGGTCCCGGCGCATGACCGAAGTAGATCCCGGGTTCTTTGAAAAACTTTCCCACCTCCAGGCGCCGGAGTACCTGTGGATCGGCTGCTCGGACTCCCGGGTGCCCGCCAACGAGATCATCGGCCTGCTGCCGGGGGAGGTCTTCGTCCACCGCAACGTGGCCAACGTCGTGGTACATACGGATCTGAATTGCCTGTCTGTGGTCCAGTACGCCGTCGATGTCCTCCAGGTCAAACACATCATGGTGGTGGGCCATTACGGCTGTGGCGGCGTTCGGGCGGCCCTGGACCGCACCCGGGTCGGCCTGGCCGATCTGTGGATCCGCCATGTCCAGGATGTGCTGGTCAAGCACCAGGAGCGCGTGGACTGCCTGCCTACGGCCGATCTGCGCCACGATCGTCTCTGCGAGTTGAATGCTCTGGAGCAGGTGGTGAATGTGGGGCAGACCATGGTGGTCCAGGATGCCTGGCGGCGAGGCCAGAAACTTACGCTCCACGCCTGGGCCTACGGTCTGAAGGACGGTCTCGTGCGTGACCTGGGACTTACCGTCAGCCGTCCCGACGAATTGCTGCCGCGCTATCGCCAAGCTCTGGAATCCCTCGCGGCCTGACGTCGGAAGGGCTTAGGATCGATGGCGACCCCGGCGGTCATCGTCTCCGTCGCCCGTACCCCCATCGGACGCCCGGGCGGCATCTTTCGCGGATTGGGTGCCGCCGATCTTGGGGGCGTCGCCATTGGGGCGGCTCTTGCGCGGGGGCGGCTGCGGGCGGATGAGATCGGTGCGGTGTATCTGGCTGGGTCGGACATTGTCCCCGAGGCTGCGGCCGCCCTGGGTGATGCCGGTTTGGCTGGGCTGCCGCGCCACGTCGCCGGTCTGGGACTCGCGCCCTGGATTCGTGCCGTTGTAGCCATCGAAGGCGGGGCGCCGTCGCCAATCCTGGTCGCCGGGATGGCGGCGACGAATGGGGCGGTCGGCCCAGCGGTTTGTCCCCAATCCCGCCCAGGGGCTGACCAGGGCGCCTGGCTCCACCTCGCTTCGTCTGGCGAGGCGGATTGGGTGCCTGCGCGGGCGGCCGCAACGCGGGGCGACTGCAGCTGGGAGATCGTTCCCGTGCCGGTGCCTGGCCCCCCGCCGACCCGCATCGACCAGGATGAGCTCGGCGACACCCCTCGGTGCGAGGGGGATGGCGCCGTGGCCATGGGTCTGATGGCCGCGGACGGGGTCCGCGAACTTGGTCGGTACCCGCTGGCCGCTGTGGCGGGCTACGCAGTGGCCAGTTCGGTCGGTGAGGCGGTGGGCCTGCTGTTGGAAGAAATCGGCTGGGCGCCGGGACAGGTTGATCTGTGGGAAATCGACGAAGGACGTCCGCCCGCCGCCGACGTCTGCCTCCCAGGGATCGCTATTCCGGCGGGGCGCATCAACGTCCAGGGCGGGGCCGCGGGTTTGGGTGATCCGGCGGGGTTGGGCGGGATCCGGAGGGGGGTTTCCCTGGTGGGCGCCTTGAGGCGGCAGGGCGGGTTGCGGGGGGTGATTGCCGTCGCGGGCGCGGACGCAGCCGCGGTGGCGATCGAAATGGAGGGCGGTGTGGCCTGCGGGGCCCGGCGCCGATGAGTCATTTCAGGCACGACCGGAGGGAGCGGGCGCATGGCGAAACATCGACTCAGGCCTGAGGCCAGTCTCGAACACCTGAACGCGCGGAGCCCCGGCACGCTGCCGGGCTGGTACGGTTTCGAGGTGATCGCGGTGGAGGCGGGGCGGCTCGCCGCCCGAATCGAAATCCGGCCCGAAATGCTGGCCCCAAACGGGTTTCTCCACGCGGCCTCAGTCGTGGCCCTGGCCGATACGTCCTGCGGCTACGCCACCATCGCCCATTTGCCCGAAGGGGCTGACAGTTTCACCACCATCGAACTTAAGTGCAATTTTCTCGGCACCCAGCGCACGGGCATCCTCCATTGTGAAGCCCGGGCGGTCCATACCGGCAAGACCACTCAGGTATGGGATGCGGAGGTGATCGGTGAAGACGGCCGGCCCCTGGCCCTCTTTCGCTGTACCCAGATGGTATTGTGGTCCAGCCCCCGCCGGGCCCCCTGAGGAGACCCCATGCTGCTGCGCGATCCGATTGATTTCTACTTCGATTTCTCATCCCCCTATGGCTACTTCGCAGCGGAGAGGATCGACGGCCTGGCATCCCGCTATGAGCGGAAGGTCGTCTGGCATCCGATCCTGCTGGGCGTGACCTTCAAGGTCCTGGGCACGGCGCCCCTGCCGAGCATCCCGGTCAAGGGACCATACAGCCTGCGCGACATCCAGCGGACCGCTCGCTATCTGGAAGTGCTGTATCGTCCGCCGAGCCGCTTCCCCATCGCGACCCAGCAGGCCGGGCGGGCGTTCACCTGGCTGGCCGACCGGTCGCCGGACGTGGCCCGCCAATTCGCCCTGGCCGCTTTCCGGGCCTATTTCACCGAGGACCGGGATCTGTCGGATCTGGGGGTGGTACTGGCGGTGGCTGGTGGGCTCGGCGTGGATACAGATGAACTTTCCGCCGCCCTGGCTGGAGACGAATTAAAGGCCCGCTTCAAGTCCGATGTGGAGGCGGCAGTGGCCAGGGGCGTCTTCGGATCGCCGTTCTTCATCGTCGATGGCGAGCCTTTCTGGGGATCGGACCGCCTGCCCCAATTGGAAAAATGGCTGGCTGAAGGGGGGTTCTGAGGGTGTCGCTGAAACGAATTTGCGTGTTTTGCGGCTCCCGTTCCGGGGGGCGGCCGATCTATGCCGAAGTGGCGACCCGCCTGGGCACACTCCTCGCCGAACGCCAGATCGAACTGGTGTATGGGGGGGGCAACGTTGGGTTGATGGGGAAGCTGGCAGATGCCTGCCTGGAGGCGGGTGGAAGGGTGGTCGGCGTGATTCCGCGCGCCCTGATGGATTGGGAAGTGGGCCACGAGGGCCTGACCCGCCTGGAAGTGGTGGATTCCATGCATACCCGCAAGGCCCGCATGGCGGAGCTTGCTGACGGCTTCATCGCCCTGCCGGGCGGATTGGGTACCCTGGAGGAGCTCTTCGAAGTCCTGACCTGGGCCCAGCTCGGGTTCCATGCCAAGCCGGTGGGGCTGCTCGATGTGGCTGCCTATTACACCCCGCTGGTGCAATGGCTGGAGGCCGGCGTCAGCGAAGGCTTCCTCAAGCCGGAAAACCGCGAACTCCTTCTTCACGCCGATAATCCGGTGACCCTGCTCCGGGAAATGGGGCAATATCATCCGCCGGCCGTGGCCCGGCGAATCAAGGACGAAAGGCAGCTCTGAACGCGATGGTTGAATCTCCCTGCATCAACGTGTGTCGCATGGATCCACGGTCCGGGCTGTGCGAGGGATGTTTCCGCACCCTCGACGAGATCGCCGGCTGGAGTCGGGCGAGCGATGCGGACAAGCGGATCATCCTCGCGCGGGTGGCGATCCGGATTGGGGAGGCGCCGCCCCGCCCGGTTCCGGCGGGGGACGACGGTGCGGGCTGATCGTCGACGGGCGAAAGTGTCGCCCCGCGCGGGCTCGAGCGGGCGTAGGCAAAAGCGATGGCAAGCCGCGGAAGGGCGAGGTGAGTGACCATGGATGACGAAACCGGCTCCCCCTGCATCGGGGTGTGCCAATTCGACGAGGCGGGTTACTGCCTGGGCTGCGGGCGTTCGAGCGACGAAGTGTTTGGCAACAGCGACTCCTCCGAGTGCGCGTCGGAGGTGGAAATCGTGGTGACGACGCCGCACCCCGACATCCCCCACGGCGGGGAATGAAGTGGGCGCCCTACCCACGACCCTGCAGGTCCTGGAACGGGGCTGGTTGTCGGCCAACAATATCCTCGGCTTCGACGGCGATGAGGTGACCGTGATCGACAGTGGCTACGTCGATCACGCCCCCCAGACGGTGGCGCTGGTGGGGCGTGCCCTGGGCGGCCGGCGCCTCACGCGCCTTCTCAACACCCATTCCCATTCGGATCACGTCGGAGGCAATGCGGCCCTGGCGGCGGCTTTCGGCTGCGCGATCCACGTGCCGGAGGGCATGGCCGCCTGGGTGGCCCGATGGGATGAAGCCGCGCTTCTGCTCTCGGTGGCCGATCAACGGGGCGCCCGCTTTTCGGTGGATGAGACCTTCGTGGCGGGAGACCGCCTGGTGTTCGGCGAGCTGGAATGGACCGCGCTGGCCGCCCCGGGGCACGATGACAGCACGCTCATCTTCCACAATCCGGATCGTCGCATCCTGATCTCCGCCGATGCCCTGTGGCGGGACGGCTTCGGGATCCTGTTCAGCGAGATCCTGGGCGCAGGAGGAGGTTTGGCGGGCGCTCGCCGGACCCTCGATGCCCTGGCGCGACTCCCGCTGGATTGGGTGATTCCGGGCCATGGCGCCCCGTTCCGGGAGGTCGACGAGGCCCTGGCCGCCGCCTATGCCCGGCTGCGCGCCTTCGAGGAGGATGGCGCGCGCATGGCCCGCAATGCCCTGCGCGGCTGTGTCACCTTCCGGCTGCTCTCCGCCCGGCAGGTCACCCTGGCGTGGCTGGCCGAGCATCTTGAGGAAGTGCCGCTCTACCAGCGGGCCAACCGGGCCTTCCTGCACCAACCCGCCGATCGGCTGGCGGTTTGGTTGGCGGGTGAGCTGGAGCGGGCCGGTGTGGTACGCCGGGAGGGCGAGACCCTGGTCGTGCTCTGAGCGCCGCGCGCCGGCCCGTGGCAATGGCCCGGGAGTCCGGTATAGTGGGGCGAACAAGGAGTCATCGCGGGGGCGTCATGCAGGTCATCCTGATCAGCGGCTTGTCTGGTTCAGGGAAGAGCATCGCCCTGAACGTGCTCGAAGACGCCGCCTACTACGTGGTGGATAATCTTCCCGCCACCCTGCTGCCCCAGCTCATCACCCACTTGCGGGGTACCGGCTACAAGCGGGTGGCGGTGGCGGTGGATGTGCGTTCCGGCGCCAGTATCGCGGCACTGCCAAATCAGGTGGAGCTCTTGCGGGGGATGGTGGCGGACCTGCGCCTCATCTTTCTTGAGGCCCGCGACGACGCCCTCATTGCCCGATTCTCGGAAACCCGTCGCCGCCATCCTCTCGCGGAGGACGGCACGACCCTGGCCGAGGCCATTCACCGGGAGCGCGACGCCCTCACCGGCATTGCCGAGCTCGGTCATCGCATCGACACCAGCGATCTGCATCCCAATACCTTGCGGGCCTGGGTCAAGGACTTCATCGACGTTGAAGCCACGGCGGGCCTGACCCTGCTCTTCCAGTCCTTTGGCTTCAAGTACGGCATTCCCGTCGATGCGGATCTGGTGTTCGATGTGCGGTGCCTGCCCAATCCCCACTACGACCCGCGCCTGCGCCCCCTCACCGGGCGCGACCAACCGGTCATCGAATTCCTGGAGCGGATCCCCGAGGTGGGGCGCATGGCGGAGGACATCCGGCGTTTCATCGCCACCTGGCTGCCCTGCTATATCCGCGACAACCGGAGCTATCTCACCGTGGCCATCGGTTGTACCGGCGGTCAGCACCGCTCGGTGTATTTCGCCGAGCGCCTGGCCCGCAGCTTTGGCCAGGAGGTGCGTACGCTGGTGCGGCATCGCTCCGCTGCCCGGCGGGTGGCCGATCGCGGCTCGGGCTCGGGAGAGGGGCCCGCCGCGCCATGACTCACGGGGCCCGCGCTTGGCTGGCCCTGATCCGTCCGGGGGACTGGCTGGTCATGGGCGGCGGGCTGCTGTTGGCGGGCTACTCGGTGTTGGTGCTGGCCCGGGCCGGCGTGCCAGACGGGGCGGAGATCCGCGCCCGGGGCAACGTGGTCGCCCGCCTCAAGTTGGATCGTCCCCAAACCGTGGAAGTGGAGGGTCCCCTCGGGATGACGCGCATCGAGATCCAGCCGGGTCGGGCGCGGGTCGCCGCCGACCCGGGGCCGCGCCAGTATTGTGTTCGCCAGGGCTGGCTCTCCCGAGCCGGGGCGGTGGCGATCTGTGCGCCCAACCAAGTCACCCTGGCCCTCACCGGTGGCCGGGTGGCCTATGACTCGCTCAACTATTGAGTTGCGCGCCACCCCGGAAGACATCCGGGTGGCGCGTCACGGGGCGGCGGCCATCGCCCTCACCGTAGCCGAGGCCGCCATCCCCTTGCCGCTGCCCGGCGTGAAGCCGGGACTGGGCAACATCATCACGCTGGTGGTGCTGGCTCGATGGGGATGGCGGGAAGCGGCCTGGGTGGCGTTGCTGCGGGTCGTGGCCGGGAGCCTGCTCCTGGGCCAGTTTCTTGCCCCGGGCTTTTTTCTCAGCCTCACCGGCGGGGTGCTCAGCCTGATCGTCTTGGCCCTGGCCCGTCACCTGCCCGCCCGATGGTTTGGCCCGGTCAGCCAGAGCATCCTGGCGGCCATCGCCCATATCAGCGGGCAGATCCTGGTGGCGCGCCTGTGGCTCGTGCCCCACGATGGGATCTTTTACCTCGTGCCGGTCTTTGCCCTGGCGGCCGTGGTATTCGGCACGGTCAATGGCCTTGTGGCGGCACGGATCCTGGCTGGGGTCGATGCGCCCGGCGCGGGCGGGGCTGGTCAGGGGGAAGGCCCTGGCGCATCATCAGGTTCGGTGGGGGACTCAAGAAAGGGAGCACGATGGCGAGTAGGGCTCTTGCGGTAGCGGTGGGCCAATGGGCGCAATGTTTGCGCAGGCTGATGGTCCTGACCTGGATGGTGGCCGTAGGCGGGGTTGCAGCGGAGGAGGTCCCATTGGTTTTTGGGGTACTCAACCAACAAAGTCCGCAACTCACGGCCGAGCGCTGGAATCCAATTCTTGGCTACCTTCAGCGCCAGACCGGGCTGGAGTTCCAGTTGCGCCTCGCCCCCACCGTCCAGGCCACCAACGCGCGCATGGCCAATGGCGAATTCGATCTTCTCTTCACCAACCACAATTTTCGGCCAATGTATGACGGCACCTACCGAGTACTTGCCCGGTGGGGAGACAAGGCGATCTTCGGTGTTATCGCCGTGCCCAAGGACAGCCCGATCAAAACCCTCGTCCAGCTCCGGGGAAAGCGGGTGGCGTATCCGTCCGACAGCGCTTTTGTGGCCTATGCCGTACCCAAGGTGGCGTTGCGGGCGGCGGGCGTCCAGGACGAAGAGGTTTTCGCCGGCAACCAGGAGGGCGCTTTGGCCCAACTGGCCGGTGGGCTGGTGGATGCGGCGGGCGTCAATTCCCGCTATCTCACCCAGTACGCGGCGCGCAAGAACTTCGCCTATCGCGAGATCTTTACCTCGGAGCCGTTTCCCGACCTCGCGGTGGTGGTCCATCCCCGGGTGCCGGCAGCCCAGGCCGACGCGGTTCGCGCTGCACTGCTGCGTATGAAGGACGATCCGGAAGCTCAGTCGATTCTCGACGGCAATCAGTTTTCCGGCTTCTGGCCGGCCACCGAACGGGATTACGACGGCGTGCGGCGGGCCTATCGACTGCTCGGGCCCTAGACGGTGTTCAGTCTGGAACGATTGCGCCTGGCTGATCGGGTCCTCCTCCTCGCCGCGACGGGATTGGTGACCATCGGATTTCTGGCCCTGGCCCTCCAGGTTTCCGGCAACCTCGCGGCCGCCCGCCGATCCGCCGAAGATTCGGCCCGGGCCATCGCCCAGGCGGTGCTGCCGATCCTGCAGCAGACCGTCGTGATCGGCGACGTCGAGACCATCCAGCAGACCTTCGACCGGATCATTGAACACCGGGCCCTGGAGCGGCTTGCGCTGTTGCAGCCGACCTCGGACCGGGTGATGGCGGAGGCGGTGGCCAATCCGTCCCATCCGAGCGCCGCCAACGGCTTGGCGGAACGATTCCTGCCCGCGATGAATGAGATTGTCCTGCCGGTGGAGGTGGGTGGGGTGGCCTATGGCACCCTCGTCATGCGTCCATCGGCCACCGTGATGGTGGGGGATGCGCTGGAGTCGGCAGGCATCGCGACTGCGGCCGGATTGGTTTCCATGGGCGCCTTCCTGGTGGTCTTGGCGTGGGTGCTCGGTCGCAATCTGCGGCCGCTGTCCGCCCTGATCCACGTCGTGGAACATTTCGGCGAAGGGCGGCTGTCGCACCGGGCCGAAGTGACGGGGGCCCTGGAGCTCGCCCAGGCGGCCAGGGCCTTCAATGCCATGGCGGATCGCATCGAGCAGCTGATGGCCGAATTGTCCGCCGCCAAGGCGGTGGCCGAGAGCGCCAGCCGCCTGAAAGGGGAGTTCTTGGCCAATATGAGCCATGAGATTCGCACGCCGATGAACGCGGTCATCGGTATGACCGAACTCACCCTCATGACCGATCTGACCGATGAGCAGCGGAAGTATCTGCAACTCGTCCAGTCGTCCGCCGACCACCTCCTGGCGCTCATCAACGACATCCTCGACTTCTCCCGCATTGAGGCCGGCAAGATGGATCTGGCCGTGGCGCCCTTCGATCCCATGGAAGTCCTCGGGGCGGCATTGGCTTTGCTGGAGCCCCGGGCCCGGGCGAAGGGGATCACGCTCACTCTGGCTTGCGAGGGGGCGTCACCGCCGCAGGTGGCGGGCGACGCGCTGCGATTGAAGCAGGTCCTCATCAACCTAGTGGGCAATGCCATCAAATTCACCGACCACGGCGGGGTGAGCGTGGTGGTGCGCTTCCGAGAGGATTCAGACCTAAAGGGCCTGTGGGCCCTCCATTGCGATGTCAAGGACACCGGCATCGGCATCCCCTCCGACCGGCTGGAGCAGATCTTCGGTGCCTTCATCCAGGCCGACAGCGGCGTGACTCGTCGATTCGGCGGCACGGGCCTTGGGTTGGCCATCAGCCGGGATCTGGTGCGCCTGATGGGGGGGCAGATCGTCGTGACGAGCACGGTGGGCGAGGGGTCGACCTTCAGCTTCCACGTCACTTTGGCGGCGGTAGGAAAGCCGGCCCGCGAGCGGGCATCGGGGTCGGTCTCACTTCCTGCCGACACCTCCGACGGCGCATCCCCCGCATTGGCGGGCTTGCGGATCCTGGTGGCGGAAGACAACCCGGTCAATCAGGAAATCACCCGGCGATTACTGGAGCGGGAGGGGGCCGAGGTCGTGCTGGCATCCACCGGCCAGGAGGCACTGGCGCTTTGGCGCCGCGGTGGCGTGGATGTGGTCCTCATGGACATGATGATGCCCGATACCGACGGCGTCGGCGCCACCCGGCAGATCCGCAGCGAGGAGGCCGGCACCGGGCGACGGGTGCCCATCGTTGCCTTGACCGCCAATGCCTTCGAGGCCGATCGTCAGACCTGCGTGGCCGCAGGTATGGACGGTTATGCTGCCAAGCCGATCCGCCCAGAGGCCTTGCTTGGGGAAATCGCCCGCGTGCGGCGTCGGCCCCCTACAGCCTAATGCCTCAGACGCGGGCCTTGAACCACTCAGTCAGACGCGCCCAGCCATCTTCGGCATCCCTGGGGTTGTAGGACGGCCGGTAGTCGGCGTGGAAGGCATGGCCCGATTCCGGATAGACCACGAACCGGGAGGGCCGTCCTGCGAGGGCCTCCTGCATGGCAGCCACATCTGCCAGGGGAATTCCCGCGTCCTTGCCGCCATAAAGTCCTAGCACCGGTGCCCGGATCGACCCCGCCAGATCCACGGGGTACTTGGGTGTCAGGGCGGTGGCCGCCCCGGCGAGTTTGCCGTACCAGGCGACGCCAGCCTTGATGGCAGGATTGTGGGCGGCGTACAGCCAGACGATGCGGCCTCCCCAGCAAAAGCCGGTGATGGCCAGGCGCGCCGGATCGCCCCC
>JAEUNX010000024.1 GCA_016791025.1 Zoogloeaceae bacterium | reverse complement strand
GAAAACCCCACCAAAATCCGGCCAATTCCGCCGCGTCGGCAAGACCGGCGGCAAGCTTTGCCGCCCGCCGCGTCGACTGCCGGATGTTTGCCGACGCGACTTCATCATGGTGGAATGCCCCCATGGCCGCTTTTTTCCCCCGCTCCCAGACCGGGCCACGTGGCATCCTCCGTGGGCTCGCCCTGGGTCTTGCCCTCGCTGCGAATCCCCTCCTCGCGCAGCAGGATCCCGCCCCCGTTCGCAGGGTCGTCGAGCACTTTCTGGGCAGCGAAACAGCGGGATTGCCCGGCAAGGCGACGCTCACGGTCGGTGAGTTGGACCCCCGCAACCAGTTGCCCCCCTGCGCCGATCTCGAAGCCTTCCTGCCGGCGGGCACCCGCGCCTGGGGCCGCACCAATGTCGGAGTGCGCTGCCTTGCGCCGGCAACCTGGACCGTGTTCATCCCGGCCCGGGTCGCGGTACGGGGCGAATACCTGATCCTCGCCCGACCTCTGCGGGCGGGTCAGATCGTCGGCCCGGCGGATTTGCAGCGCCAAACCGGCGATCTTGCGGAGCAACCCGCGGACGTGATGACCGACCCGGCCCGTGTCCAGGGCCAGGGAGCCCGTTTCGCCCTTGCCGCCGGCCAGACCCTGCGGGCAAGCATGCTGCGCCTGCCACCGGCGATCCTCCAGGGACAAAAAGTTCAGGTCGTCTCCGGAGGTCCGGGCTTCCAGGTCAGCAACGAAGGAACCGCCTTGAACACCGTCGCCGAGGGTCAGGTCGCCCAGGTCCGTCTCATCGGCGGCCAGGTCGTGAGCGGGATCGCCCGGAGCGATGGGCGGGTGGAGATCCGACCATGATGCAGTGCCGTGCGAGGGCAACGTTGATCGGCTAAACTATTGTTGTCTCGATTAAAGTTTTTGGCCTTTGTGCCGTTTGCGAAGTCGAGACCACATAGAAAGGGCCAAGTAGTGAAGATCGACAATTCCATCAAGTCCGTGGGCAATCTCCCATCCGGCGAAGCCCGCACCCGCTCTGTCCAGGGCGGTGGCTCCAATGCCGCCGCGGGAGACAAGGTGGAGCTTTCATCCTTCTCCTCCAGCATGCAGCAGGCAGACGCCGCCATGGCTCAAACGCCGGTGGTAGACCAGAATCGGGTGGATGAGATCAAGCAGGCCATGAGCGAGGGTCGCTTCAAGGTGGATGCGGAGAAGGTCGCCGATGGCCTGATCGAATCCGTCCGCCAGATGCTGGCCGCCCAGCCGCAGAAGGCGTGACCGCCGCCGAATTGTTGCAACTGGCGCGCATCGTCGAGGACGAGGCGCGCCTGCTTGAAGAATTCATCGCGCTGCTCGCCGAGGAAGAATCCCTCCTGGTCGAAGGCCACACCGATGCCCTCCTGGGCATCGCTGACAAAAAAACCCAGATTTACCGCCGCCTGCAGTTTCTCCACGATGACCGCAGCCGCGCCGTCACGCGGAGTCGGCAGGGTAGCCTTCCCGCAGCCCTGGCGGCGGCACCCGGAAACACCACCGGGCGCTGGGATGAGGTCCTCACCCTGGCCCAGGAGGCGCGCCAGCGCAACATCACCAACGGCAAGCTGATCGCCGACCGGATGAAACACAATCAAGCCGCCCTCACCGTCCTCCTGGCCGCGGCGGATCAACCCCAGCTATACGGGCCGGACGGCCATTCCCGCCCGACCGCCCGGGGCCGACCGCTGGGATCGGTGTAGGACAGGCAGGCACGAACCCTCCGCTGGAGGGTTTTCTTTTTGTACATAGCCGTTATCCTTGGCCGCCGCGTCCGCCTCACCAAGCCCTGTCATGACCAGCAAGCACTACGACGAATCCTCCTTTCGCGTCCTCAAAGGCCTGGAACCGGTACGGGAGCGGCCGGGGATGTACACCCGCACCGACTCCCCCGCCCACGTCATTCAGGAGGTCATAGACAACGCTGCCGATGAGGCGCTGGCCGGCTTCGCAAAGAAAATTGGCGTAATCCTCCACACCGACGGCTCGGTGACCGTAGCCGATGACGGGCGGGGCATTCCGGTCGGCCTGCACCCGGAAGAGCAGGTGCCTGTGGTGGTGCTCGCCTATACCCGCCTCCACGCCGGCGGCAAATTCAACAAGAAGGATGGCAACTCCGCCTATGCTTTTTCCGGGGGACTCCATGGCGTCGGGGTGGCGGTGACCAATGCCCTGTCCTCCCGGGTGGAAGTGGAAATCAAGCGGGAAGGCAAGATCCATCGCATCGATTTCGCCGAGGGCGGCGAGCGGATTGGGCCAATCCAGGTTATCGGCGAATGCGGACGCCAGACCGGCACCCGGGTTCGGGTATGGCCGGATGGAAAATATTTCGAGAGCGCGAAGGTGCCCCAGGCCGAGATCGAGCGCCTGTTGCGCTCCAAGGCCGTCCTCCTGGCCGGTGTGGCGGTGCGGCTCGAAATCGAGCAGCCCAATGGCCCCGCCTTGATCAAGACCTGGAGCTATCCCGAAGGCCTGGCCGGTTACCTGAAGGAACTCGCCGGTGCTCTGGAACCCGTGGCCCCCCTCTACACCGGGGAAAAATACGCGGGACAGGACGACGACAGCTTTGCCCCGGGGGAAGGCGCCGCCTGGGCTCTGGGATGGTTCGACGGCGCCGTGGCCAGCGAATCCTACGTGAACCTCATCCCCACGGTGGCTGGCGGCACTCACGAATCCGGCCTGCGGGCCGGCGTATTCGAGGCTGTCAAGAGCTTCATCGAGCACCACGCCCTGCTGCCCCGCGGCATCAAGCTTCAGCAGGAAGACGTATGCGGACGGATGGGTTTCCTCCTCTCAGCCCGGCTCCTGGACCCCCAGTTCCAGGGACAGGTCAAGGAAAAGCTCAACTCCCGCGAGGCGGTGAAACTGGTCTCCAGCCAGATCCGGGACCCCTTCGAGATCTGGCTCAACAACCACGTCGAGGCGGGAAAAGCCATCGCGGAACTGGCAATCAAGTCCGCCACCGCGAGGCAGAAGAATGCCCAGAAGGTCGAGAAAAAGAAGACCTCCGGCGTCGCCGTCCTCCCCGGCAAGCTCTCGGATTGCGAATCCGAGGACATCGCCGAAAATGAGCTTTTCCTCGTGGAAGGTGATTCGGCCGGCGGATCGGCGAAGATGGCCCGCAACAAGGAAACCCAGGCCATCCTGCCCCTGCGGGGCAAGGTCCAGAACGCCTGGGAGATCGACCCCGATCGGCTTTACGCCAACAACGAGATCCACGACATCGCCGTCGCCCTCGGGGTCGAGGCCCACTCGGCCGACAGCACCCCGGACCTCTCAGGCCTCCGCTACGGCAAGGCCATCATCATGTCCGACGCGGACGTGGACGGTGCCCACATCCAGACTCTGCTCCTGACCCTGTTCTTCCGCCACTTTCCCAAGCTCATCGAAGCCGGCCACATCTACGTGGCCCAGCCGCCCCTCTACCGGGTGGATGTACCGGCAAGCGGCAAGAAGCGCCCGGCCCGGCGCCTCTACGCCCTGGACGAGGGGGAGTTGGAGGCAATCCGTGACCGCCTGGTCAAGGAAGGCGTCAAGGCCGACCACATCGAGGTTGGCCGCTTCAAGGGGCTGGGGGAGATGAACCCCGACCAGCTTCGGGAAACCACCATGGCGCTGGCCACCCGCCGGGTGCTGCCGGTCAAGATCGACGCCGGCGCCCTGGAAGAGACCCGCCGCATGTTCACCCTGCTGATGGGCAAGGGGGAAGCCAGCGGTCGCCGCGCCTGGATGGAGGACAAGGGCGATACTGTCGAGGCCGACATCTGAACTCGGCTTCACGGCGCACCAGGGAGTTACGCCCCCATTGCTCCAATCTGCGACAGGCGGCGCAAAGTTGTTCCATCCGCCGCCCGACAATCGCACGCCTTCCAACATTTCGTCGATCGGCACTCCTGGCTGCAACCCGCGTCAATTCTGGCCCTTCTCCGAATGCCCACCCCAGGCCCGCGAATTGCTGATCCCAAGTCAGGCACCGGCCACCGGTGCCAGGACACGCAGACAGAGGTAGGCATCATGATCGACCATACCTTCACTTCGGTTACCTTGGACCGGGAGAACGAGGCATATCAAGGCACTACGGGTGTCAGCGCCGGCAACCGCAGCTTGGGCTTTCGACCGGGTTTCCTCGACCGCGATACGGGAGAGATCTTTCTTTCCCGCTTTCGAGACGGCCGGCCGGCGCCTTTTCACCTGCTGGATGGGTTGCCCGATACCGTGACCGAAAGGGACGAAACCGGAAAGGTGCGGGCCGCCAAAGCAACCCTCCATTCGGGTTTCATCCGGGGCGATCGCTTTTACTCTCGCGAGGAAGCCGCCAATTTCGTTTCAGCGGCCTGACTTCAAAGGTCGGCCCAGTTCAGAACTCGGGCGTGCCCCCGAGCCTTGGGATCCGCCTGCAATGACGAATCGGATCGGGGGCGTGAGCGCTACAGGCGGGACAACAACTCAGCCTTCTTGTCGGCGTATTCCTGTTCGGAAAGGATGCCCTTCCCCTTGAGGTCGGCCAGTCTCTCGATGGCGGCAAAGATGCTGGACGAATCTGCCGCACCGCCTTGAATCGAGGTTCCGGTCGGATAACTGGGGGGCGGTGCGACGAACGACGCTGCCGGCGCAGGGGAAACCGGCTGACCATTGCGGGACACCACCGGCAGGCTGGACAGCAGCACCGTCCCATACTGGCAGGACAGGGTGATGGATGCTCCGCTTCCCTGCTGCTGGGAAAATCCACCGATCTGATAATCCAGCGTGTCATAGACCCAGACATCACCTCCGCTATCAATCGCTAGGCGCCGCGCATTGGGAAAGTAGGCGTAGCGGAGGTTGTTCTGCGCCCCGGTGGAGCTGGGCATTCCCAATTCCGCTGGATACCACTGGTCCCGCGGATCAGGGATAAACAAGGTGGAGGGCCCCATACCCAAGCCCCGCCCGGAAACCTGACCCCCGCTCGACTGGCTCTGGGATTGGAAACTTCCGGTCTGCAGGAGGCCCGGCTGCTCATTGAGCAGGGACGACAGTTCGTTGCAGATGGAATCCACCCGCCCCTTGAGCGCGTAATTGAACATATCGCCTACCATGGTCATTCCCCCACGCATCCATTGGCCGGAACCGCCAAATTCTGGGTGACTGAACTGCGCCATGGAGCCATTGCCATTGAGGACGGCAAACAACATATGGGTTGCGGCGTCCTGGCTGACACCGTGGCGTGCGGCCAAATCAGCGATCAGGTGTTGGCCGGCAGGAGAAAGCTGCGGCATGGTGAATCCTTCTTTAAGCTGCCCAGAAGCCGGGCAAGGGGAGGCATGGTACAGACTAATAGAGCCCAATCCCAATCAGTTCTGACAATCGGGGCGGAGCTGCGGCGCACCGGCATTGAGATTGACATCCCGGTTGCAAGACCCCACATTCCCGGCTCGCCGCGCTGCCCTGAGGCGCGCCAGACCCCGCAGATTCCCTGATGAACGACAGCCTCGACCTCTTTTCCGCGCCCCCGGCTCCGCCACCACCGCCGTCGCCGCCCACGAAGGGCGACGACGCCTTGCCGCTGGCCCAGTATGCCGAGCGCGCCTATCTCGCCTACGCCATGAGCGTGGTGAAATCCCGCGCTCTGCCCCAGGTGGAGGACGGGATGAAGCCGGTTCAGCGCCGCATCCTCCATGCGATGAACGAAATGCGCCTGGGGGCCGGGGCCAAGCACGTGAAATCCGCCCGGGTCGTGGGCGACGTGATCGGCAAATACCACCCCCATGGCGACAGCTCGGTCTATGACGCAATGGTTCGGGTGGCGCAGAATTTTTCGCTGCGTTACCCCCTGGTGGACGGTCAGGGCAACTTCGGCTCCCGGGACGGTGATTCCGCCGCGGCGATGCGCTACACCGAGTGCCGCCTCACCCCCATCGCCGAGCTGCTCCTGGCGGAAATCGACCAGGGGACGGTGGATTTCATCCCCAACTACGATGGCGCCTTCGAGGAGCCACGCCTGCTGCCGGCCCGGCTGCCCTTCGTGTTGTTGAATGGTGCCACGGGCATTGCCGTGGGCATGGCCACCGAGATTCCGCCCCACAATCTGCGGGAGGTGGCGGACGCCACCTGCCACCTGATCCGCCACCCTGAAGCGGGGCTGGATGCCATTCTGCCTCTGCTGCCGGGCCCGGATTTTCCCGGCGGCGGCCAGCTCATCAGCCCGCCAGAAGCCTTGCGCGACGCCTACGCCTGCGGGCGGGGCAGCCTGCGCATGCGGGCGCGGTGGCGGGTGGAGGAACTGGCCCGGGGGCAGTGGCGGATCATCATCGAGGAGCTTCCCCATGGCGTGTCCGCCGCCGGGGTCCTGGCGGAAATTGAGACACTGACCAATCCCCAGCCTCGGGCCGGAAAAAAGGAGCTGAGTCAGGAGCAGAAAAACCTAAAGCAACTGGTCCTCGGCGCGGTGGAAACCGTGCGGGACGAGTCGTCCGACGCCGCCCCCGTCCGCATCGTCCTCGAACCCCGCTCCAGCCGTATGGCGCGGGATGAATTCAT
Organism: Zoogloeaceae bacterium; assembly: GCA_016791025.1. GTDB lineage: Bacteria > Pseudomonadota > Gammaproteobacteria > Burkholderiales > Rhodocyclaceae > JAEUNX01. The sequence goes on along the minus strand of JAEUNX010000024.1, from coordinate 11,597 downwards.
GGCCGTTCTGCTGGCCCACACCAGCCTGGAAACATCGGTTCCGGTGAACCTGACCATGATCGGGCGGGACGGGCGGCCGCAGCAGAAGGCCCTGGTGCAGATCCTGCGCGAGTGGATCGACTTCCGCTACGTCACCGTCGAACGCCGCACCCGCCATCGGCTGGGAGAGGTGGACCGGCGCATCCACATCCTCGAAGGGCGGATGATCGCCTACCTCTCCATCGAGGAAGTGATCCGGGTCATTCGGGAATCCGACGAGCCCAAGCCTGCGCTGATGGCGGCCTTCGGCCTCACGGACATCCAGGCCGAGGACATTCTGGAGATTCGGCTGCGCCAGCTCGCCCGCCTGGAAGGGTTCAAGATCGAAAAGGAGCTCGCCGAGCTGCGGGAGGAACGGGAGGGCCTGCAGCATCTCCTGGACAGCCGGCCAGCGATGACCCGCCAGATCCTCAAGGAGATCGAGGCCGACGCCAAAAAATATGGCGATCCCCGCCGCACCCTCATTGAAGCCGTGGCCGCGGTGGCCCCCGCCGAGATCAGCGTGCCGGACGAACCGGTGACCGTGATCGTCTCCCGCAACGGCTGGGTGCGTTGCCGGCAAGGCCATGGCATCGACCCGGCGGCGATCGGCTACAAGACCGGCGACTTCCCCTTTGCGGTCATCGAAACCCGCACCCTTTGGCCGCTGGTGGTCCTGGACACGCAAGGCCGGGCATACACCGTGAAGGTGTCGGACCTGCCCGGGGGGCGCGGGGACGGAGCGCCCATCGCCACATTGGTGGATTTCCAGGACGGCGGCAAGCTTGCCCAGGTCCTCACCGCCGCCCTGGATTCCCGCTGGTTCTTCGCCAACTCCGGCGGCTACGGCTTCATTTGCACCCAGGCCGAAGCCACCTCCCGCCAACGGGCGGGCAAGGCCTTCATGACCCTGGAAAAAGGCGAACGGGTGCTGGATCCGGCCCCGGTGATGGGAGAATGGATCGCTGCCGCCTCGGAGCATGGACGCCTGCTGCTTTTCCCGACGACCGAGATGAAGGTCCAGGCCGGCGGCCGGGGCGTCATCGTCATGGGGCTCGAAGACGGTGAATCCCTCGCCAGCGTGGCGGTTCCCGCGGACGCATCCATTCTTGTGGTCGAAGGCGTTGGTCGCGGCAATAAGCCTGTCCGCCTGGAAATCAAGCCCAGCCAGCAGGAACCCTGGCGCGCCCGCAGGGCCCGTAAGGGCGCCGCGCTCCAACAGAAGGTCCGCCCCACCCGCTTGACGACGGCCTGAACCCCCTCAGCGGGACCGAATTCGGCGCCCCCTTGCGGCATCCGGGGTTTTGTCTGGGCCCTGAGAGCGGTGAGTCAGCTCAGGTCAAACTGGCGGCGCAGGTCAATCTTGTTGTGCACCCCGAGCTTGCGGAAGATGGTCTGGAGGTGGGTACGCACGGTGGCCGGGGCCAACCCGAGAGAGCGGGCAATGGCCTTGTAGCCCTCCCCGGCCGCATAGGCCGCCGCCACCTGCCGCTCCCGAGGGGAGAGACAGTCGGCGGCAGGAAGTCCCTGGGGCTGACCACTTTCCCGCGCAGCCAGAAGAGCAAAGGGGATCGCGAAGGCGGCCATACGGGCTTCCTCAGCGCTGAAGGGGCGACTGGCGTCGTCGCGGTAAAGTGTCAGCCAACTTAACCCACCCCGCTGCGTTGACGCCCCACATAGGAGGAGTTGGCGAACACGATAGCGCTCCAGGTAGTTGCCCACCGGCCACAATTGGGCTGGGCGATAGGCCTCGGCCACATCGATCGCCTGCAACTGTTGCGGATCTTTTGCAAACCGGCGACTCACCGGGTCCAGGGCTGCCACTTCGACGTAATCCTGGAGCAGGCCGGGCGGCCGGCCCCGAAGCTCCGCCCCCTGGATGGTCACGGAACCTGAAGCGTCCCGCGCCCCAACCCCCCAGACGACGCCATCGAAGCCGATTTGCTTGCCGAGCCAGTTGAGAACGAAGTGACGGTACTCCTGCCCGCCGGCATCGGCGGCAGCCTGTAGCACTTCGATCAAGGTGCGATATTCGGGCAGCACGGCGACCTTTCGGTCATCCTGCATCTGCAGGATGGAAATTTATCTCTGCATCCGACTATATTCTGCCCGTTCGATTGGTCAATCGACGTCCATAAGCATTCGTGAGGAAAGCCCGGGCCGCAAGCGGCCGGCGTGCCTCCACCCACCCGGCATCGTTCGAGGAGACATCATGATTCATTCTGGATTTCGCCGCGCTTTTCCGCTCCCTACACTGTTGGCCCTAACTTTAGCCGCAGGACTGGCGCAGGCCGCCAGCACCGCTTCCCCCAAGGCGCCGAATATTCGGCCCGCTTGGCTCGGCCCAATCCAGATCTCGAGTTACGACGGCATCACCGATGACCTCCTGACCGGCGGGCAGGGGAAATCGGGATTGGGAACGGCCAAGGCGGCAGCGACTTTCTTCGTGGACCCATTTGCACCAAAGGCCGACGAATTGCGTCGCCTGGTCATCTACACCAACTATCGTGCGCTGGTGGATACCACGAGCGCAGGCGGGTACGGCCGGATCTTCGGGCCCAACATCGATCTTGCCGGCAACGACACCCTGGGAGAAGGTAAGGTCCCCGGCCGGGAATACCTCGCCTTCGCCAAGAATGTGGCAGGCGTCAAGAATGTGACCCTGCTGGTCCAGGTGCCGAAAAGTTTCGATACGAACAATCCCTGCATCATCGCCGCCCCCTCCAGTGGTTCCCGAGGCGTTTATGGCGCCATTGGAACCACCGGCGAGTGGGCCCTCAAGCACGGCTGCGCGGTAGCCTACACCGACAAGGGGACGGGCGCCGGGGCCCACGACCTGGAAACCGACCGGGTGACCCTGATCAATGGCACCCTGAATAGCGCCTCCGCCGCCGGGAAGAACGCCTATTTCGCCGCCAACCTGTCGGCCACCGAACGGGCTGCCTACGTAGGGGCCAATCACTATCGCTACGCCATGAAGCACGCCCACTCAGGCGACAATCCCGAGCGGGTCTGGGGGCGTGCCACGGTCAATGCTGTCGAGTTTGCCTTCTATGTCCTGAACGAATGCCACACCCCCAGTGGCCCCACCGCGGCCTGCGCCCCGCCGTCGTCTAATAAAAAGGCGACCAAAGGTAAGGGCAACAAGAAGGCGTCCAAGTATTTTGGGTCGGGCAACACCTTGGTCATTGCTGCCAGCGTGTCCAATGGCGGCGGAGCCGTCCTTGCCGCTGCGGAGGATGACCATCGCCGCCTCATCGACGGCATCGTCGCCGTAGAACCCCAGGTCAATCTCAAGCTCGAATCCGGCGCGGTGAGCGTCAGCCGGGGTGGCGTGCCCGTGGCGGCCTTTGGCCTGCCGCTTTATGACTACATCACCTTCGCCAACCTCTATCAGCCTTGTGCCGCCATCGCCCCCAGCATCAAGACCCTAAGCCCCTTCAACATCGTCGATCCGACCAAGGCCGCCAATCGATGTTCGGCCCTGACTGCAGCCGGCATGCTGACGGGAGCCACGCAGGATGAGCAGGCGGAAAACGCCCTTCTCAAGTTGCGCGAACATGGGTGGGAAGAAGACAGCGACCTCCTCCATGCCTCCCACTATGGCTTTGCCGTGGCACCGGCGGTATCCCTCACCTACGCCAATGCGTACAGTCGGGCTAAGGTCACAGATAACCTGTGCCACTTCTCCATGGCGTTCACCGACCCAGCAGGTCTGCCCGCCGCGCCGACCGCCGCAACTGATCCGATGCCGACGATCTGGAGCTTGAGCAACGGTGTACCGCCCTCCACGAGCATCAATCTTGTCGCCCAATCCGCCGCGAATGGCCCCATCCGCGAGCAGAACGCCATCTCCGCCTCCACCGGTTTGGCCGACTACAACTTTGACGGCGCAGCCTGTCTGCGCGGCTTGTTCAGCGATGAGGAGGTCTTGGAGGGGATTGCCGAGGTGAAGGTGAAGGGCGATCTGCGCGGCAGGCCCACGCTGATCGTACACGGGCGGGCGGACAATCTCGTTCCCGTCAATCACACCTCGCGCCCCTACCTGGGTGCGAACAACGTCCGGGAAGGAGCTGCCAGTCAGCTGTCCTATATTGAGGTCACAAACGGCCAGCACTTTGAGGCCTTTCTACCGCTGCCCGGCTACAACAGCCTCTTCATTCCGCTCCACTACTACGCCGGCCAGGCTATGGAGAAGATGTGGGCTCACCTAACCGCCGGGACCCCGCTACCGAAATCCCAGGTAGTGCGTACTACCCCCCGGGGGGCTGGCGCGCCCAACCTCGAGCTCATCAATCTCCCGTCCATTGCCCAGGAGCCTTTGCCGGAGGATACGATTACGGTGAGCAATGGCGCCGTCAACGTGCCCGAGTGAGCATTTGGAAAGCGAGAGAAAGAAAAACGGGCCCAGCTGGGCCCGTTTTTCTGCCACCGCAAAGTACAGCCCGGCGCTTAGCGTACCTGTCCGGGATCGGACGCTCCCCCAGGCAGAATGCTGCGGATCGGATCGTCCGCGAGGCGGGTCGGCAGGGCGGCCGCCCCGGCCTCCTCGTTGGCGGTCATGGATTGCATGAGCAGAGTGACCCGGCGATTGCGGGCCCTCCCCTGCTCGCTAAGGTTCTCCGCCACGGGGCGTTGATCGCCATAGCCTGACGCCGTCAGCCGGCTGGGGCTGACTCCCGATTCGGCGAACAGGCGAACCACACTCGAGGCGCGTGCCGCCGAGAGTTCCCAGTTCGACGGAAAGCGATAGGTACTGATCGGTGTGTCGTCGGTGTGGCCTTCGATCACGATGGGAAAGGTTCCCCCCGCCACGACTCCGGCCACGGCTTGCAGGGAGGGAATCGCCTGGCCTCCGAGGGCAGCCTCGCCAGTCGCGAAAAGCACGTTCGCATTGATCTCCACCGAGATCCCCAAAGCGCCCTCCGTCACGCTCACCTGGCCACTGCGGGCAAGGGGTTCCAGGGCCTGCTTAATCTCCTCAGCCAAGGCCTTGCGCCGCGCCTCTGCCTCCCGCCGCTTGGCTTCCGCCTCGGGTTGGGCGGTCGCCATCGACATGGCGAGGGAAGGAACCGGTGGGGTGAAGATCACCTTCTTGCCGGTTGCATTGACGTCGATGTTCCGGAAGGCCTGGACGATGGAATCGGAAAGAACACGATATTTCCCTTCGTTTACGGAACTCAGGGAATACATAACCACGAAGAACGCAAACAGCAGGGTGATGAAATCGGCGTAGGACACCAGCCAGCGCTCGTGATTTTCATGCTCGTCTTCGGCTTTGTGGCGGCGTGCCATGGCGTCCCCGCAATGCCCCGAGCTCGGGGCGTCTGGTCGTTCAACTCCGCCGGTTAACGGGCTGATCGGCCATTTCTTGATCCGCCCCACTGGGACGGCCAGCCGCCGGAAGCTCAGAGTGCGTAGCCTTGCAGACGGCTCTCAATGATGCGCGGATTGTCGCCATTGGCAATGCCCACGAGGCCATCGACCAACATCTCCCGCATGGACACTAAGCGGCCGATATGGGCGAGCAACTTCTTCGCCATCGGGAGAAAGACCAGATTCGCCGAGCCCACGCCATAGATGGTCGCCACGAAGGCTACCGCAATGCCGGCGCCCAATTTCGACGGATCCGAAAGGTTCTCCATGACGTGAATCAACCCCATCACCGCACCGAGAATGCCGACGGTGGGCGCATACCCACCGGCACTCTCCCAAATCCGAGCAGCATGTTTCATCTGGGTTTCCCAGGTGCCGATCTCCACCTCGAGGACTTCCCTCAGCCGTTCTGGCTCCACCCCATCCACCAAGAGCTGGATGCCCTTGCGGACGAATGGGTCGGCTTCGGACTGCATCTGATTCTCGAGGGCCAACAGCCCTTCCTTGCGGGCGACATGGCTCCAGCCCACGATCTGTTCAATGAGCGCCGCGTGGGTCACGGTGGGAGGCCGGAAGACCCATTTCGCCATCCGCATCCCCTCTTTGAACACCGGCAGAGGGCTTTGCAACATCACAGCCCCCAGGGTCCCGCCAATGACGATGAGAAACGCGGTCGGCTGGATCAGCGAGCTGATGTGCCCCCCCTCCAGGGCCTGACCCACCAAGATGGCGGCCAGTCCCAGCAAGAGGCCAACGAGGCTGATACTGTCCATGGTTCAGTCCCTGGGGCTAGACCCGCGATACCCGCCCACCAATGGGGCCGGAATCCAATCGCCCACCCCCGTAAGGATTCAGTTGCCCTGGGGATTCTTGGGGGGACGGCCGCGCCGCGGCGCATTGCCCTGACTGGGGCTGCGGGCGCCGGTGATCCGGGAGCGCAGCCGTGCAATCGCCTGGCTATGGAGCTGGCATACGCGGGATTCCGACACTCCGAGAATCTCGCCGATCTCTCGAAGGTTCAGATCCTCCTCGTAATACAAGCCCATGACGGTCTTCTCGCGCTCAGGGAGGTCCTCAATCGCCTTGACGAGCTGGCTGCGCATCCCAGCATCCATGAGAATTTCGAGGGGATCGGCCTCGTTACCGACAAAATGGCGCTCGAGGTAGTCGTCCCCGTCCTCTTCTGTGAAATCTTCGAAATAGACCAGCTGGTAGCCGCGGGCCTCCTGCAGCATCTTCTGGTATTCCGCCAGCGGCATGTCCAGGGAGTCGGCTAGTTCCCGCTCCGTGGGCTGGCGACCAAATTGTTGCTCAAGGGCATGAATGGCAGCTTCAATGCGGCGCATGTCGCGACGCAGGCTGCGGGGAAGCCAATCGTTTTCCCGCAAGCCGTCCAGCATGGCGCCACGGATGCGCTGAACCGCATACGTTTCGAACTGGGCGCCAAGCCCTTCTTCGTACCGGCCGATAGCATCGAGGAGTCCCAGCATGCCGTTCTGGATGATGTCCTCCACCTGTACGCTGGCCGGCAGTTTGGCCATCAGGTGATAGGCGATCCGTTTCACCAGGGGTGCATACTGCGTAACCAGCTGGTTCTTATCGAGGGTTCCAGAGGCGGTATACATTCCCGAAGTCCGTGATGAGCGCGCAGGCCTTTGCTCGTTTTCGCCAGTCGGAGCTTGTTCTTCCGGGGGCCTGGCATTAAAGGATTTCGACGCCCATTCTCCCGCAGCCGGCGATACATTTCCAGACATTTGCTACCCTTTCATCGATCCGAGGTACCGATCCATTTGGAATTTCCCTGCCACCCCTGAAGGCGGCGCAGAAAAGCCTGCTCGCCGTCGCGGGCCGACGCACCGGTAGCGGGTTGCGCTAGTTCGCCACCGGGATCGTCCCGCTCGATCTCCCCCATCCAGGCCAGGGGAAGACCGACGTGGTTGCGGACGAGCGTCTGCAATTGCAGAAAAAATGCTCGCGCATCCTCACGATTGCGCGCCCGTGCCACCGTCACATGCAAGGTGGCAGCCCCGGCGGCGGCAAGGCTCTTAATGACCGTAAATGCCCCGGTAGCCCCCGGCCCACTGGCCTCCGCCACCAACACGCGGCGAGGTGCTGCCCAGCTCAAGGCCGTGGCCAATTGGGCGTCTGCCGCCCGCACGAGGACGTAGCAAGCCTGACGATGGACTTCCGACAGGAGATCGATCAGTCTCTGTCGCCGCTGATCGTCCAGGTAATCGAAGAGTGGCGCCGCGAGGGCGACGGGAATCCGGACCACATCACCGGGCAAGCGCTGACGTATCAACGTCAGAGGAACCCGCCCATCCAGAGCATGGAGCAGATCATGGTTCTCCAGATCGACCCTGGCATCCGTAAATCCAGTCAAGGGCCCGGAACATTCGTCGAGGACCGTCACTGGGCGCCCGCCGGACGCGAGACGATGGACCAAGCGCAGAAGATTGGCCTCGGCGTACCTGCCGGCGGAATACACAGCAACAACTGCCGGCGGTGACCGGCGAAACAGGCGCCTAAGCCCAGCCGCTTGGTCGTCGGCCAGATCAAGCACCGAACACCCCCTCAGGCGCCGCTGCAAGCAGGATCCCTGCTTCGTCCCGAGTCAAGCGAAAATCCGATGTCTTGGGGATTTCTTTTAGGGCTCGATGCAACAGGTAGGCACGATTCGGGGTGTGAAGGTCCTCGGGAACCCGCTGCCCGTTCGCCACGTAGAAGAGATTCAATCCATGGCGCACCACCGCATCGACCGCCGGCGCCAGGGACGCTGCCTCATCCACCTTCGTCAGGACACATCCGGCCATGGAGGGACCATTGTAGGCACGGATCACGTCGTCCAGGGTGTCGCCACGGCTCGTAGCATTAAGTAGCAATAGGCGTTGAACCTGCCCCGCCCCCAGGAGCATGGCCGTTTGCTCGGCCACCATGCGATCCCGCTGGCTAACACCAACGGTGTCAATCAGCACCATATGTTTACCCCGGAGTTCGCCCAGGGTTTGGCGCAGATCGGACGCATCGCGCACCACGAAGACCGGCACGCCGAGGATCCGCCCATAGATCCGGAGCTGCTCGTGGGCCCCAATACGATACCCATCGGTGGTGATCAGCGCGAGCTTGCTCGCGCCGTGACGAACAACGCACCGCGCCGCGAGTTTGGCGGTTGTGGTGGTCTTGCCGACTCCGGTCGGCCCGACCAAGGCGAACACGCCACCCCGGTCTATGATGTCGGCATCACTATCAAGGAGTTGAAGCCGCCCATCCAGCGCTAGCTTCACCTGGTTCCGTGCCGCAATCAGGTCCGCCGTCTCGCCGACGGCCTCTGTCAATTGACGGGCCAAGGTAGCTGAGAAGCCGCTTTCCAGGAGTTCGCCCAGCAGGGACGCGCGGGCGGGAGCTTGGCGCGCCTGCTCGCCCCACGCAAAGCCCGCCAACTGGCGCTCAAGCAAGCCCCGGATAGCTCCAAGCTCATGCATCAGTTGCCCGTTCGCGGCTTCCAACGCCTTGATTCTGGCAAGCTCTTCCACGCTGGTGCTGGGCATTTCTTTGCGGACCACCGACTCCGCCGCAGGCCTGAGTGGCGGCTCCGCTCGTGCCATTGGGGCAGCGACCAGCGGGCGTGCAATGCGGGGCTTGGTTTGATCAAGCCCGCCGTCTGAATCGGCTCGCTTGGGGACCCTGGCCGGACCTTTCGGTGAAGTCACCTCGGCTGTTCCGACGTTGTATGCAAATAATTCACTGGGCCGCGACAGACTCACCCGATAGTCGCTCGCCTCATCATCCCTACCGCCCTCTGGCGCCATTGCCCGCACTGGATGTTCGACCGGTGCCGACGCCACCTTGACAGCTTCCGCAGGCGCCGGCTGAACCCCAGCCCCCACTGCATCCGCCGGCAGCGCAAGAATCTCCACCCCGCCGTCCACCGCCCGATTGGAAAGGACAATTGCATCTGCGCCGAGGTCCTCCTTCAGGGCCCGCAATGCTTCGCGAGCGGTCTTGGCAAAGTAGCGTTTGACATTCATGGCGCGGCTCCAGGACTACGGCTTCGATGTAGCCATTATCCGCACCTCACCGTCCACCCATCGCCAAGAAAGGACCAGATTCGCCCGGCAATTCGGCCACCACCACGCCACCCATCGACCTGTACCGAGTGCTGCTTCAAACACCCCCCTTTTTGGGAGCACATGCCCCAGCCTTAGGTAGCTTTGAACACGCTGGGACCTCATGCGACGGAGGGAACGCAGGAATAGCAACCGAGCCAGGTCTCAGCTTGCGGTTGAAGTTGTGCTGGTTTGCCGGACTGAGTCCAAGCGCTGTTTTAGGCAGCACAATGACGATGGAATCGACACTGGAGTCATGGAATTCGCGCGGGCGGCGACCTTCGAATACATTCGGTCGAGTTCGCAATTGAAACTGCCACAGGAACTCACGGCCAACCCGAGGTCCTAGACATCGCCCACGCTTCCCTGGGAGGGCCGAACCCCCAACCCGGCGGCAACCCCGGCCGAGGGCCAGGCTGGCGAGCAAAAATATCACCATCTGCCGGGCTCAAGTGTCGTCTTAGCCTTCTATCTTGACAAACTGTTCGACCGTTTCGATGGGGCGTCTGACCTGGTTGCGGTATGCCAAATGGGGCCGTCGGGTGTTGTAGTGGTGGAACCAGGCGTCCAGATCGGCCTGTAGTGCCGCAACACTCCCGTAGAAGGTCTCGCGCAAGGTGATGCGGAAGAATTTGTCCAGGACCGTTCCGTTGAAGCGTTCGACAAAGCCATAGCGGGTAACAACTCCTGTTCTGCGCCTGCCGACAACCGTTTCAACCGGATTGTTTCTTTCTAAGGATCAGGAAGCGGATCAGCATCCCCACCTACCCCACTGGATAGTTCGCGTTTCCACGCGAACTCGACCCATTGCGGGTCTCGTCCCAGAACTTGCCGACGTACGCCGATCGAGCCCCAGACATAAACCATTCTTATTTATACATCCAAAGCATTGATTTGCACTCTAGAATGTTGCGGCGCACAATTCATCCATGCAGAACGAAATTCATTGAATCAAACCAAAACCACGTTGAGGAGCTCGTCATGTCTGTGTCCCCCGAACAAGTCGTCGCTGTTGCCAAGTCCAATCTGGAAGCCGGCCTCAAGTCCTCCGTTGCGGCCGTGAATACCGTGTTTGCTGGTGTGGAAACCCTCTCCGCGTTGAACCTGAAGACCGCCCGTGCCTCTTTCGACGATGGCGTTGCCTATCTCAAGGCCGTCGCGGCCGTGAAGGACCCCCAGCAGTTGCTCGCCCTCCAAGCTGGCCTGCTGGTGCCCTCTCTCGAGAAGGCTGTTGCTTACGGCCGCGCCGTGGCCGAAGTTGGTGCCAAGGTGAAATCCGAACTGACAGCTCAGTACGAAGCGGAAGTGGCGAGCCTCCTGGGCCAGGTCAATGGCTCCCTCGAGAATCTCTTCAAGAACGCTCCCGCCGGTTCTGAAGCTGCCGTTTCCGCAGTGAAGGGTGCCCTTGCCCAAGCCAACGCGGCCTACGCCGAAGCCAGCAAGAACGTCAAGGCAGCAGTTGCTCAGGCTGAAGCCCAACTCGACAGTGCCGCTGCCGCTGCCGTTGAAAATCTCACCAAAACAACAGCGGCCGCTGCGTCGGCCCTGAAGGCTGCGTAATCCCCAGCGCAACGCGGCGAATCGCCGCATTGCCTGAAGATCGTGATCAAAAGAGGCTCCGAGGAGCCTCTTTCCTTTTTATCCCAACGGTTTTTGCCTTGGCGCTATAGGGCAGCCACGACCCACGACCCTAGTGGCAGTTCCGTCGAAGTGGCCAGGCTCTAGTTCAAAACCGTCCGGTTTCGGGGGCAACGTCAGCGGTCACACAGTGACTCTGGTCATATCAAGTGAAAATCTAGCCAATGAGGGCGAGGCCGGGACTCCCACAAATCTCCTGCTATGGTTGGCAAGGTGGCCTTAAGGGATCGGCGAACGGTAACCAAACGGCAATCTGATTGCCATCATTGCATACGAAAGCAAAAAGGCCAGTCTTTCGACTGGCCTAAGTGCTTGTTTTAATTGGTCGGGGCGGCGGGATTCGAACTCGCGACCCCTTGCACCCCATGCAAGTGCGCTACCAGGCTGCGCTACGCCCCGACACAGAAGCGGAATTATAGCAGATCTTCTCGATCCGCCAAGGCGCAGCGCACCCTAACA
>JAEUNX010000020.1 GCA_016791025.1 Zoogloeaceae bacterium | reverse complement strand
CTTGCACCGGGGGTGGCAGATCGGGGTGAACATCTGCGCCGACCTGTGGGAGCCGGCGCCGGCGGCGGTGGCGCGGCGGGCCGGTGCGGAGGTGCTGCTCGCCCTCAACGCCTCGCCCTTCCACCTGGACAAGCAGGCCCTCCGCTGCGAGGTTCTCCGGGCGCGGGTAGCGGAAACAGCGATGCCGGTTCTCTACACCAACATGGTGGGCGGCCAGGACGAGCTGGTCTTCGATGGGGCCTCGTTCGCCCTGGACGCCGATGGCGGGCTGGCCTACCAGGCGCCAAATTTTGTCGAAACCCTGGACGTCCTCACCTTCGATGGGCGGTGGCAAGGAGGCGTCAAGGCCGCGCTAACCACCCCCGAGGCAGACGTGTATTCGGCGCTGCGGGTGGGGGTGCGGGATTACCTGGGCAAGAACGGCTTCCCCGGCGCCATCATCGGGCTCTCGGGCGGGATCGATTCGGCCCTGACCCTGGCGGTGGCGGTGGACGCCCTGGGGGCGGATCGAGTGCGGGCGGTGATGATGCCCTCGCCCTACACCGCCCAGATGAGCCTCGACGACTCCCGGGAGATGGTCCGGCGCCTGGGAGTTCGCTACGACGAGATCCCCATTGCACCCGCAATGGAAACCTTCGCCGAGCTTCTGGCGCCCCAGTTTGCCGGCCTGGCGGCCGACACCACCGAGGAAAACCTGCAATCCCGCATCCGCGGCATGATCCTGATGGCCCTTTCCAACAAGACGGGGTCCCTGGTGCTCACCACCGGCAACAAGAGCGAGATGGCCACCGGCTACGCGACCCTGTACGGCGACATGGCGGGGGGCTTTGCGGTCCTGAAGGACATCTACAAGGTGCTGGTGTATCGCCTCTCGAACTGGCGCAACGCCCAGCCCGGCGGCGCGGTGATCCCGGCCAACATCATCGAGCGGCCCCCCTCTGCCGAGCTGAAGCCGGACCAGAAGGACCAGGATTCTCTCCCCCCCTACGAAGTGCTCGACGCCATCATCGAGGCCTACATGGAGCGGGACGAATCGCCGCGCCAGATCATCGCCCAGGGCTTCCCGGAGGCCGAGGTGCGGCGGGCAGTGGGCATGCTCAAGCGCAACGAGTACAAGCGCCGCCAGGCGCCGGTCGGCATCCGCGTGACCGCACGGGGATTCGGCAAGGATTGGCGTTATCCGATAACATCGCGGTATCGAGACGAATACTGAGGGAAGCGCGTCGCCTGGCGAGCACTTCCCGGCATTTCAAGCAATCAAGGAGTCGTGAATGAAAAAAATCGAAGCGGTGATCAAACCCTTCAAGCTGGATGAGGTTCGAGAGGCCTTGTCGGAGGTCGGGATCACCGGCTTGACCGTCACCGAGGTCAAGGGTTTCGGCCGTCAGAAGGGCCACACGGAGCTCTATCGTGGGGCCGAATACGTGGTGGACTTCCTCCCCAAGATCAAGGTCGAGGTGGTGGTGACCGATTCCGTGGCCGACCAAGCCATCGAGGCCATCATCAAGTCAGCTCGTACCGGCAAGATCGGTGACGGCAAGATCTTCGTGATGCCGGTGGATAGCGTGGTGCGCATCCGCACCGGCGAGACGGACGAAAGCGCCGTCTGACCATCGCCCAGGTTCCACAAAATGGCCCGCGTCAGCGGGCTTTTTTGTGGGTGGAACCGGGTGGAACGGGCGGCTTCCCCGGGCGCACAGCGGCGCCCCCGGTGGCTTTCAGCAGGACGAGGAGGGCGCCTTCGCCGCCGTCATGAGGGCGGGCCTGGCAGAACGCCAGAATTTCCGAGCGTTGGGCCAGCCAGCCCCGGGAGAGCTGCTTGAGGAGGCCGACGCCCCCGGGGGAGCCGAGCCCCTTGCCGTGAATCACCCGCAGGCAGCGGTGGCCCTGGTGGAGCTGGCCGGCGAGGAAGCGGGAAAGCGCTTCCCGGGCGTCGTCCCGCGTCAGCCCGTGGAGGTCGATCTCTCCCTGCACCACCCAGCGTCCCCGGCGTAGGTCAGTGAGCACCCGGCGGGGCAGGCCGGTCTGGAGGAAGGCGGCCTCGTCCCCCATGTCCAGGCGGTCTTCGAAACTTAATGGGGTGTGCAGGGCATCGTGGAGGACCGCCCGCTCGTCCTGCTCGCGCTGCCTTGGCAGCGGCGCCGGCGCGGCGGGTTGCAGGTGCACCCGGTCTCCCGGGTCGAGGGCCCGGGCCCCCGAGACGGCGTGGCGAAAGAGCTGCCCGGGGTCATTGGGGTCGACATGGCTGGGCAATTCCGACGGAAACGGCGCTTCCCTGGCGGTTTCCCAGCCGGGATCGGGGCGGGGTTTGGCCCGGGGCCCGGAGAGCTCCGCCCGGCCGGTGTCCCGCAGGGGCGCAACTCCAGATAGCGCTTCCCGCAGCAACTCCGCCTCCGTGGCCGGAGCGCGGTGGCGATGGGGAGAGGGCGCTTCGGCTTCTGCCGCTTCCGGCGCCCTGGGACGTGGCACCGGCCGGGGCTTGGGGGCGTCCAGCTCCGCCCGGCCGAAATCCGCCAGCGGCCGGGCATCCCCCGCCGCCGCCCGGAACAAGGCCGCCGCGTCCTCCTCGGCGGCCTCGTCGTCGGACCGGGTCCGGACTGCCGGCGCCTTGGGCGCCGGGCGCGAGGAGAGACGCCGGCGCAGATCCGCCAAACCCGTCTTGGGCTGGCTATTGCCCTGACCTTCCGCCGGCGCGTTCGCTTTTTTTCGTGGCATGGCGTGAATGGATATTTTCCGGTTCGTCACGGTGTCGTTGCCAGCGGATTCTCCCGGCATCATTGGCTTTTAGGCGGTCCGGGAGGGGCATCAGAGTCGCTTTGCGGTGAAGCGGGCGCGAGGGAGACAGAACCGTCAGTGAGGGTGACCCCTAAGGCTCGGCGCAAGCCGTGCCCCCTTTCGGGTGTTGGCTGCACGCTCCGATCAGGCATTCCCTATTTTCTCGCGACCACCTGGCCAAGAACGATCCGCCCCTCCTGAAGATTGCGCCCCTGATTCTGTGCCATGGCCTGAAAGTCCCCGCCCAGCAGCACGTGGAACCCGAGGGGCGGAAACCCGTCCCTGCGAATCTTTTCCGCCAAAGCCACGAACCACGTGCGTGCGGCCTCCGTGGTATCCGACCAGTCGGTCACGGTGAATCCGGCTTCTCCGAGAAGATCGCGCAGTTCATCGGGCTCCACAAGGAAGCTGGTATCCGGTGTGCGGGCCCAGGGCACGGGAAAAAGCACCGGGCCGGCGGGGCCTGCGAAGATGTCGTAGATGGCGAGGGTGCCCCCCGGCTTGAGGACCCGGTGCATCTCGCTGTAGAGCCGGGACTTGTCCGGGATGTTCATGGCTACGTGCTCGGTCCAGACCACGTCGAAGGATTGATCGTCAAACGGCAGGCTGGTCGCGTCGCCCTGGCGATACTCAACGAGATGCGAAAGACCGGTCCTGGCGGAGAGCACCTCGGCCGCGCGGCAGTATTCGTCCGTGAGGTCGATGCCGGTGACGTGGCAACCGAATTCCGTCGCGAGGCAACGCGAGGTCCCGCCTACGCCGCAGCCGACATCGAGTACGCGCTGGGTCGCATCCAGCCCTGCCGCCCGGGCGAGTTCGAGGGTGGCCATCCGCCCGCGGATGTGAAACTGGTCGACGGGCGCCAAATCTTCCGGCGTCAGGCGGTCCACGTCCTTGCCGGC
>JAEUNX010000017.1 GCA_016791025.1 Zoogloeaceae bacterium | reverse complement strand
ACGGCGTCGGTGGCGGGCGCCAAACTGGCCGACGTGCTCGCCAGCATCGTCCAGGAGGCGGTGAAGGCGCTGCCCATCCCCAAGGTCATGCGCTGGGGGGCCGGGGAGGCTCAGTTCGTGCGGCCGGTCCATCGTCTGGTGATGATCCATGGTGCCGAGGTGGTGCCGGGGCGGGTGCTCGACCTGGAAGCCGGGCGGGCGACCATGGGCCACCGCTTCATGAGTCGGGGGGAAATCGAGTTGGCCACCGCCGTGGCCTACGAGGAAACTCTGCGGGCCGAGGGCAAGGTCATTGCCAGCTTCAATGAGCGCCGGGCCGAGATCGACCAGCAGCTGCAGGCCGAGGCCGCCCGCCTGGGGGCTCGCCTGGGTGACTACGCCGACCTCCTCGACGAGGTGACGGCGCTGGTAGAGCACCCCACGGTGTATGTCGGCGAGTTCGAGGCTGAGTTTCTCGCTGTGCCCCAGGAGTGCCTGATCCTCACCATGCGGGCGAATCAGAAATATTTTCCGCTCTTTGACGAGGCCGGGCGGCTGCTCTCGCGCTTTCTGATCGTCTCCAACATGGCCTTGAAGGACCCCGCCAACATCATCGCGGGGAACCAGCGGGTGGTGCGGCCGCGCTTGTCGGATGCCCGATTCTTTTTCGAGCAGGATCGCAAGGTGCGGCTCGACAGCCGCCTGCCCAAGCTGGGGGCGGTGGTCTATCACAACAAGCTGGGTTCCCAACTGGAGCGGGTGGAGCGGCTCGGCCGACTTGCCGGGCACATCGCCGGTCAGTTAGGGGCCGACGCCGGCCTGGCGGAGCGGGCCGGGCGTTTGGCCAAGGCCGATCTGGTGACGGACATGGTGGGGGAATTCCCGGAGCTGCAGGGGACCATGGGTCGCTACTACGCGCTCCACGATGGGGAGGATGCGCGGGTGGCGGAAGCCCTGCAGAGCCATTACCAGCCCCGTTTTGCCGGCGATGCGCTGCCCGAGGGCAACGTGGCCTGCGCGGTGGCTCTGGCGGACAAGCTGGACGCCCTGGTGGGCTTCTTCGGCATCGGCCAGATTCCCACGGGAGACAAGGATCCGTTCGGTCTGCGCCGGGCGGCCCTGGGGGTGCTGCGCATCCTGATGGAGACGCCGTTGCCGCTGGACTTGCGAAGTCTGATTCAGGCAGCGGCGGAGGGCTTCCGTCCTGGTCTGTTGACGGCGCCGGTGGAGGGCCCCCTCTTCGACTTCATGCAGGAGCGCCTACGCCATGCCCTGCGGGAAGGGGGGCAGGAGGCGGGCCGGGTGGATTCCGTCCTCGCCCTGGCGCCGACCCGCATCGACCTGGTGCCTTCCAAGCTGGCGGCGGTGGCGGAGTTCCAGAGCCTGCCTGAGGCCCAGGCCCTGGCCGCGGCCAACAAGCGGATCGTGAACATCCTCAAAAAGGCCGACGAAAGGATGGGTGAGCCCGACGTGGCCCTGCTGCAGGAAGAGGCGGAAAAGGCCCTCTTCCATGCCGTGGTGGAGGTTGCTCCCGTGGCCCGTTCCCATTTCGACAATGAGGACTACACCGACGCCCTGCGGGTCCTGGCGGGGTTGCGGGGGGCGGTGGATCGCTTCTTTGACGAGGTGATGGTGATGGCGGATGAGCCGCTGATCCGCCAGAATCGCCTCGCCCTGCTCAATCGCTTGGCCGGCCTGATGAATCAGGTGGCCGATATTTCCCGTTTGTCCGCTGGCTAGGTAGGGGCACCGGGGTTCCGGTGCCCGTTTGGGAGGCATCATGAAACTGATCGTCCTCGATCGGGATGGCGTGATTAACTATGACTCGGACCAGTTCATCAAGTCCCCCGAGGAGTGGAAGCCCATTCCGGGTTCCCTGGAGGCTATTGCCCGGCTCAACCAGTGGGGCTGGCGGGTGGTGGTGGCCTCCAACCAGTCCGGGATCGGGCGGGGACTGTTCGGTATGGATACCCTCAATGCCATCCACGACAAAATGGTCAAGGCCATTGGTCAGGCAGGGGGGCGGCTCGACGCAATCTTCTTTTGCCCCCATGCCGCTGATTCTCCCTGCGATTGCCGCAAGCCCAAACCCGGGCTTTTCCGCCAGATCTCCGAGCGCTTCAACGTCGATCTCGCCGGGATGCCGGCGGTGGGCGACAGCCTGCGGGACCTGCAGGCGGGCTTGGCGGTGGGGTGTACGCCCTATCTCGTTTTGACGGGGAAGGGGCAAAAAACCAAGGATGACCCGGCGCTGCCGAAGGAAACCCGCATCTACGCGGACTTGGCCACCGTGGTGGCGGATCTGATCGACTGAGGGCCATACGTGACCACGCTGCGTTCCCTGTTGTTTGCCCTGGTGCTGGCTTTCGTCACACCGCCCTTCGCCCTCATCGGCCTGTGTATCGGCCCCCTGGCGCCGATGACCCGGTACCGTATCCTCACCAAGTGGACCGACATCACTTTATGGTTCGTCTGGCATCTGCTGGGAATCCGCTTTCGGGTGATCGGACGGGAAAACCTTCCTGCCCGGCCCGGGGTCATTCTTTGCAAGCACCAATCAGCGTGGGAAACCATGGCCTTGCAGCATGTGTTTCCGGCCATTTGCTTTGTGCTCAAAAAGGAACTCCTTCGGGTGCCATTCTTTGGCTGGGGGCTGTCTCGCATGCCGATGATCGCGATCGACCGGGCGGCGGGGAAGGATGCGCTGGCCCAGGTGCTCGAACAGGGAACTCGTCGCCTTGCCGAAGGCTTTTGGGTCGTCGTGTTTCCCGAGGGTACCCGGGTCGCGCCAGGGACCACGCGACGTTACAAGCCGGGAGGGGGATGGTTGGCCCACAAGGCGGGGGTTCCCGTGATCCCGGTGGCCCATAACGCCGGCGAGTTTTGGCGTCGCAATGCGTTCATCAAATATCCTGGCGAGATCATTGTCAGCATTGGGCCGAGTATCGATGGCGCTGCCCACAGTGCGGAGGCGATCAATACTCAGGCACGAAATTGGATTGAAGGCGAGATGAAACGCCTCTTTCCCCATCACTACCGGGGTGCCGCGGGCTCGGTCGAGGGGAGCGCGGCAGCGGGCGAGGACGAAGAGGGATGACGACGCGCTCCGCCCTCGGGAGACGGCGGACAATGCGCTATTGAGCCTCAATGTGAGCCCCTCAAAGGCAAGAAAAAACCCCGCCGTGGCGGGGTTTTTTCTTGCTGGCGCGGAAACCGATTGCAACCGGTTCAGGCGACCTTCTTGCCACCTTTCGGCGCGGCGCTCACGGCCTTGACGGTGGCGCTGGTGGCTGCCGCGACGTTGGCTTCGGCCATTTCGGCAACCTGTTTGGCGGCCTTGGTGACGCTGTCATAGGCAGAGTTGGCGGCGGCGATGGCAGACTTCACTGCCGCGACTGCTACGTCGGAACCGGCGGGGGCGGATTTGGCGGCCTTGTCCAGGGCTTCGGCGACGGCCTTGTTGAGTTCGGCCACTTGGCCCTCGAAGAGTTTGGAGAACTCTTCCTGGGATTGGGCGGTGATCTGATAAACGCTCTTCGCGTAGGCGATGGCCTTTTCAAGCGCGGGCTGGGCCAGGGTGGATTGGAGGGTGACGAGATCCTGCAGATCCTTGATGGCCATGACGCTCTTGGCGGTGGCAACGCCGTCTTCCAAAGCCGTCCGGGCGGTGTTGAGGTTCAGGGCGGCAAAGCGCTCCATTCCAGCGAAGGTGGCATTGGCGAAACTCAAAAGGGTTTCGATCCCTGCCTTGTTGGCAGCGGCGAAACTTTCAGGGGTGGCGTACATCCTCATCTCCTTGCATCTGTGGTTCTGATCCCGCTTGTCATGATGCGCTGCATCATGCGAGGAATTATAGGTGCGGGTGGGGAAGAGTCAAGGCGAGATTGATGCGTTGCATCATGACAGGAGCGCCCGCGGCAACGGCCCCGGCCGGGGGCGAATCCGGCCTCGGCGCCAGGTTCCGGTCAGGGCTTGGGTTCTGAGGCCGGGCCGGAGTTTTTCGGCTGGATCGTGGCGCTTACCCGGCTTCCGTTGCCGCCGCTCGCCGTGGGGCTGCTGGCATTGTTCACCAGATAATTTTCGGTGTAGCCGTCATATTCGATGTATTGGCCGCGGACCTCGTCGCCGGCGCTCTTCACCCAGGCACGATTAAACAGACGGGTCTTGTCGGTCTTGTTGTCGTACTCGATGCGCTCGGCTTCGCCTTCCACATATTCACTCTTGCCTTCGCGCTTCTGACGAAACCGGGCCAGCGCCCCGCTTCCAGCCGTGGCCACGCCTTTCTGGAACCCTTCGCCGTCCTGGGTGACCACGACTTTCTCGCCGCGAATGGTCAGGGTGCCCTGGGTGAGGATGACGTTGCCTTCGAAGACGTGAACCTTGTTGCGGTCATCGACGGTGACGCGATTGGCTTCGATATTGACCGGCTGCTTGCGATCGGCCCGTTCGGCGTGGGCGGCGGGAAGGGCGGCCATCAGGGTGAGGCCTAGGAGGCGCAGGGCTGTCTTGTGCATGGTGGATTCGGAAGGTGAATTTACTGGCCGGCCTGGGGCTTGCCGCGGGGAAGGTGACCGGTGACGCCCCCGCCCAGCTTCAGCTCGCCCAGAAGATTCTGGGCTTCCATGGAACGGGCGCGAATGATGGTTTCGCCCTGGGTCATGACCAGGGGGGTATTGGTCGCTGCACGCTCTTCATTGGGCCAGACCGTCAGCGTCGGCGATCGGAAGCCCATGGCAGCGTGTTGGGCGTCGGCCACCCGCACCGCCTCCACCTCGCCTTGCAGTTCGACGCGGTCGCCTTGCTGAAAAACCAGGGCTTCGGCGCTCGTCAGCGTCACCGGTCGCCCCTGGCCGGCGAAGACCAGCCTGGGGGTCAGGATGTGGGAGGTGTCGTCATCGGGGTAGTGCTTGAGCTCCTTGCCGGTGAGGCGATATTCCTCCGCGCCTGCCGCATCGTAGCGAAACAGTGTGAAGGACTGGACCATCAGGTCCGGGTCGTGGCGGACCACCGTCTCGGGCTTGATGTCGGCAATCCGACTGGTCCGCTCCAGCCATACCGTGCCTGCAGCCAGCAATCCCAGGGCAAGGAGCGGAAAGAGGCGTTCCAGGTTCATCGCCGCCATGGCTAGATAACCTTGGCCCGCATGAGGTCATGCATATGGAGAGCGCCATGGAGCACGCCTGTGCTGTCCACGACGAGGAGTTGGCTGATGCGCCCGCGTTCCATGACATCCGCCGCCTCGGCGGCCAGTTCGTCCGGTCCAATTGAGCGGGGCTGGCGGGTCATGACCTCGCCGACGCGGACGGTTCGCAGGTCTCCCACCCGCTCCAGTGCCCGGCGTAGGTCCCCGTCAGTGAAGATGCCTGCCACAGAGCCGGTGGGGTCCCGCACGACGGTCATACCCATGCCACCCTGGCTCATGGCCAGCAGGGCTGCTGGCAGGGGGGTGTCGGTGGCGACCTGGGGCACGTCATCCGCCTTGCGCATGACGTCGCGTACATGGGTTAGCAAGCGCCGTCCCAGCGCACCACCGGGGTGGGATTGGGCAAAATCCTCGGCCCCGAAGCCCCGCGCTTCCAGCAGGGCCACCGCGAGGGCGTCGCCAAGGGCCAGGGCCGCCGTGGTGCTTGCGGTGGGGGCGAGGTTGAGGGGGCAGGCCTCCTCCGCGACCGCGGCATCCAAATGCACGTCGGCCGCCAAGGCGAGGGGGGATTCGGGGCGGCCGGTCATCGCGATCAGCCGGGCGCCGCGGCGCTTGACCAGCGGAACGATGGTCAGAAGCTCTTCGCTGGTGCCGGAATTGGACAGGGCGACCACGATGTCTTCTTCGGTGATCATCCCAAGGTCGCCATGGGCGGCTTCCGCGGCATGGACGAAGTAGGCCGGAGTGCCGGTGGAGGCCAAGGTCGCCGCCAGCTTGCGCGCAATATGGCCGGATTTGCCCACGCCGCTGACGATCACCCGGCCTTCCCGGCCCAGGAGCAACGCCACGGCCTGGACGAATTCCTGGCCCAGACGCCCTGCGACGCCCTCGATGGCCTCTGCTTCGATCCGCAGAACTCGGCGCGCCCTCGCCAGGGTCGCTTCCGGGCTGAGGGGGACGGCAAGCGCTTGGTTTGAGTCCATGGCCTGGGAGCAGTTAAACTGGCTCGGAAGTATATCAGATGGGCATTTCCCTCCTTGGGCCACCAACCTGCTGAAGGCGACCTCCAACCTTGCTGAATACGCTGGATCTGGTGTTGGCGCTCCTGGCCCTGGCGGTGGTGGTGGTCAGCATCTTCCGCAGCTTTGGCCTGCCCCCGGTGCTAGGGTATCTCCTCGTGGGTGCGGCCATCGGTCCCCATGCTCTCAATCTGATGCAGGATTCGCCGGGCGCTCGCCACCTGGCGGAATTCGGCGTCGTGTTCCTGATGTTTTCCATTGGGCTGGAGTTTTCCCTGCCGCGGCTTTTCGCCATGAAGCGGATCGTATTCGGGCTGGGGGCGGCCCAGGTCTTGGGCACCATCGCGGTGGTGACGCTCCTGGGCAAAGCGCTGGGCGCCGGCTGGCTGGCGAGCTTCGCCCTCGGCGGTACCCTCGCCATGTCGTCCACCGCGATCCTGTCAAAGCTCCTGACCGACCGGATCGAACTCGATGCCAAACACGGGCGCGAGACCATTGGGGTGCTGCTGTTCCAGGACCTGGCAGTGGTGCCGCTGCTTATCCTGATTCCGGCCCTGACCCGTCCGGCCGAGGAGCTCGCGCGGACCTTGTCACTCGCCGCGGTAAAGGTGGTCCTGCTGTTGGCCTTGGTGCTCTTTTTTGGCCAGAGGCTGATGAGATGGTGGTTTACCCAGGTGGCGCGGCGTCGGTCGTCAGAGCTCTTCATGCTCAACGTCTTGTTCATCACCCTGGGGCTGGCCTGGCTGTCGGAGCGCGTCGGCCTCTCCCTGGCCCTGGGGGCCTTCCTTGCGGGGATGCTGATTTCCGAGACCGAATTCCGCTATCAGGTGGAAGAGGACATCAAACCGTTCCGGGACGTGCTGCTTGGGCTGTTCTTCATCACCGTAGGCATGTTCCTCGACGTGGGGCTCATCCTGTCCCATCTTCCGGTGGTAGTGCTGGCCGTGGCGGTGCTCCTGGTCCTCAAGTGCGCGGTGGCCGCGGCAGCGTCCCGCCTGTTCGGCTCTCCCCCAGGAACGGCGCTGCGGACCGGTTTGTGGCTATGCGCCGGCGGGGAGTTTGGCTTCGTGCTCGTCTCCCAAGTGGATGGCATGGATCTTCTGCCCACCGCCTGGTTGCAGGTCACAGTGGCCGCCTTGGTGCTTTCCATGCTGATGGCGCCGTTGATCGTCCAACTGAGCGACAAACTGGTCCTCCGCTTCGTGGCCTCGGAGTGGTTGCTGCGCTCCATGGAGCTGACGCGGGTCGCGGCCCAGTCCATGACCACGGAGAAGCATGTGCTGATTTGTGGCTATGGGCGCAGCGGGCAATACATGGCGCGCTTCATGGAGCAGGAACATATCAGCTACGTGGCCCTGGATCTCGATCCGGAGCGGGTGCGCGAGGCCGCTGCGGCCGGTGATACCGTGGTTTATGGCGACGCCTCCCGGCGCGAAACCTTGGTGGCGGCAGGCATCTCCCGTGCCAGTGCCCTCGTCATCTCCTTTGCCGAGGTGGAGGCGGCCCTACGGGTGATGCATCATGCCCATGACCTGCGCCCCGATCTTCCCATCGTGGTCCGCGCTGCAGACGAATCGGCGATGGCCAAGCTCTCCCAGGGTGGCGCGGCTGAAGTGGTGCCCGAGACCTTCGAAGGGGCGATCATGCTGGCTTCCCACGTGCTGGCGCTGATCGGCGTGCCCCTGAACCGCGTCGTACGACGGATCCGAGACGTCCGCAATCAGCGCTATGCGCTGATGCGGGGTTTTTTTCACGGCGCGAGCGATGCAGCGGAAGGGCCCGACGCGGCCCAGGTTCGCCTGCACTCCCTGGTGGTGCAGCCGGGTGCCTACGCCATCGGGCGCAGTATCGGCGAGCTGTGTCTCGGTGAATTCGCGGTCGGCGTGTCGGCGGTCCGGCGCAGCAATATCCGGGGTGTCAGTCCCGGCCCGGAAACGGTGGTCATCGCCGGGGACGTGCTCGTTCTCAATGGGGTGCCGCGAAACCTCGAACTGGCTGAGAATCGGATCCTCCGGGGCGCCTGATCCGGCGCGCGGACGATCACACGTTCTTGCAGACGACGTAGAGATTGCTGCCATTGTCCACGTAAGTGGTGGTGGGGGGGTCGGCGGCCACGCTGTCGTTGCTGCCGGCCTGCTTCATCCCGCGGACGGACCCTTTGGTGGCGTCGCCGTCGTCGAACTGGGCATCGATGGCATTGGCGATCTTGGCCGGAAGATTGGCGGAGCAGATCACCATGCCGGCCAGGCCGAGGCCGCCGTTTTGGACGCCAAGAAGGCCTCCCGAAGCATTGAGTGGCTGCTCAGCACTATCCGTGCTGCCGCCAACGAATCCGGCATTGCGCAAATGGAGCCAGAACTGGCGGGCTTCGTCGGTGTCGGTGGTGGAATTGTAGTTGCCTCCGATCTGCCCGTTGCCGTCGCCGTTCGCGACTGCAGCCTGGGTCCACCGGGTCTTGGCGCGGCTATCATCGCCCGGGAGGGCGCGATAGCGGTCCTGGTAGGAATAGACGGCAGAGGCAAGACCGTTGAAGTCGTTCGCGACGTTCTTGATCTTGGCCTGGGTGATGAGCTCCTGGCCCTTGAGCACGCCCCCGAGGAGCAGGCCGATGATCACCAGCACGACCGCGATCTCGACCAAGGTAAACCCGCGCTGCTGTTTCATCCCGGTTCTCCGCCAAGGCTTGGTTGCGTACATTCAGTTTCGACAAAAGCAAACCTCGGGCCAGGCATTGAGGCACTTCCAGGGGCTTTGGCAGCGGCTTTTCCCGCGCCACTGTGCAGATTTCGACGCATGGGTGACGGATGCCCGACGGTGTGATCGAGATTCGCCAGGCGCCCAGTCAGGCCATGAACGGCATCGGCAAGTTTCCCCTGGAATAAAATGGCGGGGCTTCCCCGCGCGGACTTGGTCAAATCGATGACAAATGGGCTTTCCTTTCAGTGGTGGTCTTGCCGACCCCATTGGCTCCTCGCGGCCTGCCTCGCAGTCCTTCATCTGGGGCTTGTGCAGGGTCCAGGAAATCAGGCCGGCCGCATGGTGCTGCTCGCCCACCTGGGCACCTTCCTGCTCTGGCAGCCCCTGGTCCATGGCGGTTATCGATTTGGGCTTCGGGGGCTTCTGGTCCTGCTGGGGGTGGCGATGGCGGTGGCCCTGGAGGCCTCGTGGGGCATCATCGCCCTTTGGGTGATGGTCCTGGCGTCCCTGGTGGCGGGCGGCGCCTTCTTCGAGCACTTGTCGGTCGCGCGGTGGGCCTACCGTCTGGCGATGGGGTATTTGATCCTGACCCTGGCCCTGCTGGTCCTCCCCGAGGTCTTGCCCCAGGCGGTCGCCCAGATGGAACCTCTCCGCCCTCTGGGTCTGGTATTTCTCCCCGCCCTTTTGCTGGCCATGGTGGTCCTGCCGGTGCCGCCTCAGCCGCCCCGGGCCGTGGGCGCCTTCGACCTCCTCTCGGCACTTCTGGTGTATCTGGTCTTGGCCGTCGTCGTGCTGGGGGCCATGGCGTTCATGTGGCTGGGCGGGGCGAGCTATCTGGGCGGCCTGGTGCAGGCCATCTTTTCGGTCGCCGGGGCCCTTCTGGTCCTGGCCTGGGTGTGGAACCCGCGGATCGGCGGCGAGGGACTGGCCCTCAAGCTGTCGCGGCGGGTCCTCGCCGCGGGGGTGGCCTTTGATGATTGGCTTCATGGAGTGGCCCAGCTGTCGCTCACTGAACCCCAGCCGCTTGGGTTCCTGCAGCAGGCTTGTGAAACCTTGTTGAGCTTTCCTGGCGTGACCGGTGGTCGAGGGGAGGCCGAGGGCCAAGCCTTCGAGTTCGGGCGGCCCGAAGGCGCCGAATACCCCTTCGAGCAGGGCGGGGTTCGCTTGATGGTGACCATTCGCCACATGCCCAGCGCAGCGATGCTGTGGTATCTCGCCCTGGCGACCCAGGTGCTGCAGGAGTTCTACCGGGAGAAGGTTCTGGCCCGCCGGCTGCGTTCTCTGTCCTACGTCGAAGCGGTTCACCAGACCGGGGCTCGCCTGACCCACGATGTGAAGAATCTCCTCCAGTCCCTTGAGACCCTCTGTTTTGCCGCCAGTCGCCCGGGGGCAAGTCCGGCGGAGGTTCAGCGCCTGATGCAACGTCAGCTTCCGGTGGTGGCCGCCCGCTTGCGCCAGACCCTGGACAAGCTGCGTTCGCCGGAACGGGTGGAGCCGGATGAAGTCCCTTTGACGGTATGGTGGCGCGAGCTGCTCGATCGCCACGTCAGCGACAGCATTCTTTGGGTGGCCACGGATCCCGTCCCGGGGACGCCGGTGCCCCGCTCGATCCTGCTCGGGGTCACCGAAAACCTGATCCAGAACGCCAGCGACAAGCGGCGCGGCCATCCCCGGCTGACGATTCGCGTGGCCCTGGAAGTGGCTCCCGCCCTTGCCGTGGTAGTGGAGGACGATGGCGAAGCCCTCTCCCATGCGCTGACTGGCGTCCTGTTTCATGAGCCGGTGGCCTCGGAGCAAGGTCTCGGCATGGGCCTCTACCAATCTGCGGAACTTGCTCGCCAGGGCGGCTGGTCCCTGACTCTGTCCCGCAATGAGCGGGGCTGCGTGCGGTTCCGACTTACTCAGCTGGCACCGGCGATGCGGGCGGTCGGCTGATCCGCCGGGGCGGCCCGATTGGGGTCGTGATGGCCGATCAGGCGGTAGATTTCTACGATCCCCTTGCCTTTGAGGGGCACCTTGAGGCATTGGTCGAAGCGGAAGTTGCCGGCGAGTAGCTCATGGGTGCGTTGGTCGCACTGGATGGCGTTGGGGTGGCCGTCGGAGGTGAGCCGGCTGGCCAGATTGACCGTGTCCCCCCAGAGGTCGTAGATGAATTTCTTGCGGCCGACGACGCCTGCCACCACCGGGCCGGTACCGATCCCGATTCGCAGCTCCAGGGGGCCGGAGGGGGTGGGGAAGGCCTTGACGGCCTCCCGCATGTCGAGGGCCAACTCGGCGATGGCATGGGTCGGCGTGCGACTGCCGGCATTCAATCCTCCGGCCACCATGTAGGCGTCGCCGATGGTCTTGATCTTCTCCAGCCCGCGGGCTTCCGCGAGCTGGTCGAAGCGGCTGAATACCGAGTTCAGCAGGGCAAATACCTCCGCCGCACTCATGCCACTGGCCAGGCGGGTGAAATTGACGATGTCCGCAAACATCACCGAAACCTCCGCAAAGCCGTCCGCAATGGTCTGATCGTGGTCCTTCAGACGTTGCGCTACCGGCCCCGGCAGGATGTTGAGGAGCAGGCGTTCGGAGCGCTCCTGCTCGATGCGGAGGAGTCGGTGGGCTTCTTCCAGCCGTTCCTGGGCAAGCCGCTTTTCCCGGATCGCGAAGCGCAGAAGGGCGAAGACCATCGCCGAAATGGCAGCGAAGTTCAGGGTGAAAAACACCACGGAGGTTCGGATGCTGATCTGAGTCGCCGATGCGGGCGTGAAGTCCGCCAGGTAATAGTCGAAGAAGCCGGTGAGCGCGGTGAGAAACAGGTAGGCCAGAAACCAGGGGGCCGCTTCTCGCGTTCCCAGGCATAACACGGCGCCGATGGGGGCGAGCAGGCCCCACAGGATCAGACCGGACCCCGTGATGAAGTTGCCCATGCTCCATTGAGCGATGAAGGGAAAGAACAGAAACAGGCCCAGCTGACTCATGCGGAACCAGTCGAAGCGATTGGTGGCAATGAACAGGGCCAGGTTTGCAGCCAGCATGAGCTGGTACACGAAAGGCAATGTAGATGGGAGCTGCGGGCCGATCAGCCAGTAGAGCAGCAGCCAGAGGCCGGAAGTGACGCAGACCAGGCCGGTGGCGAACACCAGCAAGGTCTTGGACAGGCGGGTTTCTTCGCTGTCGCCGGGCATGACCCCGGCAGCACGCAGGCGATCCATGAAGCCGCCGGCGGGTCGGTAGGATTCCGTCATCGAATCGCAGGCCAGGGGGCAGTGCAGGAAGACCACACAGTGTGGCCCGCACGACGGTTTGGGGCAAGCCCCAGGGGGCTCAGCGGACGCCTCGGCGGATCTGACCGCCCGGCACCAGGGGGGCCAGGGTATCGCGTTCGGTGGAGAGCTGATCGCCCACGCCGAGGATCAACCCTTTGCCCGACCCGGTCCGGATCGCTGCCTTGCCGGGGGCCCGCTGCGGTTGAACGTCATGGGCAGGGGCGGGCTCACCGTTGATCCAGACCGTGGTGCGGCCATCCGGGTGGCGGACCAGTCCATCCAGACGCAACGCCGACCGGGGCGCCGCATTGGTCCGTGGCCCCAGACGCCGCATCTCATCCAGTTGCCGCCTTTCCGCCGGGGTGTAGAACAGCCGGCCCAGGGGCGACTCTGCGGCATGGACGGCGCCGGTCGGCAAAGCCAGGCCGGCGAGGAGGGCGAGGCGAGTCCATCGTGGGGTGGAAAGGCGGTCGGCCATGTCAGTGCCCTTCCTGCTCCAGGGTGATCCAGTCGATCCCGCATTGGGCGGTCAGTTCGCGCCGGCCCCCGATCGCGCGGCTCAGACGGCACTCGACGGGATGCACGATGGCGCTGGGCTCCGCTGCCAAGCCCTCGAGGAGGGCGAGGAGATCTTCCTCGTGGAGGAGTGTGGCCGAGATCGCCATTCCGCTGCGGGTCATTCGCAGCGGCCCGCTCGGAGGGGTGGGGTCCAGGGGGCGGCGGGGACGCAGCTCGTACTCCAGGACCGGCAGGCCGATCTGCTGGCGAACGGCAGCAAGGCGCTCGACCCACTCAAGGCGGTGCTCCGCCCCGACTACGCCTTGCCCCTCCAGCCGACGGAACCGGGAGATCGCTTCGCGAATCTGGCTCTCCTCACGCTGGGCCTGGAGCAGGCGGGCATGGGTTCGCTGGTAATCCGAGGCCAGCCGTGTCAGTTCGCTGACCCGCATCTGGTGGCGGGTCTGGGCCAGGACGACGAGGTAGGCACCGGCGAGGGTCAGCACCACTGCCGCGAGGAGGGGCCAGCGCAGGCGAAGGAGATCTTCCCGTCTCATGACGTTCGCGCTCTGACGACGGTGATGCGAAGCTCGAGCGTAGGGGCGGCCTGGGTGGCGGGGACGTTGGTGGCGCCGCGCAGGGTGCGGTCGGAGGCAAGGTCCATGGGCAGTCGGGTGATTTCGGCCCTGATGCCGGGCGTCTGCTGCAGGAGTTGGAGGAAGCGTTCGCTGTCTCGCAGCAATGCCCGTCGGTCCTGCCAGCCCTCCAGCGGAAAATGGGTCTTCACCGCCAATTCCGCAGAGGGTCGCGGTGGAATGGCCCCCGCCAGGGCGGGAAGGCTTCGCCATTCCACCTCGTCGAGCGTGAGTTCGGGCATGGTGTCGAGCGCTGTCGCCAGGGCCGCCAGGGCTGGGCGCGGGTTGGGCCGCTCGCTCGCCAGGCCATCGACCCGGGCCATGATCGTCTGCAAACTCTCCAGGGAGACCGGCAGGGGGGGGAGGGATTCCACCAGGGCGGTGTAGCGTGCCGCGTCGCTACGGCTCTCCAGTTGCAATCGGTCGATCTCCTGGCCCAGGGACAGGGTGTCCACCCAGAGCTTGGCCGCCACCAAGGCGCAGCCGACAAAGATGGCGCTGCCCAGACCCAGGGCGGCCATGCGCATCTGGCGCAGGACGTAAAAATGGCGGGCGGATCGCGGGGCGAGTTGGACCCCGCCGCCACGTCGCACCATCCAGTGGAGAAACAGGGGCGTGGCGCGGGAATCGGAGCACGGGCTGCGCAGCCCGATCTGGCGGGCCAGTGTCGGGAGGTCCGCAAAGCTGAAATGGGTCTGGGCCGGAGCGTCCAGGAGAGTGGTCAGGGGCGCTTGCAATTCCGGGTTTGCGAGGATCACCACCGGAAGGGTCTCGTGGCGGGGAAAGAGGCGCTGGCTGCTGAGATAGGCTTGGGTCCGGGCGGCCTCCTCGCTGAGGGCCAGGGCGAGGGTGCCGGCCTCCAGATCGGTGCGGGGGGCTAGGCGGGAAAATCGAAGACGGCCGTTGTCGAAAAAAATCTGCCGGATGCCCGCCGCCGTGAGGATCAGGATCAGGCGTGGCGCGGCGTCCTTTGCCGAGAATGGGGCCGGCATCCCGTCGGCCAGGGTGGGAAGGGTGTGGAGGCTGGCCAGGGCGACCTCGTGGCGGGCCATGGCATCCAGCCAGGGCTCCAGGGCCGCCGGGCGGGTGATTCCGGTGAACAGGAATCGCTCGTCCCGCCGGCCGTCCTCTTCCCGGCCCAGGGCCAATTCGGTGGCATAGGGGGAGCCAAAGAAGTGCTGGCTCCGTTTGCGGGCGAGCATGGCGCTGCGGTCTGAGCCGCGGACGGCCGGCAGGGTTTCGAAGAAAAAGCTTTCTTCCACCAGATCCGCCAGCAGGCGATAGACGGCATTGCGCGGTTGGGTGGCAAGAAATTGGGCGAACTGGCCGGGGCCGTCCTCGCCGGTGGAAAAACGGGCCAGAGGGATCACCTCGCCAGCCTGCCAGGCGTAGGCCGTGAGCCCGGCGGCATCGAGGTAGAGCAGGCGTAGGACGCTCATCCCTCAGACCGGCAGTTTGGTGATGATGTCATAGACCGGCCCGAGGACTGCGAGCATGATCCACAACATGATGCCACCGAGAGTCAGGGTCATCAGGGGCTCGAGGAGGGCTTGCAGGCGCTCCACCGACTCCCGGACGTCCCGCTCGTAGAAATAGCTCACGTTGGCAAGGGCGGCGTCAAGGGCGCCGGTGTTCTCGCCGACCCGCATCATTCGTGTAACCAGCGGCGGGAAGAGGCCCACGGCCTGAAACGCCGCCGATACGTTGTGGCCTTCGCCGATGAGCTGGCCGACCCGCTGGATGCCCTGGCGCAAGGCGGCGTTGCCCATCACGTCCTCAGCGCTGCGCAGTGCGCCAACGATGGTGATGCCCGACGCGTACATCATGGAGAAAAGGCCGACGAAGCGGGCGAGAATCAACTTCCGCCGGACTTCACCGATCAGGGGGACACGAAGCAGAAGACTGTCATAGGCATAGCGGATACCCGTCTGGGTATTGAGGGCCAAGCGAAGTCCGGCAATGAGGAGCACGATTCCCAGGGCCAGAGCCCAGCCATAGGCGCGCAGACCAGCCGAGGTGGCCAGGAGAATCCGGGTCTGCAGGGGCAGGGCCTGGCCGGTGCTCTGGAACAGCTTGGCCAGTTCTGGCACCACGAAAACCAGGGCCACCACCACCGCCGCCACCAGCACGGTGGACACCACCGCCGGGTAGATGATGACCTTGCGGGCATAGGCTGCCAGCTCATCCTCGCGCTTGAGGGAGGCCGCCAGGTCCCGCAGCACCAAGGGTAGGTTGCCGGACGTTTCGCCGGCGCGGATCAGGCTGCAGAACACGCCATTGAACGCCTCCGGGTGCTCGGCCAGGGCCTCGGAAAGGCCGCGCCCGCCCTGGATTCGCTCCACCAGATCGGCGACGATCTCGCGAAAGCGCGGGTGTTCGGTGGAATCGCGCAGGTCGGTGAGTCCTTCGAGGATGGGCACGCCGGCTCGGGTCAGTTGCTCCAGGTGGAAACAAAAATTGATCAGCTCCTGCCGGGGCAGGCTGCCGCTGCGCAGGACCCGGGCGCCGCGGCGGGGGCCGCCGTGGATGAAATCCAACTCCATCCGCTTGAGCCGCAACTCCAGGTCCACCAGGTTGGCGGCGTCGAGCTCGCCATAGACGATGCGGCCCCGGGGGTTCATGGCACGGTAGTTGAACACCGTCATCGCCGGTCCTAGGCCATCCGGTCGGTGAGGTCCACCACCCGGGTGAGTTCTTCCAGGGAGGTGGAGCCTTCCTGAACGCGGCGAATGCCGTCTTCGGCCAGGGCGCGAAAGCCCTTGGCGCGGGCGGCTCCGCGCAACTCCCGCGCACTGGCCCGCCGACCCACCAGATCGTCGAGATCCGGGTCCATGCGGATGATCTCCATGATCGCCATCCGCCCGCGATAGCCCTGATAGTCGCACCGGGAGCACCCCACCGGGCGGTAGAGCGTCGGAGGCGCCCGCTCGGCCTGGGGGCCGAGCAGGCGGATGGCCCAGGGTTCGGCCTCGTAGGCCTCGCGACAATGGGGGCAGAGCCGGCGCAGCAGCCGCTGGGCGACGACGCCGACGATGTTCCCGGCCATGATGTCGGGGAGGATGCCGATGTCCAGTAGGCGCGGGATGGCGCCGATGGCCGAATTGGTGTGCAGGGTGGCATAGACCTGGTGGCCAGTCATGGCCGCACGAAAGGCCATGTCGGCGGTATCCTGGTCGCGGATCTCCCCCACCAGGATGATGTCGGGGTCCTGGCGCAACATGGCCCGCACGCCATTGGCGAAGTCGAGCTTGGCCGCGTCGGAGACCGAGGTCTGGCGCACCATGGCCATCGGGTATTCGACTGGGTCTTCCAGGGTCATAATATTCACGCTCTCGGTGCTGATGTGATTGAGTACCGAATAGAGCGTGGTCGTCTTGCCGCTGCCGGTGGGCCCGGTGACGAGAATCAGGCCCTCCGGCCGGGCAATCATGAGCTTGAGGGTGTCGAGTTGCTGCTCGGTGAGCCCGAGGGCTTCCAGGGGCACGATGCCCTTGTGGCGGTCGAGGATCCGCAGCACGAGGTTCTCGCCGTGGATCGTCGGCTGGGTCGAGACGCGAAAATCCACGGGCCGGCCACTGATGTTGAGGGAGATGCGGCCGTCCTGGGGGGCGCGAGTCTCGGCAATGTTCATTCCCGCCATGACCTTGATCCGCACCGCCATGGCCGGCCAATAGGACTTGTGCAGCGCGCGGATCTGGCGCAGCAGGCCGTCGATTCGGTAGCGGATGCGCACGAAGGAGGCTTCGGGCTCGAAGTGGATATCCGATGCGTCGCGCTTGACCGCATTGTGGAGAAGGGCGTCCACGAGGCGAACCACCGGCTGGCTGTATTCATCGTTGGCCGTCGCGATGGCGCGAAAATCGACCTCGCCGGTCTCGATTTCCTGGAGGATCCCGTCAATCGAGAGCTGGTGACCGTAATACTGGTCGATCGCTCGCGCGATCTCCGATTCACCGGCGATGAGGGGTTCGATGGCCACACCTTCGGTCACCACGCTACGCAGCTTGTCCAGGGCCACCACGTCGTTGACATCGGCCAGGGCGACCGAGAGCACGCCGCGCGCCTTGTCGAAATGGAGCGGCAAGAGGCGATGACGTTTGGCCACCTCCACCGGGACGAGGGCCAGGGCGTCGGGATCGGCGAGCGTGGTGGCGAGATCGACGCTCTGGCGGCCCAGGTTCTGGGACAGGGCGTCCCGCAGCGCAGCCTCGGAGACGAAACCAAGGCCCACCAGCAGGCGGCCAATGGGCTGGGGATTCCGAGTCTGCTCCAGGAGCGCGATACGCAGTTGGTCGTCGCTGATGAGCCCCAGCCCGAGCAGCATCTGGCCCAGCAGGCGGCGTGGGGGCGCCGGGGTCTGCGGTGCATTCATGGCGAGGCTCCGAGGCTTTCGAGGCGGGCCCGCGTCTGGTCGACGGGAAAGCTCGCTGCCCGGCTCTGGGCCGCCCGCAGGGCGTCGGCATAAAAGCGCCGCGCCAGGGGTACCTGATGGAGCCGGTCGAGGCTCACGGCCAAATTGAACAGGTAGTCCGGATTGTCCGGATCCCGGCTGTGGGCATCGAAGTAGGCCTGCTGGGCCTCCGCCCAACGCCCCTGCGCCGCCAGGGCGTTGCCCAGGGCAAAGTAGGCCGGTGAAGCCTGGGGTTGGGCGGCAAGTAACGAACGCATCGGCGTTTCCGCCTTGTCGGCGTGACCTCGGCTGCGCAATTCGGTGATCCCGGCCAGAGCCACCGCATCGTTGGGATCGATGGCCAATGCTCGCTGGAAACCCTGCTCTGCCTCTGCCAGCCGTCCCTGGCGCAGGGCAATGGCGGCCAGGCCGTTGAGCGCCTCGACATTGCGCGGTTCCTGGCGGAGAAAGTCACCGTACAGTCTGCCGGCCCGGGCGAGGTCGCCGAGATTGTAGGCGGCGTAGGCGTCCTGGAGGTTGGCCGCGGGCGCCTTGGCTTCGGTCGTCCCGCGGCGCAGCTGCACGCGATCCGGGGGCCGTTGGTCCGCCTCGGCGGGGGTGAAGCGGCCGCGTTCGGGCGCGCTGGGACGGGGCGGCGGCGTGGAATCCTCCTCTGGTGGCAGGGGGACCTGGGCCATCGGGACAGGGGCGACGGGGGCCGGGAGGGAAGGGGAGGGCGCCGGGCGTGGCGTGGGGTTCGGAAAGTGGGCGACCTGAAGTCCGCGTGGCTGGGTTCCCCACCAGATGTAGGCGCCGAGCGCAGTAAAGGCGAGCACGGAAAACGTCGCAACGACCGGCCAGAACAGGCGGCGAGGGGGCGGGGCCTTGGCCTCGAACAGGTTCTGCGCCGCGGCGCGGGGATGGATGGTCCCAAGCGGGTTGGGCGCCGCGGTGGGGGCCGGACCGAAGGCTTCGGCGGCCAAATCTTCCTGGACGACGCGGTGCCCGCCCTCACCCTCAATAGGGGTGAGGGCGAGGCCGGCCTCAGCGGCCGGCACTGTGGCGTGGCGCTCGGATTCCTGCCGGGCTTGCTCGGCCTTCCGCAAGGCGTCGATCAGGAGGCTCATCTCGGCGGGCCCTAACGGAGCAGGAGCGGGTCAGTGGGGAAATTGGCCCGGCCGGGCACTGGCGCCTGGCGCAGGAACTCGGGGCCCGGCAGGCGGTTGAGCAGCGTGGCCTGGCGCGCGTCAGCGGGGCTGCCGTCCACGACGGCGGGCCGCAGGAAGATCACCAGCTCGGTCTTCTGGATGGCGTTGATGCGGTTGGTGAAGGCTTCGCCCAGGAGTGGAATGGCGCCAACCAGTGGCACCCGGCCAGTCTTGTAATCAATCCGGTCCTCCATGAGGCCGCCCAGCACCGCCACCTCTCCGCTTCGCAGGCGCAGGACCGATTCGATCTCGCGGGTGCGGATCTGGGGGACTTCATTGGTCACTCCGGCCTCTGCGAGGGCCGGGTTGGGGTCGGGCTTGAGGGCGGATATGGAGGAAATGGTCGGGCGGACGTTGAGGGTGATCTCGCCGCTATCGGCCACCTGGGGGGTGATGGCCATCACCAGGCCGACAGAGACCGATTGGGGTGTCGTGGTAAAGGTCGTGTTGCTCCCCACATTGGCGGTGGTGATGGTTTCGGCCTTGACATTGAAATAGACGAATTCGTCCACGACCTTGAGGAGCGCGGTCTGGTTATTGAGCACCGCCAGCTTGGGACTGGAGAGCACCTTGACGGTGCCGAAGGCTTCCAGGAGCGACAGGTCAATCTTCAAGTTCTCGCTGAGATAGCCAATCTTGAACGGCGTCACCGAGCTGCCGACGTTGGAGCCGAGAGTTGGGCTCTGCATGCTCCATTTGCTGCCGCCGCCAATGCGGGCCCAGTCGATCCCCTGCTGGTAGCCGTCAGAAAGGGTCACCTCCACCAGGGTGGCCTCGATCAGCACCTGGCGCCGGGCCGAAGCGAGGACCTGGTCGATGAACTCCTGGATGCGCGCATGTTGGGTGTTGGTGGCCCGCACTGTGACGATGCCGGTTTCGCGGTTGACGATGACCGACGCGGCTTCCCGATAGGCGAAGTCCCGCCGCTCGCCGCGCTGGCCGGCGTCTTCGCCACCGGCGGCGGTCTTGCCACTCGCTCCGGTGCCGGCGGTGCGATCGGCGAGGGGAATGACCTTGTCCGTCTCGCGCAGGATGTCCTGGATGTTCTTTTCGATCGACTCCCAGAACTGATTGCGGGAGAGGTTCTCGATCTTGGTGCTGGAGACATTGCCGCCCGCGGTGCCCGTAGTCCCCGATCCGGCCAGGGCGGCATTGGAGGTGGTGATCTGGGTGTTGGTGGATACCGTGCCGGCCACGCTGCGGGTCAGATTCACGTAATCGACCTTGTAAGTCCGCAGATAAGGCGTGTCGGGCATCACCAGGAGGTTGCCCCCCTCCAGTTCGTAGCGCATGTCCACCTGGCGAGCAATGCGGGCAAGCAACTGGGGGAGGGTCTGGTTGAGTGCGTTGAGGGTCACCGTCCCGGTGAGGCCGGGATGGACATCCACATTGAGCTTGGCGTCCCGGGCCAGAGCAAAGAGCAGGTCCGCCACCGGCACGCTGTGCACCACCACCGAGTAGGTTTCCAGGGGCGCCGTGGCTTTGGGTGGGGGGAGGCTGAAGCTGCTGGTCACCGGCTCCGGGATCGGGACCGTGGCCGCGGGCGGCGTGTCCTGGGTGGTCAAATGAGATGGGGAGGGAGGCTGCGTCGGCACCTGGGCGCAGGCGGCCAGCAGGGCCGTTAGGAGGAGCGGCGGGGCGTGACGGACGCTCATCGGGCGGGCGACGGGGCAATCATCCGGCCATGTTAGCGATTTGCCGCCGGGATTCAACCTTCCGGGCGGATCTGGGTCAGGCCGGTCCGGCTGCTGCGGGGGCCGGGTCTGCCGCCGGTGGCGTGGCGGTGGCGTTATTGGGCCCATGGAGGTGCCACCAGGCGGCACCCGCCAGGGCGGCCACGGCAACGCCCGCGACCAGCCAAGACCGCCAATTCCGTGCGACGGTGTAGTGAGCGTCGCGAATCGCGATGCTTACCGTCCGCCGCCCGATGCGGTGCCCGCCCTGGCAATAGGCGGCCAGGAGGGCCTTGTCGGCGAGGACGTTGATGCGGCGGGTAAGGCCGCCGCTGGCGCGGGCGATCAGGCGAACGGCTGCCGGGGAGAAGAGTTCCGATCCGCGATAGCCGGCGGTGTGGAGGCGAAAACGCAGGTAGTCGCCGGTATCGGCCGGATTCATCGGGTCGAGGCGGAAGTGGTGGGTGATGCGGTCCTTGAGTTGCCGCATGTCGGTCGCAGACAGGAGGTCGTCGAGTTCGGGCTGTCCGACGAGGACGATCTGCAGGAGCTTGTGCTGGCCGGTTTCCAGGTTGGAAAGGAGGCGAATCTGTTCCAGGGCCGGTTTGGGCATGGCATGGGCCTCGTCCACCAGGGCCACGACTCGTCGCCCGGCCGCGTGGCGGGCGATAAGCGCGTCCTGGATGGGGCGGATGCGGGCGTCGGCGATGGGTTGGGGCGGACACCCCAGCTCCTCCGCGACGGTGTGAAGGAGCGCGGCGGGACTGAGGGTCGGGTTGGCGATGTAGAGCGCATCCACCGTCGCCGGCAGGCGATCGAGGAGCACCCGGCATAGCATGGTCTTGCCACTGCCCACTTCGCCGCTGACCTTGACGATGCCTTCTTCGTGCAGCACGGCGTACTGAAGGGCCTCCAGGGTCGCTCCTCGCCGGGCGCCGGCAAAGAAGAACTCGGGATGGGGCGTAAGGCGAAACGGCGGGTCGCGCAGGCCGAAGTGTGGAAGATAGACCGTCATCAGGGATTGGCGGGCACCTGGGGACGGGGCAGCCCGAGGGCTTCCATACGGTTGTAGAGGGTCGTTCGATGGAGGCCGAGGAGGCGGGCGGCGTGACTCACATTGCCCTGGGCAACCCGCAGGGCCGCTTCGACGAAGGCGCGCTCCTGGGCCCGCAGGGTGGCGTCGAGATTGAAAGCGGCATCCTGCTCCAGGGTCAGCATGGCCTGGCGGATCCGGGATTCTGCTGCGGTTGGGGCCTCGGCCGCGGCATTGGGCGCCAAAACCTGCTCAAGCGGCGCAGGGGAGGCGAGGTCGAGCTCCGCCGCCAGTTCTGCCCGCCCCACTTCGCTGCCAGGGTATTTGGTCTGAAGGCGAATCACGATGTTGCGCAGTTCGCGCACGTTGCCCGGAAATGCATACTGTCGCCACAAGGTCTCGGCCTCCTTCCCCAGGGCGAAGGGCGCGGTGTGGAGCTGGCCGGCGACCGCCCCACCGAAATGGCTGAGGAGGCGAAACCGGTCTTCTGCGAGATCCCGTAGCGGCGGAACTCGCAGCGAAAAGACGCTGAGGCGGTGATAGAGATCGGCACGAAAACGCCCGGCCCGGACTTCGGTCTTCAGGTCTCGGTTGGTGGCGGCGATGACCCTGGCCTGGCTGAAGCGGCGCTGGGTCTCGCCAACCCGCTGGTATTCGCCGTTCTCCAGCACCCGGAGGAGTTTGGGTTGGAGATCGACAGGAAGCTCACCGATCTCATCAAGAAATAAGGTGCCGGCGCCAGCGTCCTCAAAATAGCCCGCCCGTTGCCCGGTGGCTCCGGTAAAGGCGCCGCGGGCGTGGCCAAAGAGCAGGGATTCGATGAGGTGCGGGGACATCGCCGCGCAGTTGAGGGTCAGGAAAGGGTGGTCGCGCCGGGGGCTGGAGTGATGGAGCCATTCTGCGGCCCGCTCTTTGCCGGTGCCTGATTCACCCTCGATCAAGACCGGGAATGGAGTCGCCGCGAACTGTTGGATCTGCCCGCGGAGGGCCACCATCGCCGGGCTGTTGCCGAGGAGGGGCAGGGCCGGTTTGGCCGGGTCCTCCGGCTTGACTGAAAGGGCAGCGAAAAGGGCCTCGCGAACCCGGATCGGGTGGGCTGGTTTGGCAATGAATTCAAGGGCCCCCAGGGCTCGGGCGTGGCGGGCGTGCATCTCCTCGTTCTGACCGGAGAGGACGAGGATCCTCATGTCCGGCGCCAGCGCCAGTAACTCGCTGATCAGCGCGAAGCCTTCGTCGGGCCGGTGGGGCCGCGGCGGCAGTCCCAGATCGATGAGCGCCAGTTCGGGAACGGCCTCCAGGCCGCTGCGGACCAGGTCGATGGCTTCCTCGCGGCTCGCTGCGGGGTGCACGGTGAAGTCGCTGGCAAGCACAAAGCCAATGGCCTCACAGATCAGGGGGTCATCGTCCACCAGGAGGAGAGAGGGGCGGGACAGGGCGGCCATCCCATCGGCGTGTGTCATGAGGGCCAGAGTTTAGCCCATGAGCCGAGCGTGGCAAGTCGCCCCGCCTGTTGCGAAAATGCTGCAAAGCAGCATCATCTCCAGGAAATGGACGACAGTCTGTTACAATATGCCGAGATTAGAACCGTCCGACCCTAGCCCCCTCGTGCCTGCCTCCGACGACGACTCCATCGCTTCGCTCAAGAACGTCCATTTTGCCTACGCCGACCGGAAAATCCTCAAGGGGATCGATTTGGTCGTGCCGCGGGGCAAGGTGGTCGCCATCATGGGGGGAAGTGGCTGCGGCAAGACGACTTTGTTGCGGCTGATCGGTGGGCAACTGCGTGCGACAGGCGGCGAGGTGCGGGTGTACGGCGAATCCCTGTGCAACATTTCGCGCCGCAATCTCTATGCGCTGCGTCGCCGCATGGGGATGTTGTTCCAGTTTGGTGCCTTGTTTACCGACATGTCGGTATTCGATAACGTCGCCTTTCCCCTGCGCGAACACACCGATCTGCCCGAATCCCTGATCCGTGACCTGGTCTTGATGAAACTCCAGGCAGTGGGCTTGCGGGGGGCGGCGCAGTTGTTGCCCAGCGAGCTGTCGGGGGGTATGGCGCGGCGAGTGGCCTTGGCGCGGACCGTTGCCCTGGACCCCGGTCTCATCATGTATGACGAGCCCTTTGCCGGGCTTGATCCCATCTCGCTGGGCGTGATCGGGCAACTTATCCGGACACTCAATGATGCCCTCGGTGCCAGTTCGATCGTGGTGACCCACGACGTCCAGGAGTCCCTCCAGATCGTGGATTACATCTATTTCATCTCCGAGGGCCGAGTGGTGGCCAAAGGAACGCCGGAGGAGATTCGGGCCTCGGACGATCCCTGGGTCCATCAATTCGTTTGGGCCCAGGCGGACGGTCCGGTGCCTCTACACTTTCCGGCTCGCGCCTATGAAGCGGATCTGCTGGGGGGTGGCCGTGCTTGACTTGGGGGTGCGGGCACTGCGCCTAATGGGGCGCAAGGTGGTCAATGCTGTCTGGCGCCTGGGCTTTGCCAGTCGGTTTCTGGCTACGATCATCCTCTCGTCGGGGATGGCGTTCCAGCGCATCGGCCTGACGATCCGCCAGGTCTACTTTGCCGGCGTGCTGTCGCTCATCATCATCCTGGTGTCCGGACTCTTCGTGGGGATGGTGCTCGGTCTCCAGGGTTACGACACACTGCAGCGTTACGGCTCATCAGAGGCACTCGGAGTGTTGGTGGCACTTTCACTGGTGCGGGAACTCGGGCCAGTGGTTGCGGCACTGCTCTTCGCCAGCCGGGCCGGCAGCGCGATCACTGCGGAAATCGGCCTCATGAAGACCACCGAGCAGTTGTCAGCCATGGAAATGATGGCGGTGAATCCCATTGCGCGGGTCGTCGCGCCGCGCTTCTGGGCTGGAGTCATCTCCATGCCCTTGCTTGCGGCCTTGTTCTCCGCCATGGGGGTGCTAGGCGGTTACTTGGTGGGGGTGGTTTTGATCGGTGCGGACGAGGGCTCGTTCTGGTCCCAAATGCAGGCGGCGGTGGATTTCCGTGAAGACATCGTGAATGGGGTCATCAAAAGCTTTGTTTTCGGCCTCACCATCTCCTGGATTGCGGTGTTCGAGGGATTCGATGCCGACCCGACCGCCGAAGGGGTGTCCGGTGCCACGACCCGGACGGTGGTGATTTCCTCTCTTTCCGTCCTGGCTCTCGACTTTGTCTTGACGGCGTTCATGTTCCGGGGATTTTGATGAATCGGACTTTGCTGGATTTATGGGTTGGGCTCTTCGTGGCCATGGGGCTTTCCGCCCTGCTGTTTCTCGCCTTGAAGGTGGGCAACCTTTCCTCTACCACCTACAGCCAGGGGTACGTGCTTACGGCCAATTTCGACAATATTGGCGGGCTCAAGGTACGGGCACCGGTCAAGAGCGCAGGGGTGGTTGTGGGTCGGGTCACGGGCATCGATTATGACAATCAGACCTTCCAGGCCCGGGTGGTGATGAGCATGGATGCGCGCTTCAAGTTTCCGAAGGACACTTTTGCC
This sequence comes from Zoogloeaceae bacterium, assembly GCA_016791025.1. Lineage (GTDB taxonomy): Bacteria > Pseudomonadota > Gammaproteobacteria > Burkholderiales > Rhodocyclaceae > JAEUNX01. The sequence goes on along the minus strand of JAEUNX010000017.1, from coordinate 4,145 downwards.
AACATTCTGACTTCCGGGCTTCTGGGGGAACAGTACATTGGCCTGGATCCGGGCGGCGACACGGAAAATCTGGCCTCGGGTGACGCCATCAAGAAGACCCAGTCGGCGGTGGTGCTGGAGCAGTTGATCGGCCAGTTCCTATTCAGCAAGGCCGCAGAGCCCAATGCCCCGCCGGCGGTGAAGTAGCCTCGTCAAACTGCTAAGGAATTTGTAACCGCGTACGATGAAGCAAGGCAACGCTTCCCATTGATCGTGAGAACTGGACGAATGCCATGACCACTAGCTCTGTTGACCGGATTGCCCGCCTCCAGCGTATGGGGGCCAGCCTTGCCGTTGTGGTCCTGACCGGCTGTGCGACGGGGGGGAATTCTCACCCCGACGATCCGCTGGAGGGTTATAACCGGGCAATGTTCAGCTTCAATGAGACGGTGGATAAGGCCGTGATGAAGCCCCTGGCCCAGGGTTACGACTATGTGACGCCGAAGCCGATCAAAGTGGGCGTCGGCAACTTCTTCGGAAACCTGGCGGACGTCTGGATCGGCGTGAACAACCTGCTCCAGGGCAAAGTCCGGGATGCCTTGTCGGATGCGGGGCGTTTCCTCCTCAATTCCACCGTGGGCCTGGCGGGGATCTTCGACGTCGCGACCGATGTCGGCCTCGAAAAGCACGATGAGGATTTCGGCCAGACTCTGGGTAAATGGGGTGTGGGCGAGGGCGGGTACTTCGTGGTTCCGATCCTTGGCCCGCGCACCATTCGTGATGCGTTGGCCCTGCCGGTGGATTTCAAGGCCGACCCGCTGGGGTGGCTAGAGGATGTCGCATCCCGTAACGTCTTGTACGGTGTGAGGGCCGTTCAGGATCGCTACACTCTGCTCGGGGTTGAAAAGACCCTGGACGAAGGGACCTTGGACAAATACACCTATTCCCGCGACTACTACCTGCAGCAGCGGCGGTATCGCGTTTTCGACGGTCGCCCACCGCGTTCCCGAAACGACGACGAAGCCGTCCTGACGGCGCCGGATGCGAGTCTTGAGGCCACCGCGTCGGCTGCCGTGCAGCGCTTGGATCTGGCGGCCCTGGACTTGGCCCAGGGGGCGGGTCGCCCTAACGGAGGTACTGTGATTCCATGAATCGACTGATTGCAATCTTTCTGCTCTCCCTGTTCGCTCACCTCGGCTTTGCCGCTGATGCGGCACCGGACGCCTTGGTACGGGAAGTGACGAATGACGTCCTCGCCATCGTGCGCCAAGACAAGGCCATTCAGTCCGGGGATACGCGCAAGGCGATCGATCTGGTGGAGGCAAAAGTGCTGCCTCACTTCGATTTCAAGCGCATGACCGCGCTGGCGGTGGGGCGCGACTGGCGCCAAGCCTCGCCAGCCCAGCAGGATCAGTTGGTCGATGCCTTCAAGACGCTGCTCGTTCGTACCTACTCCAATGCGCTGACCCAGTATCGGGATCAGGCCATCGACTTCAAGCCCCTTCGCGCTCAGCCCGATGACACGGATGTCGTGGTGCGGACCGAAGTCAAGCAATCTGGCGCCCGGCCAGTGCAGATCGACTATTCCCTCGAAAAGTCTGCGGCGGGGTGGAAGGTCTATGACGTGATCGTGGGTGGCGTCAGCTTGGTGACCAACTACCGCGGCTCGTTTGCCCAGGAGATCAAGGCTAGCGGCATCGACGGCCTGATCAAATCCCTCCAGGCGAAGAACAAAGAGGTCGCCGCCGGCGCCAAGACATGATCCGGGTGGCGGGCAATACGGTCGAGGTCACCGGCGAAATGAACGCCGGCAGTGCCGGCGGCCTCGTCGAAGCCGGTCGGCCCGGGGCTGGTGATTGGGTGGTGGATCTGACGGGCGTCACCCATGCGGACTCGGCGGCGGTCGCGGTGCTGCTCGATTGGCTTCGGGCGTCGCGGGCTGCCGGTGGGCGCCTTACTTTCCTCGGTGTCCCAGCCAGCCTGCTCAGTTTGGCGCGCCTATACGGCGTGGACGAATTCCTTTCCCTTGAGCCGGCCGCTGCGTCCTGAGCGGCACCTTCAACGCAATGAGCCAGCCGGCCGTCCGGGTGATCGATGTCGTCAAACGCTATGGCGCCCTGACGGCCCTCGACGGAGTGCGCCTGGAAGTTGCTCAGGGCGAATTTTTCGGCCTGCTGGGCCCCAATGGGGCCGGAAAAACCACCCTGATCTCGGCGCTGGCCGGGCTAGTCCGGCCTGACGGCGGACGTCTGGAGGTGATGGGCCATGACGTGGTTGGCGATTATCGGCAGGCCCGTCGCAATCTCGGGGTGGTGCCTCAGGAACTGGTCTTCGATCCGTTTTTCACGGTTCGCGAGATGCTGCGTATCCAATCCGGGTATTTCGGGCTCCGCAACAACGATGCCTGGATCGATGAGATCCTCGCCAGCCTCGATCTAACTGCCAAGGCGGACGCCAATATGCGCGCGCTATCCGGCGGCATGAAGCGGCGCGTCCTGGTGGCCCAAGCCTTGGTGCATCGCCCGCCGGTCATTGTGCTCGATGAGCCTACGGCCGGCGTCGATGTGGCTCTTCGCCAGGGCCTTTGGCAGTTCATTCGCAAGCTGAATCGGGATGGACACACCATCATCCTCACCACCCATTATCTTGAAGAGGCGGAAACCCTTTGCGGGCGGCTGGCCATGCTAAAAGCCGGACGGATCGTGGCCCTTGATACCACTGAGGACCTATTGCGGCGATTCGCCTCCCACAGCTTGCGCGTGCGGGTGGTGGGCGGTGCCGATCTGGCTGCCTTGGGCGGCCATCCTGGAAGCGGGGGCTGGTGGGAATTCGCCTTTGACCGCTATGTGGAAGTCGAGGCCATCCTGGCGAAGATTCGCGAGGCCGGGGTCGACATGGCGGATATGGAAATCGGTGCCAGTGATCTCGAGCAGGTATTCCTGCAACTCATGCAGGCGGCGTGACGAGCAATGATCGGATTTCAGACCCTGCTGAAAAAGGAGATCCTCCGCTTTTGGAAGGTGAGTTTTCAGACAGTGGCCGCCCCAATTCTGAATGCGGTCCTGTATCTGCTTATCTTCTCCCACGTCCTGGATCGGCATATCACGGTCTACGGCGAGATCGCCTACACCAGTTTCCTCGTGCCGGGCTTGGTAATGATGTCGGTCCTGCAGAATGCCTTTGCCAATAGCTCTTCGTCACTCATCCAGAGCAAGATCACGGGGAACATGGTGTTCATGCTCCTGCCTCCTCTGTCCTACCGGGAGTTCTATGTGGCCTATGTGGCGGCTGCGGTGGCTCGGGGCTTGTTGGTCGGGGTCGGGGTCTGGCTTGCCGCGCTACCGTTTGTCCATCTCCCGGTTCAGGAACCGCTTTGGGCCCTCGCCTTTGCCGTGCTCGGGGGCGTGGTTCTTGGCTCTTTCGGCGTCATTGCAGGGATCTGGGCCGACAAGTTCGACCAACTCGCGGCATTCCAAAACTTTATCGTGATGCCCCTTACCATGCTCTCCGGCGTGTTCTATTCGATCCACTCGCTGCCCGAGTTTTGGCAGGGGGTCTCCCATTTCAATCCGTTTTTCTTCATGATTGACGGTTTTCGCTACGGCTTTTTCGGCCAGTCCGATGTCTCGCCGTGGATCAGTCTGGCTGTCGCAGCGGTCAGTGGTCTGGTCCTGGCAGGCGTTACGCTGACGATGCTGGCCCGCGGTTACAAGCTGCGGGGCTGATCGAGCCAACGCTCCTGGACAAGACGACCATGTTTGACGCCAAGGAAATACAACGCCTCATCCAAGCCGGCCTTCCCTGCGATTTCATCCAGATAGAAGGGGATGACGGGGTGCATTTCACCGGCATCGTTGTGAGCCCCGCCTTTGCGGGCAAGCTGCGGGTCCGTCAGCACCAGGCAGTGTATGCCGCGCTTGGCCCCCTGATGGGCAACGAAATTCATGCCCTGCAGCTACAAACCTACACGCCCGAACAATGGGCGACAGTCAGAAAGGATCTGGGGCTTTAAGGCCCGGCGAGATGGATAAGTTGTTGATTGAAGGTGGCGCCCGCCTGGAAGGCGAAGTGGCGATTTCCGGCGCCAAGAATGCGGCGCTCCCAATTCTTTGTGCGGCCTTGCTGTCGGCGGAGCCCCTGACCCTTACCAATGTCCCGGCCCTGCG
>JAEUNX010000196.1 GCA_016791025.1 Zoogloeaceae bacterium | reverse complement strand
CCTTTGGCGCCAACAAACAGCGAGGGATGGTGGTGAGCGGTACCGGCACCCTCAACCTTTTCCCTCAAAGCCGTTTTCCGTTCCAGGCCAGCTACGCGGTGAGCGACAGTCGCAACGACGGCCGCCTGACCAACACCGACTCTCGCAGCGACCGGCTAAGCCTGCGCCAGGAGTATCGGCCGGAGCAGGGACGCTGGCGGACCTTCGCCCAGTACGACCGCAGCGAGCTGGACGGCAGCTTCGGCCGGGACGAGGTGGATCGCTTCTCCGGCGGTTTTTATACCTCCGGCGATCGCCAGGTCCTGGACCTGACCGGCTCCTACGCCCGCAACACCCGCACCGACGGCGCCTCATCCACCGAATTCCTTGGCACGGCCCGCCATACCTTCCAGGTGAATGAGGCCTTGTCCCTGGAAACCCTGGGCACGGTCACCGACACCGATCTTCAGGCCGATCCCAGCGTGTCCTCGTTCTCCGGCAATGTGCGGACCCTGCAGGCCTACACCTTCGGCAACTGGGCGCCCCTGGATTCTCCCTGGCGGGCCAGCGGCACCCTGCGCTACTTCACCTCGAAGAACGATTTCGGTCAGGCCGCCTCCGGCGAGGTGTCGATCTTCGGCGGCACCTTCTCGGCCAACTATCTGGTGAATCGCAACTTCAGCCTGTTGGGCTCGTTGAGCGCCAACCGGGTGAGCAGCCGGGACAGCCAATCCACCACCGCCAGCCAGGCGGTGGGCTTCAACTACTCCTCGGATCCTCTCACTTTCGGGAACTATTCCTACAATTGGTACGGATCGGCGAACCTCACCCGGGTCTCGGCCCAGGAAAACAGCCAGCAGGCGCTGACCGGAAACCTGGGTCATTCGATCTTCCGCAACTGGCCGTTGACGGATGTCTCAGCGCTGCACGGCACCTTCAGCCAGTCGCTGTCCACCACCCGGGCCCGGGGTGGCGACGCCGCCAGCATCAACACCCTCACCCACAGCCTGGGCCTGAGCCTGCAGGCCGCGCCCCGGGAGGATATGCGCGGCTACATCGGCCTCACGGTCTCCGACAGCCGCAGCCAGGGCGACACGGACAGCTCGTTTCAGCTTGTCAATCTGCAGCTCAACGGGACCTGGCGGATCAGCCCCCAGTCCCAGTTCGACGCCAATCTCACCTGGCAGAAGACCAACCAGTCCGCCGAATCCCGCCAGACCAACGCTCTCCTGAATGGCTTCTCCAACACCTCCCGGGATACCAACCTTAGTGGCAACGTGAACTACGTCCATACCCGGGTCTTCGGCATCCCGCGCTTGCGCTACTCCCTGCGCTTCACCTCGAACGCCTACGGCAGCAACACCCGCCTGATGGGCGACCCGGACGGGACTCGGGAGCAGATCTCCCGGGAGCTCGACCAGCGCCTCACCTACGCCATCGGCCGCTCCAGCCTGGAGCTCCAGTTCCGCACCGCCGAGGTGGATGGCAAGGAAAATGCTCTTCTGTTCCTGAAAATAACCCGTGCCTTCGGCGCCTACTAGGCGGTGACCGGCACGTTTTCGGGAGGCTGGCATGTTCCTACGACTGGCCGCCGTCAGGCGGCTCGGGTTTCTCCGCATCGCCCTGTGGTCCGTGGTGGTGGCGATCATTCTGGTCGCTTCGAAGGAGGCCCCGGCCGAATACGGCGACGTGGTGATCAACAACTATTCCGATGGCGCGGGCATGCGGCCGGTGGTCTTTCCCCACTGGTTCCACCGCATGCGCTTCCGCTGCAAGGTCTGCCACGCGGATCTGGGCTTCCAGTTCAAGGCCGGGGGCAACGAGATCAACATGGTGAAGATCATCGACGGCCAGTTCTGCGGCGCCTGCCACAACGGCGAGGTCGCCTGGTCGGTGGAGAACTGCAACCTCTGCCACTCCGCCAAGCCCGGCACCCCCACCCAGGTCCATGAGAGCACGATCCAGAAGCTGGTCGCCCCGGCGGGGCAGGGAGCCCGGAAATGAGCACGCGCATCCAAGGTGGTGGGTCCTGGCTGATCCTGGCGGCCCTGGCCCTCGGGTCCGGTGCGGTTCTGGCCGACGGCAAGACCGTGTTCGAAAAGACCTGTGCCGCCTGCCATACGGCGGGCCTCCTGGGAGCCCCCAAGCTTGGCGATGGCGAAGCCTGGGCGCCCCGCATCAAAACGGGCGTGGACAAGCTCTATGCGTCGGCCATCAACGGCAAGCCGCCCAACATGCCCGCCAAGGGCGGTGCGGCGGATCTTTCGGACGGGGACGCCAAGGCCGCCGTCGATTACATGTTGGCCGCCGCCCAGAAGCCTGCCGCCAAAACGGAGGCCAAGCCTTCTGCGCCTCCTCCGACGGCCACCGCTGCTGCGACCCCGGCGCCGCCGACCACTGCGGAAGTGAATGCCTTCAATCGCCTGCTCAAGCCCCCCTCCAAGCGCAACCTGCCGCCGCCGGAAGATGGCATCCACGATCCCGCCAACGACGGCACCCACATCCTCCAGCCGCCGCTCACCGCGTTTGATCCGCTGCCCCGTTCCACGGCGGGCAACCGGGTGAATTGGGTCCAGGCCCTGGACGGCGCCCGCATCGGCCCGCGCTGGGATCTGAAGGATCCCGCCGCCGCGCCAGTGGTGATGGACCTCAACATCGTGCGGGAGGTGAAGGGCTCCATGCCCGACGTGGTTTATCCCCACAAGCAGCACACCGCCTGGCTTGACTGCTCCAACTGCCATCCAGCGATCTTCGTGCCCCAGAAGGGGGCCAACCAGATCAGCATGGCGGCCATCCTCCT
>JAEUNX010000152.1 GCA_016791025.1 Zoogloeaceae bacterium | reverse complement strand
TGCCAGCGGCCTTGGAATCGGCCGAACACCGCGGGAAACCGGCGCCTAATCCCCGCCTTAGCTGGCCGACAGGATCCGTGTGGCGGCCTGGTCGTTGGCCTCGGCCGACGAAAGCATCTTGGTCTGCATCTCGAACTGACGAGCCAGCGAGATCATGGTCACCATCTGGTCCACCACATTGACGTTGCTGCCTTCCAGGTAACCGCTGGCGACCTGCACCGCGTCGTCCTGGGCGGCGGCTTCGCCGCTCGACAGGCGGAAGAGTCCGTCCTCGCCCCGCACCAGATCCTGCTCCGGCGGATTGACCAGCTTCAGGCGACCCACCACATTTACGGTGTTGACGGCGCCAGAGGAGGGGATGGCGGAGATGCTGCCATCCTTGCCGATGACGATCTGGTCGTCCGGCGGCAGAGTCACCGGCCCGCCATCGCCCACCACCGGCAAGCCCTGCCGGGTCTGCAGGACGCCATTGGGGGAAAGTTCAAGGCTGCCGTTTCGCGTATACGCTTCCCGCCCGTCCGGGGTTTGCACGGCGATCCAACCCTTGCCTTCCACCGCCACATCCAGGGCGCGGCCGGAATGCTGCAGGGGCCCCGGAGTGAAATCCGTCGCCACGCTGGCATCGACGGCGAAGGCCCGGGTGGGCAAGGCCGGTGTTTGGACCTGCACCGCCCGCAGCCGATGCATCTCGGTGCGAAAGCCGGTGGAGGTGGCATTGGCCAGGTTGTGGGCCACCGCCCCCTGTTGTCCCAAAGTCTGGCTCGCGCCGCTCATTGCGGTATAGATCAGCTTGTCCATCACGGCCTCCCGGCTTGGACGCCACGGCTTAACGCGGCCCCCCTGCCTCAGTACTACTTATCGCAGATTCACCAGGGTCTGAAGAATCTGGTCCTGGGTCTTGATGGATTGGGCATTGGCCTGATACGCCCGCTGCTGGGTGATCATATTACCAGCTCGGCGGTGAGGTCGGTGTTCGACTCTTCCACTGACCCAGCCACCAGCACCCCCAGGCTGCCGGTCCCAGGTGCGCCCACCAGGGGCTGACCGGAAGCCGGCGACTCCGCCCACAGGTTGTTGCCCAGGGAAATCAGGCCATTGGGGCTGGCAAAGTTGGCGATCACAATCTGGCCAAGATTGCGGGATTGGCCGTTGGAATACCGGCCTTGCACGGTGCCATCCTCGCTGATGGTGATCCCGGACAGGCGTCCGGAGGCGTAGCCGTCCTGGTTCTGGCGATTGACACCGAAGGCGCTGCCATACTGGGTGCTGCCAGTGAAGTCCAGGGTCACCGACTGGGGCGTTGCGGCGCCAAAGCTCGCGGGAATAGCCAGCGTCAGGGTATTGGTGGCACCTGCGGTCAAGGCACCGCTGGTATCGAAAGTCAGGGTCGGCGAGGCGGCAGAGGCGAGGGAGGTGGCGCCCCCATCAAGCTGTTGGTAGACGTCCCAAGTGCCGCCGGCCGTCTTGACGAAATACATCGTCGCAATGTGGTCATTCCCCAGGCTGTCATACACCGTCACCGAGGTGGAAGAGTTGTAGGTCGTGGGGTCTGTGAAGTCGAAGGCGGCAGTCGGCGCGGTGGCCCGGGAGTCCAGGTTGAGCCCGAGGTTAATCTCGGAGGTGGGGTTCGGCTGGAGATCGGCGGTATCGATTTGAATATCAGTCGGAGACGCCGGCAGGATCGCCCCGGTGGCATCCGCCGGATAGCCGGTCAGCCGCAATCCCTGTGCACTCACAATGTAGCCATTCTTATCCACGTCGAACTGGCCGTTACGGGTGTAGGAAATGGCGCCATCCTGGCTCATGCGGAAGAAGCCAGCACCGTTGATCGCCACATCCAGCGGATTGTTGGTGGGGGTGATGTTGCCCTGGCTGAACTGCTGCCGAACCGCGCCGACGGCCGTACCGATCCCGACCTGAACCCCGGCGGCCGCACCGTTCAAGGCCGCGGCATAGACGTCCGAAAACAGGGTGGAACCGAGCTTGAAGCCCACGTTGCCAGAGTTGGCCACGTTGTTGCTGATCACGTCAAGGGCCTTCGACGCCGCGTTGAGCCCGCTCAAACCTTGTTGGAATGCCATGTCTGCTGCTCCCGAATCAAAGAATCTGCTGAATCTGGCTCATCTGGAAAATCCCCAGCGAGCCCACTTCCAGGTCCACCCCGCCACTGCCCCGCACGACACTGCTCACCACCCCGAGCTGGAGAGCCGAAGACGTCACGGCGTTCTCTCCGGCGTAGGCCTTCACACTGATGCGGTAGGCACCGTTGGCGGCGCGGGTGCCATTGGCGGTCGTCCCATCCCAGCTGATGCTGTGCGTGCCTGCATCCTGGGACCCCATATCCACTTGGGCGACCTCCAGGCCATTGGCATCAGTGACCGTCACCAGAACCTTGTCCGCCGCCGAGGCCAAGGTGTATCCCGCCAGGGCACCTTTATCCGATAGGGTCATGCCGGCCCCGGGCACCAGCACACCCCGTCCGACCAGAGTCGCCGCTTGAAGCGCTTCGGACGCCTGTTGGCTGTCGATCAGGCTCGACAGCGTGGCATTCAGCCGCTCGATACCATCCACGGTGCTGATCTGCGCCAGTTGGGACGTCATCTGGGCGTTGTCCATCGGGCTCAGGGGATCCTGGTTCTTCAACTGCGTGGTGAGCAGTTTCAGGAAGCGGTCCTGGGCGTCATCGATCTTTGTACGGGTCGTGTTTTGCGTCCGGGCGAGATCAGACAGGATCTGCTGGGCGGCGCTGGTGGTTGCATTACTTACGCTGGCCATGGCTGAGCTCTCCAGGGTCGGTCGGTCACTGGCCGATGGCCAGGGTGCGTTGCAACAGGGTCTTGGCGGTATTCATCACTTCGGCGTTGTTCTGGTAGGAGCGGGAGGCCGAAATCATGTTCACCATCTCTTCCACCACATTGACGTTGGGCATCGATACGTAACCCTCGGGATTGGCGGCCGGATTGGCCGGGTCATAGACCATCCGCAGCGGCGCGGCGCTTTCGACCACCTGGGTCACCTTGACCCCCTGGGAGCCAGGGCCCGCGACCGGGGTCGCGGCAAAAACCACCTGCTTGGCGCGGTAGGGCTGACCGTCGGCCCCCACCACGCTATCGGCGTTGGCGAGGTTGGAGGCCGTGGTATTGAGGCGCAGGCTCTGGGCGTTGAGGGCGGAGCCGGCGATCTGGAAGACGTTAAGC
>JAEUNX010000115.1 GCA_016791025.1 Zoogloeaceae bacterium | reverse complement strand
CTGCATGGTGCGGATCTGGACCGGACTGGTGTGGGTCCGCAACAGAACCGCGTCACTCCCCTCAAGGTAGAAAGTGTCGTGCATGGACCGGGCGGGGTGATTTTCCGGAGTATTCAAGGCCGTGAAGTTATGGAAATCAGTTTCGATTTCCGGCCCGTCCGCAACCTGGAATCCGATCGAGCGAAACAGCCCTTCGATTCGCTCAATTGTCCGGCTCACGGGGTGGAGGCCACCACGCCCCATTCCACGGCCCGGCAAGGTGACATCCAAGGCTTCTGCCGCCAATTGCGCGGCCAGTGCCGCCTCCTTGAGGGCCAGACGACGGGCATCCAAAGCCCCTTCTATGTCGCCTTTGGCGCGATTGATGGCAGCCCCTGCCGACTTGCGGGCCTCGGGGTCCAATTTTCCAAGCGCCTTGAGTTGCTCGGTCAGCACTCCGGCCTTGCCCAGGTAGCGGGCCTTGGCCTGCTCGAGGGCATTGGAGTCGTGGGCGTGAGCGAAATCGCTGACCGCACGGGCAACGATCTGTTCGAGAGATTCCATGGGAGCAATCGCCGGAAGTTTCCTAAAAAAAAAGGAGGCCAGGCCTCCTTTTCTTGAGCCGCCGGAACTCAGGCAGCCAGTTTGGCCTTGGCCTGATCCGCCAAGGCGGCAAAGGCGGCCTTGTCAAAAACCGCTAGATCCGCGAGGACCTTGCGGTCGACCTCAACAGAGGCCTTCTTCAGGCCATTCATGAAAGTGCTGTAGGTCAATCCCAGCTCGCGGGCGGCGGCATTGATCCGCGCAATCCACAAGGTGCGAAACTGGCGCTTGCGTTGACGACGGTCACGGTAAGCGTATTGACCGGCCTTCATCACCGCCTGCTTGGCGATGCGGTAAACATTCTTGCGACGGCCGCGGTAACCCTTGGCCTGGTCCAGAACCTTCTTGTGGCGGGCGCGGGCGGTTACACCACGTTTAACTCGGGGCATCTCGTTCTCCTATCAGGCGTAAGGCAGCATGGCGCGGATCAGCTTTTCGTCGCTGGCATGAACGGCCGTCATGCCACGCAGCTGGCGCTTGCTCTTGGTGGTCTTCTTTGTGAGGATATGACGCTTGAACGCCTGAGAACGCTTGATGCTTCCGCTCGAGCGGACCTTGAACCGCTTAGCGGCTCCGCTCTTGGTCTTCATTTTAGGCATGACTGCTCCTTCGTTCATAACATGCTGCCAGGTAGTGCCAACCACAGCACTTTGACAACCTGACACCACTTGTTTTACGGAGACTTCTCCGTGTTCGGCCCCTCGTGACGGGGGCGAAACTACTGTCGGTCAGCGCACAACTTTCTTGGGCGCGATCACCATGACCATCTGACGCCCTTCCATCTTGGGCATCTGCTCGACCTGGCCCAATTCTTCCAGGTCGGTTCTAACTCTTTCCAATTGGCGCAAGCCAAACTCCTGATGCGCCATTTCCCGGCCACGAAACCGGAGGGTGACTTTGGCTTTGTCCCCTTCTTCCAGGAAGCGCTTCAGGTTGCGCAGCTTGATCTGGTAGTCGTTTTCGTCAGTGCCCGGCCGCAGCTTCACTTCCTTGACCTGGATCTGCTTCTGCTTCAGCTTGGCTTCGTGGGCCCGCTTGGCTTCCTGATACTTGAACTTGCCGAAATCCATCACCCGGCAGACAGGCGGCTTGGCCATCGGGGCAATTTCCACCAGATCAAGCCCGGCCTCCTCGGCCATGTTCAACGCCGCTTGCAGCGACACGATGCCGGCCTGCTCACCCTCTGCGTCGATCAATCGCACTTCTGGCGCGCTGATTTCTTCATTTACGCGCTGCTTTTTATCCTGAGCGATGGTTTTAACTCTCCATGCCAAACACAAAATCAGGCCGTGCCGGCACGCGCATCAAAATCACGCTGCCAGCGCTCGAGCAAGGCTTCGAGGGACATTTGACCGAGGTCTTGGCCACCTCGGACGCGAACGGCCACCAGATTCGCCGCCTTTTCCTTGTCGCCGACGACGATTTGGTAGGGCAGCTTGCGAACGCTATGTTCTCGTATTTTATAAGTAATCTTTTCGTTCCGCAAATCGGCCTCGACGCGGAAACCCGCGTCGAGCAAGGACTTTTGCACGGCGGCAGCGTAATCCGATTGGCCTTCCGATATATTCATGACCACCGCTTGCGTCGGCGCCAGCCAGAAAGGGAACGCACCTGCGTAGTGCTCAATGAGGATGCCGATGAAGCGCTCCAGCGACCCAAGGATCGCCCGGTGCAGCATCACGGGACGGTGACGGGCATTATCCTCGGCCACGTATTCCGCATCCAGGCGCTCGGGCAGCACGAAATCGAGTTGCATGGTGCCGCACTGCCAAGACCGGCCCAGCGCATCCTTGATCTGGTATTCGATCTTGGGCCCGTAGAAAGCGCCCTCCCCTGGCAATTCCTCCCAGGTCTGACCCGAGGCCGTCAAGGCCGTCCGCAAGCCCGCCTCCGCCCGGTCCCAAACTTCGTCCGAGCCGGCACGCTTTTCCGGCCGCAACGAAAGTTTCACCGCGATGTCGGTAAAACCGAAATCCCGATACACATCGATGAGGAGACTATTGAAGGCCGCCACCTCGGACACGATCTGATCCTCGGTGCAAAAGATATGGGCGTCGTCCTGGACAAAGCCGCGAACACGCATCAGCCCATGGAGCGCACCAGAAGGCTCGTTGCGGTGGCAGGAACCGAATTCCGCCAATCGAAGAGGCAGGTCTCGGTAAGAGCGCAATCCGTGGTTGAAGATCTGCACATGTCCAGGGCAATTCATCGGCTTGATCGCGTAATCGCGCTTCTCCGACTCCGTGGTGAACATGTTCTCCCGGTAATTCTCCCAGTGGCCGGAACGCTCCCACAGATGCCGATCCATCACGAGAGGGGTTTTCACCTCGCAATACCCGGCCCGGGTCAACAATGCCCGCAGGTACTGCTCAATCTGCTGCCAGAGCGTCCAGCCCGCCGGGTGCCAAAACACCATGCCCGGCGCTTCGTCCTGGAGATGAAAAAGGTCCAGCTGGCGGCCCAAGCGGCGGTGATCCCGTTTTTCCGCCTCCTCCAGACGATGCAGATACGCGTCCTGATCTTCCTTGCGCGCCCAGGCGGTCCCATAGATCCGCTGCAGCATTTCGTTTCGTGAATCGCCGCGCCAATAGGCGCCGGCCACCTTCATCAGCTTGAAGACCTTGAGCCGCCCGGTGCTTGGCACGTGGGGACCACGGCAGAGATCCACGAAGTCGCCCTCCCGATAGAGGGAAACATCCTCGGCGACCGGGATCGAGGCGATAATTTCGGCCTTGTAGTGTTCGCCCAGATTCTTGAAAAAAGCCACCGCCTCGTCCCGTGGCAAGACTTCGCGGGTCACGGGGAAATCCTTACGAGCCAACTCGACCATGCGCCGCTCGATCGCCGCCAGATCCTCCGGCGTAAAGGGACGGCTATACGAGAAGTCATAGTAGAAGCCGTTTTCGATCACCGGCCCGATGGTCACCTGGGCCTCGGGAAACAGCTCCTTGACCGCATAGGCGAGGAGGTGCGCCGTCGAATGGCGCAGGACCTCCAGGCCATCGTCGTCCTTATCCGTCACGATTGCGAGCTGGGCGTCCTCGGTGATTACATGACTCGTATCCACCAGCCGGCCATCCACCCGTCCTGCCAGGGCTGCCCGCGCGAGCCCGGCGCCGATCGACGCGGCCACGTCGGCCACCGAGACCGGCTGATCGAATGTGCGGACCGAGCCGTCCGGAAGGGTGATACGCGGCATCTTTGTTGGACCCCAGCAAAAAAAAAGTGCGGACAAGCCGCACTTTTTTGTTTTGACAAGACAGTGGTACTTGCTATGAATTTCCGCGGCAACCCGCACAAGTTCGACTAGCCACCACGTCTTGCCTCCCAGATTTGGTAGGCGCGATTGGACTCGAACCAACGACCCCCACCATGTCAAGGTGGTGCTCTAACCAGCTGAGCTACGCGCCTAGGAAGCCAACAATTCTATCGCCACATCACCAGTTCGGCAAGCCCATCGCTAAAATCAGCCGCATGACTGGCGGAGAGGGGGGGATTCGAACCCCCGTGCCTGGTTTCCCAGACCATCCGATTTCGAGTCGGCGCCGTTATGGCCACTTCGGTACCTCTCCATCCGCGCCAGCGAATTGCATTACACCGCGCGGGGGAGCGAATTATAACCGCGGCGCCCGAGTCGGCAACCCCGCATGTCCAGCCCGGCGACGCGGGTCAATCAGCGGCAGGTTGTTTCGCCCCGGGCCGGGGCGCAAAATTCAGTCCATTTCGGCCCCTGGAGTCTCCATGCGCACATGGCTGCCCGCCCTCGGGGCCCTCCTCCTCATGGCGTGCTCGCCAGACCACGCTCCCACACCGTCAGCCGCGCCCCGTCTTGGCGATTACCGAAAGGTTGGCGAACTGAGGGTCGCCACCCGGCTGGACCCGCTGTCGTATCGCGAGGACGCCAACGGAAGAGCCGGCGGCTTTGAGCGGGACCTCCTCGTCGCCTTGGCCGAGCGCCTAGAGGTTCCAGTCCGCTTCACCACCTACCCGGACGCACTCGGCGCCCTGGATGCCGTGGTCCGCGGAGAAGTCCATCTTGCGGCGGCCGGACTCACTCGCAACGACAACCTACCGGTTAGCTGGAGCCGCAGCCTGCGAGACGTGGATTACGTGATTGCCGGGCGGGACGATGGCGCCAACCTGAGTGGCGAACGAGATCTGGCGGGCCATACCGTCGGCGTCCGTCGGGGTTCCGCCGCCGCCGACGCCCTCGACGCCATCCAGCGCCGGGGCACGCACCTCAAGCCGCGCCACCCCAAGGCCGGTGGTGACCAGGGGCTCCTCGAACTGGTCGCCAAGGGCAGCTTGGACTTTGCCGCCACGGACGAAGTCCAGTACGCCCTGGCCGCGACCTTCTTCCCCAACCTCCACATTGCGCTGCCATTGCCTGCGAAATCCAGCATTCGCTGGGCCCTCTCCGACGACGGCGAGGGCGACCTGGCTGCCCAGATCGACACTTTTCTGGCGGAGGCCCACAAGAACGGAACCATCGCCCGCATCGGCGATCGCTATTTCGGCCATATCCGGCGCCTTGATGAAGATGACATCACCAATTTCCTCGCCCGGGTAGAGCGTCGCCTCCCGGCCTTTCGGCGCCATTTCCACGATGCCCAAGCCGTGACGGGAATCGACTGGCGCCTGCTCGCTGCCCTAGCCTATCAGGAGTCCCAGTGGGACCCTCTTGCAACCTCACCCACCGGCGTGCGGGGCATCATGATGTTGACGGAAGACACAGCCGATCGCCTGGGCGTCGATAACCGCCTTGATGCCCGCGCCGCCATCCTGGGGGGGGCCCGCTATTTCTCGATGCTGAAGGAGCAGATTCCGGAGGACGTGCCCGAGCCCGACCGGAGCTGGATGGCCATCGCGGCCTACAACCTCGGCATGGGCCACTTCAATGGCGCGCGACAGATCGCCCTCAGTCTCAAGCGGGACATCACCGCATGGCTGGACATCAAGGAGATCCTGCCCCTTCTCTCCAAACCGTCCTTTGCCGCCCGCCTCAAATCCGGCCCGGCCCGGGGCGGAGAAGCCGTGGTGACGGCGGAGAACGTGCGGAACTACTTCCAGATCCTCAGCCATTACGAGGCGCCCTATGTCCCGCCCTTGGGCGCCACGCCGATCAAGCTCCCGCCGCTGCGCCTGGGGAGTCGGCCCAAGCGGCCGACCGAGACGGTCCTCGCAGAAACGCCCCGCCCCTCCCTTGGGCTCCATGCGCCCGCTGAAAATGAGCCCGGCGATTAGGAACCCGGAATCAGCCGCTCTAGCCCGCCCATGTAGGGCGCAAGGGCCTTGGGGACCACCACCGAGCCGTCAGCCTGCTGGTAATTTTCCAGCACCGCCACCAGGGTGCGCCCGACCGCCAGGCCAGACCCGTTGAGGGTATGCAACCATTCGTTCTTGCCCTGGGCATTCTTGAATCGCGCCCCCATGCGCCGGGCCTGGAAGGCCTCGAAGCAGGAGCAGGAAGAAATCTCCCGATAGGTGTTCTGAGCCGGCAGCCAGACCTCCAGATCGTAGGTCTTGGCGGCGGAAAAGCCCATGTCTCCGGAGCACAGGACGATCTTCCGGTAGGGCAGGTCCAGGCGCTGCAAAATCGCCTCGGCGTGGCCGGTGAGCTCCTCCAGCGCCGCCCAGGCGTTGTCGGGATGCTCGATGCGGAC
>JAEUNX010000086.1 GCA_016791025.1 Zoogloeaceae bacterium | reverse complement strand
GGCATGGCCACCATGCACGCCCAGCGCTATGGCTACACCCAGATGATCAACAGCGCGATCCTGACCAATTCGTCCTACAAGCTGCGCTTTGCCCAGGATCTGACCCTCTATCTCGCCGAGATCGCCCTCGACCAGCCCGAGCTGAACCTGGATCTGGGCAAGCAGCACTGGATGGAAAACCCGGCCTGGCAGGGCACCCGCAAGGCCATCGAAAGCATCAACGGCACGCCGGATTACCTCGAAAAGTACTTCGCAGTGAATATCGTCTTCGAGCCCATGGTGGCCGAGCTGGTGCGCAGCGGCTTCTTCATGCAGGTAGCGGCCGCCCAGAACGACTTCACCACGCCGACCGTGATTTCCGCCGCCGAAGGCGACTACCAGCGCAACCTGGCCAACACCGCGGAGCTGGTGCACATCCTCGCCCACGACCCGGTGCACGGTGCCCATAACCGGGCGCTCTTCAACAAGTGGCTCGCCAGCCATGGCAAGAACGCGCTGGAAGCCGCGCAGCAGCTCCAGCCCATGTGGTCGCTCCCCCACCATAAGGTGACCCAGTTCCCGGACGCCCTGGCCCGGGCCAAGGAGCGCATCCACGCCATCACCGGCGAACTCGGCCTCGAGCTGCCGGCCGAGTTCAAGGCCTGAGCCCCCAACCCTCACCTACGAAGGAACCACGATGAGCGCTTACCACGGCGACAACATCTTCAAGTCCATCAAGGACATGAAGTTCGAGCAAACCATTTCCCACCAGTGCGGGGTGACCATGAACGATAGCGTGGAAGCCCGCGCCATCGCCGAATTGATGGGCACCAAGCCCGGCATCAAGGTGACCTACCTGCCGGCCATGATCCGGATCGACGGCGAAGGCAAGATCGAATTCAACATGCCGGAGATCAGCGAAGCCCTCGGCCGGGAGATGACCCCCCACCTGTTCGAAATCTTCACCTCCACCCACTACGGTCGGATGGTGATGATTGACGATGACAACGTCGTGCTGTTCGGCGACATGGACCAAGCCCTCGCCTACGAGTGAGGCCCGGCGCCGGGGGCCAGGCTCCCGGCGCGGCAACAACCGCCGATGGCGCTCCCGTCTGCGTGACGGGCGGCGCCACGGACAACAACACGACTTTCGGAGGAGAGACCCATGCCCAACATCATGTTGCACGACGACGACGCGCGAGAAGCCCTGGCCCGGGGTGTGGCCAAGATGGCCCGGGCGGTCCGCGGCACCCTTGGTCCGCGGGGGATGAACGCCATCATCGACCGCCCCATCGGCACCCCGATCATCTCCCGCGACGGGGTGAGCATCGCGGCGGAGATCGAACTCGAAGATCCCTTCGAGAACATTGGCGCCCAGGTCCTGCGGGAAGTCTCTCGCCAGACCAACGAGGTGGCCGGCGACGGCACCACCACCGCCACGGTGCTGGCCGACGCCCTGGTCCAGGAGGGCCTGGCCTGTCTCAAGGCCGGCACGAAGGCCGTGGATCTGGTCAAGGGCCTCGAACTGGCTGTGGAAGAAGCGATCGGCATCCTGCGCAACATGGCCATCCCGGTTCGCGGGCGGGAAGATGTGTTCTCCGTTGCGGTGGTGGCCGCCAATGAAGAGTCCACCGGCGCCCTGGTGGCGGAGGCCCTGGAGCGGGTCGGTCCCGACGGAATCGTCGATGTTGAATTCGGCACCACCGTCGAAACCACCCTCGAAGTCCTCGACGGCATGGCCTTCGACCGGGGCTATCTCTCCCATCACATGGTCACCGACGTCGAAAAGATGCAGGTGGTGTTGGATGAGCCCTTGATTCTGATGACCGACCAGCGCCTCCAGTCCCTGGACGAGGTGGCGGTGCTGCAGGCACTGCTGGAAGGCACCAAGCGGCCTCTGCTGATCATCGCGGAGGAAGTGGCGCCGGCCTGCGTGGTGAGCCTGATGGCCTGGCGGGAGAAGCGGGGCATTCCCGTGGCCGCGATCCACCCGCCCGAGTATGGTCACTGGCGCAAGGCGATGCTGGAAGACATCGCCATCGTCACCGGCGGGAAGGTGGTGGCGCGGGATCTGGGCGGCACCCTGAAGGCCGTGTCCCTCGGCGATCTGGGCTCGGCCCGCCAGGTGCGGATCTCTTCCAACCAGACGGTGATTTCCGGCGGTGGGGGCAGTCAGGAGGCGATCACGGCCCGGCGCAAGCAGGTCAGCCGCCAGTTCGAGCTGGCCCCCCAGAACATCGAGCGGGACAAGTTCCAGGATCGTCTGGCCAAACTCACCGGGGGGACCGCCCTGATCCTGGCCGGCGGCGCAACTCCGGTGGAGCAGAAGCGTCGGCTTCTCCTCATCGAGGACGCCATCCAC
>JAEUNX010000191.1 GCA_016791025.1 Zoogloeaceae bacterium | reverse complement strand
TGCGCTGCCTACCAAAGTGGGAAACGACAAGAGGCCGGGCGCGATGGGGCTGGGGGTGCAAGGAGCGGTGTATCGGCTGCTCTCCACCGCCTGCGAGCGAGCCCGCCAGACGAGCGGTAGCCACCGCTGGTGGCGGGATCTACCCGCGGCCTGGCGCGGCCAAGTGGTGGAGCCCATCGCGTTTCGGGTCTATCGGGAGCCCGATCTGGCGGCAGAGCGGGTGTTCGGCCGCGATGAGGACGGGCAGGTATGTTTTTACGCCCATCGCTACCTGCGTCCGCTCGGCAAACCGGGGCGTGCCGCTGCGCAGGGGGAGCGGGTGTCGGCCTGGCGGCTCATCGACCAGCGTTGGTTGATCCATCGGGTGCCGATTTACGGCGAGGAACTGGCAGGGCGGGGCTTTTACACGTTCAGTGCTTCCCCGCCGGTTTAGGTCGATGCCAAGCCGAATCGCGGCGCGACTTTGCCGCTATCAGGTCGTGACGCCGAGGACTACGTGGGAGGCCTTGATGACGGCCGTGGCCGGTGCGCCGGGTTTAAGCCCGAGATCCGCGATGGCTTCCCGGGTGATGACCGCCGCGACCTTGGCCCCGCCGGGCAGGGCGATGACCACCTCGCCATTGACGCTTCCCGGCGTCACGGAATCCACGGTGCCGCGTAGGCAGTTGCGAGCCGAAAGGCGGACCCCGGTCTCGTCGGTGAGGACCATCACCCAGGGCGCCTTGACCAACGCGACCACGGACTTGCCCGGGGCAATCCCCAGGCTCTCGGCGCTATCGAGGGTGATGACCGCCACAAGGCGTTCACCCCCGCCCAGATCCACTTCGACTTCGGCATTGACGTTGCCGGGGCGGTAGGCGCTGACGGTGCCGGAAAAGACATTTCGGGCGCTGACTTTCATGCTGCGACTCCTGGGGCAAATGGCGGAAACCCGTCATGGTTGTATCATTTACTACATAACGAAGTAGAAGGCATTCATTGAGAATGCTGGCATGCAGCATAGCGACTGGTTCAATATTGCTGCAACCATAGCGCTTCTGGATTCCGACCTGGCTCGGGCCGGATGATGCGGCACAAAATTTGCGTTATGGCATTCAGTACATAAGGTGTCGGGCATGGAAGAAAAGCTGGCGCAGCGCTTTACAGGCAAGCTCTCCCTGGAGACCGGGTTGGGGGTTTCCCTCGGCGATACCCGGGTCCGCCTGCTGGAGGCTATCGAACGCCTGGGTTCCATTAGCCAGGCAGCTCGGGCGGTGCCCTTGTCCTACAAGGCGGCGTGGGACGCCATCGATACCTTGAACAATCTGGCGCCTCAGCCCCTGGTGGTGCGGGCGACCGGGGGCCGGCAGGGGGGAGGCACCCAACTTACGGACTATGGCCGGAAAGTGGTGGCCCTCTACCGCGCCCTGGAGGAGGAATACCAGGCCGCCCTGGACCGGGTGGCCGGCCGACTGGACCAGGACGGTCCGGCCGACATCCAGAATTTTCGTCATCTCCTGCATCGACTTTCCATGAAAACCAGCGCTCGCAACCAGTTC
>JAEUNX010000055.1 GCA_016791025.1 Zoogloeaceae bacterium | reverse complement strand
TGCGGGAGAGCGAGGCGGCCCGGCAGTTCGCCTACGCGGCGGCCCTGCGGCTGCCGGCGAGCCGTTGGCTGAGTGCCCCGGCGGAAGGCGCGCCGGCGCTGCCGATGGAGGCGGCCTGGCTGGTCGGCCAAGGGGCGGCCGGGCGGACCGATCTGGGCCTGGAGGTCCGGCAGTTCGGGGATGACGCCCTCGAACTTTGGCTGCATCCGCCGGGCCCGACCACCAACGCCTTTCACCGGCTCTCCATCCCCACCTCTTCGCCCCTCTGGCTGGAAGTTGCCGGGCCCTCAGAGCCCAGCCGCAGCGTGGCCGTCGGCCCGGGCAGCCGCCTGCCGCTCCCCGAGTCGATGACCTGGCCCCAGGCCCAGTTGACTCTGCGCACGGTGGCGGGAGACCGCCTTCGCCTCCGCCTGGAGGATTCCCTGGAAGCGGTGGTGGCGCCCTCCACCCTCACCGGTCTTGATCCGTCCGAGCGGGTGGAGGGGCGCGCGC
Source organism: Zoogloeaceae bacterium (assembly GCA_016791025.1). GTDB lineage: Bacteria > Pseudomonadota > Gammaproteobacteria > Burkholderiales > Rhodocyclaceae > JAEUNX01. The sequence continues at coordinate 1,619 of JAEUNX010000055.1, read as the reverse complement.
CCATGGGTCCTGCCCAGGGGCTGGTGGTGGGGCCCGAACTGGCGATGGTCTGGAACGATGACGGGCCGGACGGCGAGCGGCGGCGCTTCGACGCGGCGGGGCGGGAAGTGTGGGGAATTCGTCTGGGCCGCCTGGGCGTGGGCGGCGAAGACGGCCGGCCGCCGCTCTCCGTGTTCCGTCTCGAACCGCTCTCCGAGGGCGGGGTGGAGATCTTCGACGGCTTCGCGCGATTGGGGTCGGCCCAGGCTCGGGGGGCGGGCCTGGGCTTGCTGTGGGACGGGCGGGGCGACTTGCGGGCCACCACCGTGACGCGGCTGGAGGGTGGGCGGTACCGTAGCGAGGGGGGCTGGTCCGCAGCGGGCGGGCTGGCCGTGGAGCCGGGCTCCGGCTGGCAGGTGCTCTGGGACACCCAGGCATCGAACAGCCGCTGGGACGAACTGGACGCGGCACCCCTGGAGCAGGTGCTGGCGGAAGTTCACGCGCTGGCGCGGGCGAATTGGCGGGCGGTGTTGGTTTTTGATGACAGCATTTCAGATGAATTGAGGGGATTGATTTTTGCCTTGGAAGGGGAAATTGGGGCGTGGCGTCTGAGAGATAAAAATGGTGCCTTAGGCGAATCCATATTGGCTGGAAGTGTTTGGAGTGAAGCCTACATCTTTATCGGAGGCGTTAAATTCTTCGAGAAGGACGAAGAAAATCGCTGGCTCCTAAAGGATGCAAGTCGCAAAAAAAAACCTGTATTTGTAATACCAACCGATCGTTCGCCTGGACAAGAAGAACTATTACGCCTTTTCACGGAGTGGGGGATTGCGCCAATGTTGATTGTGCCGCCACTTACGGATCCGCTGGATAGTGAAGCTATATCTGCCGTTGTTGGCGCCATCGCCGGCTGGCGTCTGCCGCCGCTGGCCGGGATGCCGGGGGAGGGCGAGGAGACCACCGTCATCGAAGGGGCGAAAAAGACGGGAGTCTTTGCCGGCCTGCGGGCGAGCTTGGCCCGCCAGATCGGTCGCCGGATCGAGGCGAACCAGCCGGTGCCGGGGCTTTACCGGGTGCGCCCGGAGGGGGCATTTTCGCTGAGCGCCTTTGTCACGCCCCGGGGCGAGGCACCGCTGCTAATCCTGCTCCATAGCCTCTCGGCCTCTGGCCAATCGACCTTCGGGCCTCTGTGGGAGCCCCCGGCGCGGCAGGAGCTGGGGGCTCTGGCCGGCGCCTACGGCGATCGCCTCTTCAGCTTCGAGCATCATGCGGCCACCCGCACGCCGGTGGCCAATGCGCTGCAACTGGCCCAGGCCCTGCCGCCGGGGGCCGTCCTGCATTTCCTCACCCACAGCGCCGGCGGGCTCATTGGTGAGTTGTTCGCCCGGGGCGCCCGGGTGGATGGTCGGGAGCCCTTCGACGAGGTGGATCAGACACTGCTCGCGCCCCTCGGCGCGGAAACCGTGGGACAGCTCATGGCCTTGTCCCGGGAACTCCAGTCCAAGCGCGTCCGGATCGAGCGCTATGTTCGGGTAGCCTGTCCGGCCCGGGGCACGCGGATCTTCAGCGAATCGCCGAGCCAGGCCCTGGATCTGATGAGCGGGGCGGCGGCGCTATTGAACCCGGTGCTGGGCCTGGCG
>JAEUNX010000042.1 GCA_016791025.1 Zoogloeaceae bacterium | reverse complement strand
CCGGCCAGGCCGCCCTCCAAAAAGACTTGGAGGAGCTGCTGGCCCGCCACAACCAGGCCGGACGGGAGGCGCTGGTGATTCCCAGCGAATATCTCGAGGCGGTGATCACCACCCGCGCCTGAAGCTGGGTCACCGCCCCTTCGTCGGCGCCCCCACTGGCCGGTCGAATCGCCAGTCCCGGGGGCGCCCGGTGGAAGGGGAAACGACGGCCACGCATTCATAACCGGCAAGTTCCGCCGCGACGGCCGGGCCACCCGCCGATCCCCCGACAGGATTCCGCAATCCCGGCCAGGTTGCCAGAAGGCGCACGGGGGGGGGCGGTCCGAGGCTTGGCCCCCCCCTGCCGGCGCCGATGGGCGGTTGGCTACTGCGGGGACTCTTAGCGGACGGTAGCGGCGTCCTGGCCGAACAGAATCTGCCTCGACGCGGCATCCACCACCGGGGCGGTATTGATTTCCTGCGCGCGGGCATAGGCACGTAAGGTAGCCGGACGTGTCCGCAGGCGCTCCAACCATCGGGCAAGATGCGGGAAATCCTCGATTTTCTGCCGCTGCCGCTCGTGGGGTACCACCCACGGATAGCATGCCATGTCGGCAATCGAGTAGTCGCCGGAGATGAACTCGCGCCCGTCGGCAAGGTGCTTGTTCAACACCCCATACAGCCGCCCTGTCTCCCTCACATATCGGTCGACGGCGTAGGGCAGCGGCTGCGACGCATATTGCACAAAATGATGGTTCTGGCCGGCCATAGGGCCGAGGCCGCCCACCTGCCAGAACAACCATTGCAAGGTCATCGTGCGGCCACGCAGGTCTGCCGGCAGGAAGCGTCCGGTCTTTTCGGCGAGGTAGAGCAGGATGGCGCCCGACTCGAACATCGACAGCGGCTCGCCTCCATCGACGGGCTCGTGGTCCACGATGGCGGGAATCCGGTTGTTCGGCGCGATGCGGAGAAACTCGGGCCTGAACTGCTCGCCGCGGCCAATGTTGATCGGAATGATGCGGTAGGGCAGGCCGGCCTCCTCAAGGAACATCGTGATCTTGTGGCCGTTGGGGGTGGTCCAGTAATAGAGATCAATCATTTGCTTGCTCCATTGGCCGAGTTTCGCCGATTAAAAAGCGCCAGCGCCCAGCCCTCGCCTTCCACGACACACTGCGCCCCGCCCTACCGTGTGTCAAACAGCCCCGCGGCGAACCAAGCCGGACCTTACGGACGCCGCGTTGTTCGCCCCCCGGCCCGAAATCTACTGATACAGCACGATCTCCACAGGCAAATCAATGCCGCGTGGGCCAGGTCGCCATAAAGCGGCTCCTCCCTGCCCGGTCAGGAATACGGGCGGCAGATCTTGGAGGTTGGGATTCGGTGCTTGCTAACGAGCAGGAACTGCCATTCAAAGCCTCGCACCGATAGCGGACATTGGCATGGTCGGATGTACATCGCCATGCGAACCGATTAGGCTGACGCTGGACACCCCGGATGGATACCTGACGGAGCCCCGGCGAAACCAATATCGGGGTTATTAGACTGACAACGCGATTTTCAAGTCATTGAAAAATAGAGTAGTCCCGTATCAATCCAGGCGCCAGGAATATCAATTGATATACGTACGATCGTGTCCGTGCAAACCCTGTTAGTTGCACAATAACAATTTGAATTTCGAGGAAAGAATGAAGATTAGTATTGAAACTGTGGTGAACGCACCACTTTCCACTGTCTGGAGTGCATGGGTAACGCCGGAAGATATTACAAAGTGGAACTATGCAATTGATGAATGGTGTTGCCCCAAAGCAGAAATCAATCTCCAAGCAGGTGAAAAATTTAGCTATAGAATGGAAGCCAAGGATGGGTCAATGGGATTTGATTTCGAAGGCACCTTCACCAAGGTAGAGCCAAAGAAGTCCATTCATTTTGAGCTGGAAGACAACCGGGTTGTAACAGTCGAATTTTTAGAAACAGCCGAAGGGGTCAAGGTTCTCGAAACCTTTGAGGCAGAAGACGAAAATTCAGCCGAAC
>JAEUNX010000039.1 GCA_016791025.1 Zoogloeaceae bacterium | reverse complement strand
CAAAAAATTAAAAACGTTAAAAAACAATGCGTTGAAATTTTATCTAGTTTCTGCGGCGCGCAAAAGAACTAGATATAGTGTGGGTAAGCCTGGGGATAGTTTTGCGAAATCCAGCGTTTTCAGGGGCTTGGCACACTTGGTAGGTGTGCACAAATAAAAGACGGAATCACCGCAGGAAAATTTCGAGGTATAGCGGGATGAGGCGGGATGAGGCGGGACGAAGAGGGATCGAAAACGGAATCGAATTGCAGCCGGCGCAATGACCTGACCCCGCAAGGCGTAAAAAAGCCCCGAAGTAGTGCATCGCAGTCCTAAACCAACCGCTCTAGACCAACTTCACCAACCTTGACCAACCAAATATTTCGAGCGGCCGCCGTCGCTCTGATCCGGCCTAGCCACGCCGAAGCAACCGCTCCACCGTCGGGAAATCTGGTTTCCTCCCGGAGATCCGCTCACTTCTGTAAAGGGTGACCACCACTTTGGCTTTCAGACGTGGTGTCACGTCTAGACCGACGGTCGATTGTACGAACTCGACCTGCTCAATCAGCATTTCTAGATCCTGCAATTCAGGCAACAAGACAGGACTCTTCTTGAGTAACTGCCAAAGTGCCTTGTCTGCTTGATCGCTACGGTCAGAGTCAGACCAGTAATGCTTGCTGGCTTCATGAGCCTCAGTAATGGCGGCTTCAAACTCCGAAGCAACCGGACCTTTTGCTAGCTCCAGGAACTCTTGGATTGTGGCGATGATATGTACATATCCCTGGGTTGTCGCGCAGGGGTCCTCCCTTTTTTCGCCGGTAAGAAGATAGCCGACATCGACCCCGGCTCGAGCGATGGCAGAGAGATAGCCAGTGTCTGGATCGCGCTCCCCTTTCTCATATCTCGACTGGGTATTTAGATGTACGCCGGTCACCTTCGCAAATTCTGTTTGGTTTTTCCCCAGACGCCGCCGCTCCTCGCGGAGGCGAATACCAAACTCGGATAGGTTATTGACATTCATCCAATTGGGTGAAAATATAGATTAACCCGTATAGGTTAATTTGAGATCGGTGAGAGTGACATGGAATCACGGACAGTTAAGACCGCGCAAGAAGTTCGGTCGGACTTCCTGCGGAAGGGACAGAGCATCGGGCATTGGGCGGACAAGCATGGATTCGATAGAACCACCGTCAACCAGGTGCTGACGGGACGAAACGCAGCAACCCGAGGCGTCGGACACCGGATTGCAGTCCTGCTAGGCATGAAGGATGGAGAGATCGTCGATGAGTGCCATCAGCAAGCCTGACGCCGACACTTGCTATTGGGTGACATCAGGCCAGGTTGCGGAGTTGGCGGGCACAACGATCCAGGCGGCACAAAAGGCCCTCCAGCGCGCCACCAAAGGCCATCCCTGGAACGATGTCGCGTTGAAGGTCCGCAAGCAGGGCCGGTCCTACCTGGTGGATGCCCGCAGTCTCCCGGAACACCTCTACCGCAAGTTCTACGACGCGAACCGAGAAGCCCTGGCACCGGCCCCAGTGGCGTCAGCGGCAACGACGTTGCAGCCCAAGCAATCGTCGGTGAACAAGGAACGCCTGGCCAAGGAATACCGCCGCGCCGAATGGCTGGCTGGCATTATCGCCCAGGCCTTGGAGTTTCGGAGCGGTACCCACGGCCGGGGCGAAGTCCTGCGCTCGCTGGCCAGGCAGACCCATATTCGTCCCTCGGACGGTAAGCCCATCCGCTTTGCCGAAGACAAATTGCGCGAGTATTGCCAGAAGTTCGCGCAGGGCGGCGTCCATGCCTTGATGCGCAGGGAGCGCAAGATCGAAGAGACGGCCCGCCATCTGGTCAGTCGCCGCTGGGAATCGGCCTGCCCCTTGCCCCAGCCCGAAAAGGCTCGTTTGGCGCAGGACATCGAAGCACACATACGGGGCCTATGGGTCGCGGGCGCCCCAAGCCGTGACAAGGTCCGCGAACTCGCCAGCGCCAAACTGGCGCAGCTTTGCCGCGCGGCAGGATGGACCGAGGCCACGGCGAAAAACTGTGATGTCGGCCAGTACCTGGTGGAAAGCAATCAGGACGCGCGCCGAGTGGCCGTGTATCACCGCGACGCCAAGCGCTACGCCGACACTTTCCGGCCGCGCATCCAGCGCAGCCGTGCCGAATTCCGGCCCGGCGAATGCATCGTCGGCGACGTCCACCCGGTGGATGTTTACCTGCTCCGTGCTGACGGGTCGACGTACACCCCGCGCATGATCGCCTGGTACGACCTGGCGACCAACCGCTGCTTCTACACCCTGGTGCATTGCGAGCCTGGGCGGTCCGTAACCCAAGCCGATGTCACGCGCTCCTTCTTCGAACTGTGCATGGCTTGGGGCATTCCGCGCCGGCTCTACCTGGACAATGGAAGCGAGTATTCATGGGAGCCGATGGTCGACGGCTTCAAGGCCCTGGCCGCGCTGGGCGCGGAACTGGACGTGCGTCTTGGCGAGATCGCTGCCCTTGAAGCCCAGTGGGCGGTCGAAGCCGCGGGCGCCGATGAAGCTGCGGAACCAGCCGATGGGCCGCCCATGCCCGACAGTGGCCGCGTCGTGGTCCGGGCAAAGCCCTATAACGCGGCGGCCAAGCCTATCGAAGGGGCCTTCAGCGCCAAGGAAAAGGTTTTTTCGATGCTGCCCGGCTACATCGGCGGCGATCGTATGAGCAAGCGCGTGTCCAAGGTCGGCCGCCTGCCTGACGCCTATCCGGGGACCGCCGAGGGCTTCGACCGCGATTTCGCCGAGGCCATGGACTTCTTCCACGCCCTGCCGCAGCGCGGCCACTTGAAGGGTCTATCCCCTGACGAAGCCTTCGCCGCCAAGCAGCACCTGGTCACCAAGACGATCGCTCCCCCGGCGGTGTTCCTGCTGATGTTCTCGGAAGAGCGGTCCTTGAAGGTTCGCACCCAGGGGGTGCAGCTCGGCAGCAAGGACGGCGGCAAGTGGTACTACAACGATGCGCTGATTCCGCTGATCGGCACGACTCAGCGTTTCCGCATCGCCAAGTGGCGGCCGGAAGCCATCGTCCTGGTGCAGGGAAACGGCGCTGCCGAGAGCTATACGGCCATCAATGAGACCCGCGTGTACGACTTCTTCGACGTGGAGGGAGCGAAGGAAGCCAGCCGGCGCGAAGGGATCGCAAAGCGTCATGTCCGCCAACTGAAGGATGCAGCCCCCGAAGTGGATCTGCAGGCGGAAATGCGGACCTACGCCGCCGAGCGTCGCCGCAGCTTGCCCGAGCCGCTGGCGCCAGCGCAGGAGCGCCGCATTGGAACGTCAGCCGCCCTGCGGACCCTTGGCGAGCAACTGAGCGCCGAAAACAAAAATCCGGTCAAGCGCTTGGCGCCTGGTGAGTTTCTGGATGGGGAAGGGGTTGTCCAACGCCTGCCCACTCGCAAGGAAAGCCTGGTGGACAAACCTTCGACCGCGAGCCTGCCTGGATACAAGGTACAGCGGCCGGGGCCGCGCCAGCATGACCCATTCGACATGCAAGAGCTGGGGCGCAGGGCGATCGCGGAAAGACGCGAAGAGAAACGATCGGACGAAGACCTGCTTCGCCCGACCGGGACGATCTAGCCGCTGGAACGGCTAAACCGAGAGAAAGAAGACTGAATTATGGATGAATCCAACCATCTTCCTACGTTAAGAGAGGCGGCAGAGCAGAGGGTCATGCTCGGCTATGCCAGTGATGAGGATCGGCGCTTGCTTCAAACAGAACGCAAGGAGTTAAGCGACCTGCGGGAACGCGTCAGCGATAACAAAGCCAGCGAGATCGTTGAGCGCATCAACGCGCACATTGCCTCGGGGGTACGGGTGACACGTATTTGCGCGGAGTGCGAGAGCGGGATTAGTAGTGATGAACTTCAGAACCTCCTCGCTAAAAAGTCCATCGAACGGGGTACGCGCAACTGGCTCACCGTCTCGGCCCTGAAGCACTTGGTTGCCCTGGAAAAATGGGCCGATGACGAAGATGAGGCCGCCGGAGACGCCAAGCGAGATTACGCCGAAACGAAAATCTTCGAATCGGTCTATGGGATTCTCGAGGTGACCCGCAAAGGCCGATCCATGGCGGCGATCACCGGCCCATACGGGATCGGGAAGACCTTCACCGCCAAGATGTTCGCATTCGATCATGCCCGCCTCCCGAACGGTCCGGGCGCCATGTACTTCCAATTTTCTCCAGGCACCAAGGGGGATTCTGGCGTTCTGGATGCCGTCTTGAATGCCCTCGATCCCTACGGGCCTGCCAGGGGAAATGTGAGGCAAAAGCTCGACCGTATCCTTGGCCTACTCAAGCCAGGCGACATGCTCATTGCCGATGAATGCGGCATTCCGGCGGAGAAGGGCACGGGCCTGCGTTTCCTGTCTTATCTCCATGAGGAAGCGGGAATTCCTGTTGCCATGATTGGAAATCCAGTGTTCCACGCCGCCGTTTGGGGAAAGCGTAATGAGTATGACGCCCTGGCGAGCCGTACCCGGCATTTCTCGCTGAAGGGAAACGAGCCCGAAGACGTGGACGCCTTCATGGAATGGCGGGGCCTGGCTGGCCGGCAGTGGAAACGCGTTCTTACGACCGTGGCACAACTCCCGGGCCGGGATGGTGGTTTACGTGCGGTGGTAGCGATCCTGAGTGATCTGAAAGAGCGCGGGCTGGAGCAGAACCCCGAGAACTTCCTCGGGGTCGCCAGGGCCTTCGGGCGCGTGGTGGTGCCGGAATGAACCGCAAAGCAATCATCTCCATGATCCACATGGGAGCCGGCCGCATGGGGTGGGATGAAGACACCCGCCGGGACTGGATGGAAAAGCACACCGGCAAGCGTAGCTGCAAGGAATGTAGCGATGCCGATCTATCGCGGATGGTGGACGAACTCCGACTCATAGGCGCGCTGAACAAGGGGCCCTGGGCCTCGGTGCTTGGCGGGACCGGCGCCGATCGCCCCACGCGAAATCAATGGAAAACAGCGCTAGGGCTTGCCAGGGATCTGGGCATGAGCGGCGACCCTAACGATCCGGCCTTCGTCACATTCGTGCAGCGCGTGGCGAAGGTGGAGCACCCCCGGTTTTTGGATCGAAACGGAATGTCAAAAGTCATCACCGGATTGCGAAGTTGGCTCGATGGCCGGCGAGCCAAACACGAGAACGACTCAGGCGGATCAACAGCGGGTCGCGGGACCCTATTGGCAAGCACAGACAAGGAGAAATGAGGAAATGGACATGTCATCAGTGGGACACCTGCCAAGGCAAGGTGCATCGGAGTTGTCTAGTGCGAAGGCCGAGTTCAACCCGGATTCCCTGGAAAACATCGCCTATGGAATCAGCGGGAGGTGTGATCGTGCCGGAGTGCTCCTCAGACGGGCGCAGGAGATGTTTGGTGATAACGTGGCCTTCGATGAACACCGTCAGCACGATATGTGGACCTTGGTTGAAATGGCCATCGAAAGCCTGCCAAGCCCCGATCGGGATGTCTTCGATCCTTTGGAAAAATACCTCTGGTCCATTCGGCCCATGCTTAAACGAGCCGCCACCGAACGGCAGGCGCTGGAGAAGATGGTGGGCCTGATGGCCGAGGCGGCCCGGACTGAAACGCCGCAGGAGATGGACAGCATGGTGCTGGATGTTTTCTGGTGCGTTACCGAGATCGAAAACGGCGGGTCGTTGATGAACGTGTTCTGTGACGTGGCGCGCAGTCGCGGCTACGTGGTTTTGGAGGTAGCCCACGGTGCCGGCAGACCTGTCTTCCCGAGGATCTTCGGATCGGCCAAGGAGTTGAAGAAGTACGAAAGGCACCAAAAACAATTTTCCGCCATCGCAGATGAAAAGAAGCAGATGGTGGCCATTTTCGACGCCGCCATAAACGGTCCTCAGGCCCGTTTTAAGGTGCGGGCGCAGTCAGACCCGACCTGACCGCAATAAGCCGCTCTGCAACGTTTAAAGGGCCGCCCAATCCGACAATCCGGGCGACGCGCCGCCCGACTCTCAAGCACCGCCCCCACCGGCCCCGAAAGGGGCCTTTTTCTTTGCTTTCCTTCCAAACCTTTGGCATGCCAGACCGGCGCCTGCACTAATAGCCTGTGGCCTCGCATGCAAAACCTTTGGAAATCTCATGCCGATTGCCTTCCCGCCCAGCTACCCGGAACAGCTCGAAGTGATGGGGGCGATTCTGGCGGAGGAGCTGGAGAAGCTGGTGCCAGGCCTGGCCAGCGATCTGCGCGATGAGGTGGCGGTGGGCCTGACCGAGCGGTGCCGCTACGCGGTGGGCGGGGTTCGCATTCCCGCCTTGCCCAAGGTCGACCGGGCCGCGCTACGCGATAGCCATATCGTGTATCGATCGATCGCCATGGAGTGGGACCAGTGCATGCACAAGGCCCTACCGAATAGGCCGGAGGACTGGCGCCGGGGCGTTGTGGATCAGTTGCTGGATGCGATGCGCACCTCGATGGGCGGGGTCACGGTCTCTCGTGCCCGCTCCACCCTGGCGGAGCGTAACAAGCAGATCGCCCTGGCGTTCAAGGGAAATTTCACCGAAACGGCCCTCGCCTTCGGCCTCTGTGTCGAGCGAGTGCGCCAAATAGTGGCCGAGGAGCGCACGCGGGGCCGCCGCGAGCGCGATGAAGAGGAAGGAACACGCCAATGAGCGAATACGACAAGCTGCTGGCCCAGGTGCGCAGCGCCACCGACAAGCTGCGGGAAGACATTGCCCAGGTGGACGCGGAGGTTCGCGCCATCAATGCCGAGCGCGATGCCTTGATGGCCACCCCGGTGAGCCGGGAGCAATTCCGGGACTACCTGGTGGCCGACATTCAGCGCCGGGCCGATCTGCCCAAGGCCCTCAAGCTCCATTTCGAGCGCCGCCCGGAGCCCACGCTCCTGCACTTCGGCGCCCTGGAGGCCAAGCGCCAGGAGGGCCGGCCCATCGGCGTGCCGGTGCTGCATTTCCTCTTT
>JAEUNX010000201.1 GCA_016791025.1 Zoogloeaceae bacterium | reverse complement strand
GGAGTCGGGGATCCACGCCGCAATTTCTCCACAATGATTGACTCGGCGTTGCCGCCGATGCGCGCCCGCACGGGGAAGATCCAGAGGTCGGGCGTCGCGAAGGACACGCATTTTACCCCATCCTTGGCAGTCAGGATTTTGGGCTCCCCCGGGGCAAAGGCGAGATCGGCCGCCGTAAAGGCATGGTGGTCCGGGAAGGGGTGACGGACCACGTTCAAGCCCATCGATTCGAGTTGCGCAAAAAACCGTTCGGGTCGGCCAATGCCGGCCACGGCATGCACCGGCCGATCGCCAAAATCACTAACCCGGGCGCGACGTGCCGGGTCCGCCAGCGCCACGAATTCGAAGCCCTCCAAGGTCATGCTGACCCAGGGAATCCGTCCCGCCGCGGCCCGAACGACCGGTCCGACCGCCCCGTGGGCTACCAGGAGATCGGCCTGGGCGAGCCGGCCGAGCCCTTCCCGCAACGGGCCGGCCGGCAGCATCCAGCCATTGCCGAGGACTGCTTCATCCACCACCACGATTTCCACGTCCCGCTCCAGGGCGTAATGCTGGAGGCCATCGTCGCTGACGAGCACATTGCATTCGGGATGACGTTCGAGGAGCCACCGGCCCGCCGCGGGCCGATCCGCACCGATCACCACCGGGCAAGCCGCCGACCGGGCAAGCAGGACCGGCTCGTCACCATATTCCTCGGGGTGGGCGGTCGCGGGAACCAGTGCCGGTCCGGTTACACGTCCGCCATACCCCCGACTCAGGATGCCCGGCGCAAATCCAGCGGACCGCAGGCGCTCTACCAACCAGAGGACGACCGGCGTCTTGCCACTGCCGCCAACTGCGATGTTGCCCACCACCACCACCGGCACCGGCAGGCGCGCCCGACGCAACCATCCGAAGCGGTACAGAACCCGGCGCAGAGCAGAGCCCCCCCCGAAAAGCGCCACCAGGGGCAGGAGGAGCACCGCGACCAAGCCGCGCCGCTGCCAGAACCGGGGCGTCGCGCCGGGCACGGACTGACGCCGAACTAGACCTGCCGGGCGCGCCGGCTCACGGCTTGGGCGCCTGGGTGGCGAAGGAAATCTGCGGCAGCCCAGCCCGCTGGGCGGCCTGCATCACATCGATGACCGACTGGTGTTGGGCCTTGGCGTCGGCATTGATCACCACCACCGGCTCCTTGCCCGCTCCGGGATTCACGGCGCGCCCCAAAGCGGTGGCAATGGATTCCACGCTGCGGTCGGTGACCGCCTGCCGATTCACCAACACGGCGCCGTCGGCCGTCACAGCCACATTGATTTCATTCGGTTTTGCGGCGTTGTTTTCGACCTCGGCGGTAGGAAGATTGAGTTCCAGCCCGGAGAACTTGGAGTAGGTGGTGGTCAGCATCAGGAAGATGATGATGACCAGGAGCACGTCGATCATCGGGATCAAATTGATCTCGGGCTCCTCGGTGCGGCGGTCGGTGCGAAATCGCATGGGGGATGTCCTGTGTCGGCCTCGGGGCCACCGGCAACGAAGCGACGCCTAGGCCGCGCCGCGCACTCCGGCAAATGTTCTTGGCATCGCGGCGCCTATCCGCTCAGGACCGGCGCTCACCATGGACCACCTCCACCAGGAGGATCGCCTGCTGCTCCATATCCACCACCAGGCTATTGACCAGGGCGCGGAAGTGGCGCCAGAAGATCATGCTGGGGATGGCAATGATGAGGCCGAATCCGGTGTTATAAAGGGCGATGGAGATGCCGTGGGCGAGCTGCTGGGGGTTGGATCCGGTCGGCCCCTGGGAGCCGAAGATTTCGATCATCCCGACGATCGTGCCGAAGAGGCCCATGAGCGGACTGATGGACGCGATGGTGCCCAGGGTCGTGAGGTAACGCTCCAGATCATGAACCACCGCGCGCCCCGCTTCTTCGATGGCTTCCTTCATCACCTCCCGGGTGCTGCGCACGTTGCGCAAACCCGCGGCCAGAACCCGTCCGAGGGGGGAATGGCTGGCAACCCGATTGACGAGCTCCGCCGTGGCGCCGCTCACCCGATAGTCGGCGAGGACCTTTTCAAGCAATCCCGAGGGCACGATCCGCGAACGCCGCAGGGAGATCGAGCGCTCGATGATCAGCGCCACCGCGACGACCGAGGCCAAGAGCAAGGGCCAAATGGGCCAGCCGGCCGCCTGAATGATCGCGAACACGCGCGGAACCTCCTGGAATCGAAAAGCTGCAAATGTAGCCCCGCCGCCACTGCCACGGCAAGGTGGCTGGCACGCCGGGGAGCCATCGGACAATTCACAATCCCTGTGGATAAAGCTGGGGATCAATCCCGGGCAAGCACCCTAAGTCCCCGTGGCGTCAGGACTTTTGCAATTCGCCCGAAAATGTTGCAGCCAAATAGTGCTTATAAAACAATGGATTAAAAAATTTCTGCATATCCACTGATCTCACACGACTGATCGTTGACAATGGCCGCCGCTGTGGATTAGGCGCATCACAGGCCCTTATTCCATCCCGTTTGTAATTTTAGAATTGCCCCATGCCCACTCAATACAGGCCCTCCATGGCCGAGCCTGCCGGAAGTGACATCGTCACCGTCACCCTGCTGAACCGATGGGTGCGCGAGTCGCTGGAGACCGCCTTTCCCACCCTGTGGGTGGAAGGCGAGATCTCCAATTTCACCCGGGCGCCGTCGGGACATCTTTACTTCACGCTCAAGGATGCTGGCGCCCAAGTTCGCTGCGCCATGTGGCGTCAACGCGCCCAGGGGCTAGGCTTCACGCCCGCCCATGGAATGCGGGTCGAGGCCCGCGCCCAGGTCACCCTGTTTGAAGCGCGCGGGGACTACCAACTCAACATTGAGGGTCTGCGTCCGGCGGGCCAAGGGCGCCTCGCCGAGGCGTTTTTGCGCCTCAAGGAACGCCTCGAGGCCGAGGGACTGTTCGATCCCGCACGAAAAAGGCCGATTCCTGGTTTCCCCCTCGGAATCGGGCTCATCACCTCTCCCCAGGCCGCGGCGCTGCGGGACGTGCTCGCCGCCCTTCGGCGCCGCGCGCCCCATCTGCCCGTCATTCTCTATCCCGCACCGGTCCAGGGGGAAAGCGCGGCCGCGAGCCTTGCCGCCGCCGTGGGTCGAGCCAACGCCCGCGGCCCCAAAGATGGCGTGGACCTCTTGCTCCTCGTGCGGGGCGGCGGCAGCCTCGAAGACCTGTGGGCCTTCAATGATGAAGGGCTGGCACGGACCATTGCCGCCTCCCGGCTTCCCCTGATTGCCGGCATCGGCCACGAGACCGATTTCACCATTGCCGATTTCGTCGCCGACCAACGGGCCGCGACGCCCACCGCCGCGGCCGAACTCGCCAGCGCGGGCTATCTTTCCGCGAGGCAGACGCTGGCGCAGCAGCTTATTCACCTACGGCGGGCCATGGCACGCCGCCTTGCCACCCAGGCCCAGCGCCTGGACCGCGCCGCCCTGCGCCTCGTTGCGCCGGCCCAGCGCCTGGGTCTGGCCAGGCTGCGGGTCGAACGCCTGGCCGAGCGCCTTGCCACAGCCTTCCAGCGCCCCTGGGAGCGCCAGATAGCCCGGATGGCGAATCTCGCCCAGCGTCTGACCCGAGCGGCCCCAGACCTCGCCTCGCGGCGTGAGCGGCTGCAGACCCTCACCCGCCGCCTCGACCAGGGCTTTGCCCTCGCGGGGCAGCGGCGCCGGGATCGCGTAGCCGCCCTCACCCAGCATCTCGCCCACCTGAATCCCCAGGCGATCCTCGACCGGGGCTATGCGATCGTCCGTCAGGAGGCGGGCGATGTCGTGCGCCAGGCGGCGTTGACGCCGCCCGGGACGAGGCTGGAGATCACCCTCGCCCGGGGCAGGCTGGACGCCACCGTGACCGGGCAGCAGGACTGACTCCCCCGATCCGCCGCCGAATTGTCAGTATCCGGCAACGCGACTAGAATCCCCGGCACGGCGAGCCCCTTGGGCCATCCCCATCCTTTCCCCAATCCCCCAGTAACTGGAGAACAACATGGAACATACGCTTCCCGCGCTGCCCTATGCCAAGGACGCCCTGGCGCCGCATATTTCTGCTGAAACCCTGGAATTCCACCACGGCAAGCACCATCAGGCCTATGTAACCAACCTCAACAACCTGATCAAGGGCACCGAGTACGAAGCCCTCGACCTCGAAGCCATCGTCAAGAAGGCCCCCGCGGGAGGCGTCTATAACAACGCGGCTCAGATCTGGAATCACACCTTCTTCTGGAATTCCATGAAGCCCAACGGCGGTGGCGAACCCAGCGGCCCCCTGGCCGACGCCATCAAGGCCAAATGGGGCGCCTTTGAAGACTTCAAGAAAGCCTTTCAGACCTCTGCGGTGGGCAACTTCGGCTCCGGCTGGACCTGGCTGGTGAAGAAGGCCGATGGCTCGGTGGATATCGTCAACATGGGCGCCGCCGGCACCCCGCTGACCACCGGCGACAAAGCCCTGCTGTGCGTCGACGTCTGGGAACACGCCTATTACATCGACTACCGCAATCGCCGCCCCGACTTCGTCGCCGCCTTCCTGGCGAACCTCGCGAACTGGGATTTCGCAGCACAGAACTTCGCCTGATCTGGACTAGGTCTCTGTCGAAGCAAAGCGGCGAATCCCTACGGGCGGTTCAAAGCGGCGCGGGGACAGCAATAGATCGGGTTGAACAAATCAGGGGAGCATGTTGCTCCCCTGATTTTTTGCACCCTCGTTGTAATTGCCGAATCTGACCCGACCCTTCGCGCTGCGCGGCGGCGACCCCGTCAGCGACGGTCTGCCAATTGGTCCAGGGCAAACCGTCGCTCCAGTTCCGCCCCGGCCCGGGCGCAGAAGATGCGGAAGATGGGCTCCACCAGCACGTCCGGGGTCATCTGGCGGGTGTCGAAGAACGCCAGGTGACCGATCACTTCATTGTCGCTGCCAAAGATCGGCACCCCGATGTAACTGTCGTACGCAGCATCGCGGGGAAAGTGGTGACCCACGCCGGTGGGATAGAAGCGGGTCTCGCCGCAGTGGATCACTTCCTCGCAGGGCGTCCCGGCGAGGTCGAACTCGATGTTGTCGCGATAATCTTCTGCATTCCAGTAGGCCAGGGTGCGGACCCGGGTGGTCGGGCGATTGACGCATTCGGTGATGAAGGCGCAGGACACATCGAGGGCGCCGGCAAAATGGCGGACCAGGGCGCGGAAAAAGGCTTCGCCCTGGGCACCCGCCGTCCCGGCGGCGATCTGCTCGACGATGCTCTCCACCCGCTTCACCCGGGTGATGTCGGTGTCGAGGCCGACCATCCGGTAGGGCTTTCCACTCGCCCGGCGCAGGGCCGCGCCGCGGGAGAGCATCCAGCGGAAGCGGCCGTCCTTGTGGCGCAGGCGCAGTTCGCGTTCAAAGTTGGGGCTGTCGCCTTCAAGGTGGGCGCGCAGGTCGGCTTCGACCAGGGGGCGATCTGCCGGATGCACGTGGGCAAGCCAGGCGTCGCGGTGGTCGGGAAACTCCTCGTCCGTATAGCCCAGCATCGCTTTCCAGCGGGCCGAAAACAGGGCCTTCCCGCTGGTGAGGTCCCATTCCCACAAGCCATCCTTGGCGCCCCGGACGGTCAGGGCAAAGCGCTCCTCGGTCTGCTGCAGACTGGACCGCAGGCGCTGGCATTCCTCGCGGGCATCCCGTAGCTCGTTCTCCTGGCCTTCCGCGCGGGCCCGGAGTTGCGTGAGTTCCGTTTCAACCCGCGCCAATTCCTCCCGCAAGCTGGGTGGCCACAAGGATTTTGGGCTGCGGGTCATGCTGGGCACCTCTCTCGCACCGAGCGCGCCAAGCATTCTTGATCGCGCCGTGATTCTTTCGTGACACTTGGCCGGCACAGTCTGGCCATCGCCACCACCTGACTAGCATAGCCCATGGACACCCCTCTTCGCCGCGCCGCAACAATCACCCGCCGCCGAGCCGCCATCCCGAGCCGGGCTGGCATTGGCCTGCGTACCCCCCATATCCGGGAAATCCTGGCCACGCGGCCGAACATTGGCTGGGTCGAGGTCCATAGCGAAAACTTTTTCTGCGATGGAGGTCAGCCCCTGGCCTACCTCGATCGCATTCGCCAGGATTATGCCGTGAGCTTGCACGGCGTGGGATTGTCCCTTGGCTCGCTAGGGCCTTTGGACACGGAGCACTTGACGTGCCTCAAACGTCTCGTGGAGCGCGTTGAGCCAGGCCTGATTTCCGAACATCTTTCCTGGAGCGCCGTCGGCGGTCGGCACCTCAACGAATTGTTGCCGCTTCCCTACACCGAAGAGGCGCTGGCGGTGGTCTGCCGCAACGTTCACCAGACCCAGGAAGCCCTGGGCCAGCCGATCCTGGTCGAGAACATCTCCAGCTATCTCCGTTTCACCCACTCCCCAATTCCGGAGCCGGAATTCATCGCCGAGGTGACGGCGCGAACCGGCTGCGGCCTGCTGCTGGACGTCAATAACGTCTTCGTATCCGCCACCAACCACGGCTTCGATGCCCGCGCCTACCTCGCGGCCATCCCGGCCGCAGCGGTGGAGGAGGTCCATCTGGCGGGCCATGACCGGGCTGGGGACCTCCTCATCGACACCCATGGCGCGCGGGTCGCAAGCCCGGTCTGGAGGCTCTACCAAGAAACGGTAGCCCGCCTGGGCCCGGTCCCGACCCTGATCGAATGGGACAACGACCTTCCACCCCTTGCGGTGCTGGTGGACGAAATGCGTCATGCCGACCACCTCCTGGAGGCCTGCCATGCCGTCGCTGCTTGAGTTGCAGACGGACTTTGCCGCCGCCCTTTTCGGCAGGCCAAGGGGCAATTTGTGGCCCAGCGTGGTGGACGATCGCGTGTCCGCACCTGAGCGCTTCGCCGTCTACCAGGGCAGCGTGGTCGGCAACTACTGCAAGGCGCTGCGGGCGGTCTATCCGGTGGTGGAGCGGCTGGTGGGAGAGCGCTTCTTCGCCCATGCCGCCAAGGCCTACGCCTGCCAAGTGCCCTCCCTCCACGGCGACCTCAACCGCTACGGGGCAGGCTTCGCGGCGTTCCTCGCAAGCTTTCCGGGCGCCGCAGAACTCGCCTACCTGCCCGACACCGCCCGGCTGGAATGGGCCATCGAATCCGTTTTCCACGCTTCCGATGCCCCGCCGCACAATGTCGAAGGACTCGCCAACGCGGACTGGGCCCAGCTACGCTTCCGACTCCCCCGGTCCTGCCACCTCCTCGCCTCCCCCTGGCCGGTGCATCGCCTGTGGCAACTCAATCAACCGGGGGTGGAATGGGACGAGGCCTTCGACATTGATTCTGGCGGCGTGTATTTGCTGGTCCGACGCAGCGGCTTCGAGGTGGAGTTGGAGCCGCTGGAAGAGGGGGCCTACCTGCTACTCACCGCCCTGGCAGCCGGCACCGCACTGGGAGAGGCCTGCGAGCGGGCCCTGGCGGACCGCCCCGATTTCGACGTGGGGGCGGCATTGCAGCGGCATCTGCTGGCAGGGACGTTCCTCCTGCGGTAGGCAGGCTGGGACAAGAACCGCAGCGGGTGTACCAAATGGTGCCCCCCTTCAAACCGGCCTATACGCCTTGGGCGGTGATTGGGTGAACGCAGCACCAGCGAATGGTGCCCTTCGGCCTTACTTGACCAGATGGGGCAAACGCTACCCGATGGGGGCGGTGGGATTGAAGGCCATGACAACCTGCGGCGCGACGCCGCTCGAATATGGCGCCCTCAAACTGTCCTTGGCCGGCTCAGCCTGCCCGATAAAGTTCAGGCCGGTTTGCCCTCTCCTGGAGGAGGAGCATTTAGTGCTGCCGGAATGAAACCCTCATCGGTGAGCGCACGTACGACGCCTCGCAAGAGCATGTTGTTGGCGAAACCGATGGTGTACTGCCTCGCGCCAGGCTTGACAGGTTGCAGCATGCCTGCGTCGACCAGTTTCCGAATCTGATAGGTGCGTTGATTGACGTTGAGGCCCCTCAATGCGGCTTCCAGATCACCCGCTTTGACCGTGCCTGCCTTGATGGTGGCTACCAGCACGGCCTCTTCCTGCGCCGTCACCAGTCGCCTTTCGCGAGCGTGGGCCAATGCAGGCAGTAACACCTTCGCCTGTAAGTGCTTGTAGTCGGCAAGTCTGTCGATTTTGTTCAGTTCATCACGCACCCCGGACAGAACGTAGGTGCACCAGTTTTCCAGGCTCTCCTCCGTTCCCGCATCGGCTTCGCCGAGCTTGGCGTAATAGAGATTCCGGTCGGCGCAAAATACGGCCGCAGGGTTAAGCAGGCGCCCGGCTTCATGAACCCGAAAACCATACTTGATCAAGAGCGCATAGGTGAGCAGGCGCACCACCCGGCCGTTGCCGTTACTGAATGGGTGTATCCAGGCGAAACGATGGTGAGCCAGTGCTACCTTCATCAAGTCGTACTTCGGCGGGTCGGGGCGATTGATGAAGCTCACCAGTTCATTCATGTATTCAGGCACGCGCAGAGCGTCGGGCGGTAGGTGCTCCGCCTGGGCAATCTGTACCGGACCACTGCGGTACGCTCCGGGCGTGCGGTCGCCTTCGCGATCCAGGCCCTCCACAGTGGTCGC
>JAEUNX010000193.1 GCA_016791025.1 Zoogloeaceae bacterium | reverse complement strand
CAGGGCTTGAAAGGCTGGGAGGAGGTGCTGCACGAATACGCGATCCAGCCCATCCAGCAGTTCGCCTACACCAAGGGCAAGAACGCCACGGACAGCGCGATGATCATCGACGCCATGGACCTGCTGTACACCCAGAAGCTCGATGCCTTCTGCCTCGCTTCGTCCGACTCGGATTTCACCCCCCTGGTGATGCGGATCCGCGCCAACGGCCTGAAGGTTCTGGGATTCGGTGAAAAGAAAACGCCCGAACCCTTCGTGAATGCCTGCTCCCGCTTCCTCTACCTGGAAAACCTCGGCCTCCCCGCCAAGACGGGGGACGTCGCGGCCCTGGAGGCGGCGGTCCCGTCCACCACCGCCCCCAGCCCCGCCGGACCCACCGCCGCGGCCTCGGCGGCGCCCAGCGCCCAGCCGGTCAAGCTGAACGCCAAGGAGTTACGCGGCAATACCCGCCTGGTGAACCTGTTACGGAACGCGGTCGAAGCCGCCGCCGACGATGAAGGCTGGGCAGGGCTCGGTGCGGTGGGGTCCCACATTTCCAAGCAGACATCCTTCGATTCGCGCAACTTCGGCTATGCCAAGCTCTCGGATCTGATCTTGGCCACGGGGCTCTTCGAAGTCGCCAAGCGCGACAAGGGCCTCTACGTGCGGGACAAGCGCCGGGCCGGCCGCAAACCCGAGTAGCCGCCCATCCCAAACCAAAACTCAGGTACAGGAGATCCGCCCCAGGGTCCGCGTCCTCGTCCTCCCCGGTAGCGCCCGCCAGGGCTCCCTCAATACCCGCCTCGCCCATGCGGCGGCGGCCTCGGTGACCAAGGCGGGTGGCGACCCGACCATCGTGGATCTGCGGGAGCTCGCCATGCCGATCTACGACGGCGATCTGGAAGCCGCCCAGGGCATTCCGCCCGGCGCCCGCAGCCTCAAGGCCCATTTCAAGGACCACGACGCCTTGCTCTTCTGCTCGCCGGAAAACAACAGTTCTGTCAGCGCCCTCCTCAAGAACGCTATCGACTGGGTGTCCCGCCAGGATGGCGACGAATCCGGCCTGGTGCCCTTCCAGGGCAAGGTGGCGTTGCTCACCGCCGCGTCTCCCGGCGCCCTCGGGGGTCTGCGCGGCCTCCGTCATCTGCGGGAGACGCTGGAGGGGCTGGGTGTCCTGGTGCTCCCTCAAACCCTTGCGGTATCGGGCGCAGACAAGGCCTTTGGACCGGATGGGCTACTCGATGCCCGTCGCCAGGACACCCTGGATAAGCTCGCCAGCCGGCTGGTGGTCACAACGGACCGCCTCGCACCCCGGGGCTGAACCGGAAAGGCAAGCCGAAAAAAACGCCGGTCAGCGCCGGCGTCATCTTCGTTCGCATTCACTCTGGATTCAGGTCGTCAGCCCCAGGGTGCGGCGGTAGAACTCGTGGAAATGCTGCATGCCGTCCTCGTAGGGCGACTGGTAGGGGCCAACTTCGTTCCGCCCCTCCTGCATCAAGGCCCACCGGCCCCTATCCATGCGCTCCCCGATGTCATCGTCCTCCACCGCGGTCTCCATGTAGGCGGCCTGCTCGGCCTTGACGAAGTCCGGCTCGAACTCGAGGATTTCCTCCGGGTAGTAGAACTCCACCACGTTGGTGGTGTGATTGACATCCCGCGGGATCAGGGTACTCACCACCAGCACGTGGGGATACCACTCGACCATGATGTTCGGGTAGTAGGTGAGCCAGATCGCCCCGTGGGGCGGCATCTCGCCGCCGTAGAGATCCAGCACCGCCTGGTGCCAGCGCGCGTAGGTGGACGACCCCGGTTTGGCGAGGTTGTTGATGCCGACCCGCTGCACCGAATACCACTCGCCGAACTGCCAGGTCAGGTCGTCGCAGGTGACGAAACCCCCCAGGCCAGGATGGTAGGGGGCGACGTGGTAGTCCTCCAGATAGACCTCGATGAAGGTCTTCCAGTTGTACTTGCACTCGTGAATTTCGACGTGGTCGAGCTTGTAGCCCGAGAAATCCAGATGCGCCGCCACCTGCATGCCGGCCAGATCCGCATTGGCGGACCGGGGGCCCTTGAAGAGCAGCCCGTGCCAGTTCTCCAGCGCCTGCCGCTTCAGGTTGAGGCAGGGATTCTGGGGAAAATGAGGCGCTCCGAGGAGAGCCCCCTGTTGATTGTAGGTCCAGCGATGAATGGGGCAGACGACCAAGTCCGTGCGCCCACTGCCCTGGAGCATGATGGCCTGGCGATGACGGCAGATGTTGGACATCTGGTGCAGCCCGTCGGCGTTGCGAATCAGGAGCTTGGAATGATCCAGCCACTCCAGGGAACGGTAATTTCCAACATCGGGGACCATGAGCTCGTGGCCCACATACCCCGGACCGGCATCGAAGAGCAGACGCTTCTCCAGTTCAAAGACTTTATCGTCGAAGTACCAGGAAACCGGCAGCTGGGAGGCCGCCGGCGCGAGCTGAAGCTTGGATGCAATGTCGGACATGTCCCCGAACCTCCTGCCACCGATCAGAAATCCGGAAAGGGAAAAAGGCGGACTATACCGCCCCGCTGTTTGACCCGAAAGCCCTGGATCAGTTATTTTCCCGTTTTTGTTCAGGCATTTCCCTCGCATGGCCAAGCCGGCAAAGCCCCCTGCCTCCTTCGAAGAAGCCCTCGCCGAACTCGAATCCATCGTTCAGGCGATGGAAAGCGAACCCCTGGCCCTGGAAGTTTCTTTGGAGCGCTATCAGCGCGGCATCGCCCTGGTCAAGCAGTGTCAGGAGCGCCTGGCCAAGGCGGAAACCCAGGTCCGCATTCTCGATGGCGAAACCCTGACGCCCTTCGAGCACGGAGGCTCCCAGTGAGCAACGACGACCTCGGCCACTGGATGGCGCACATCCAGGCCCGCACCGAGGCGGCCCTGGAAAGCTGGCTTCCCGCCTCTGATCTCGCACCCACTCGCCTCCACGAGGCCATGCGCTACGCGACCTTGGGGGGCGGCAAGCGGGTGCGTCCCCTCCTCGCCCATGCAGCCGGCGCCCTGGTCGGCGCCGCACCCGGGGCACTGGATCGCATCGCCTGCGCCGTGGAATTGATCCACGCCTATTCCCTGGTTCATGACGACCTGCCCTGCATGGACGACGATGTCCTGCGTCGGGGCAAGCCCACGGTCCATGTGGAATTCGACGAAGCCACGGCCTTGCTGGCCGGGGATGCCCTTCAGGCTCTCGCCTTCCGGGTGGTCGCCGATCCTGGCCTGGGCATTCCCTCAGACCGCCAGCTGGCGCTGGTGGCAATGTTGGCGGACGCGGCGGGCTCCCGCGGCATGGCG
The DNA here is from genome assembly GCA_016791025.1 of Zoogloeaceae bacterium. Classification (GTDB taxonomy): domain Bacteria; phylum Pseudomonadota; class Gammaproteobacteria; order Burkholderiales; family Rhodocyclaceae; genus JAEUNX01. The sequence continues at coordinate 604 of JAEUNX010000193.1, read as the reverse complement.
GGCGGTCAGGCCATCGACCTCGCTGCGGTCGGCCAGACCATGAGCCGGGCGGACCTGGAGTTCATGCACATCCACAAGACCGGCGCATTGATCCGCGCCGCGATCCGCATGGGTGCCGCCTGCGGGGCCACCGCGGACCCCGATCGGGACACCGCCCTCGATCATTTCGGCAAGCGCGTGGGCCTGATGTTCCAGGTGGTGGACGATATCCTCGACACCCAGGCCGACACGGCCACCCTGGGCAAGACCGCTGGCAAGGATGCCGCCCAGGACAAGCCCACCTACGTTTCGATCCTCGGCCTCACCGACGCCCGCGCTCTCGCCGACGAGCTCCTCGCGGAGGCGCTGGCCAGCCTGGAAGGCTTGGGCGGCGAGGCCCAGCGCCTCGCTCAACTGGCCCAGTTCATCGTTCATCGCAAGTTCTAACCTCTTCACCATCCATGGCCGCTTACCCCCTGCTCGCGCGCATTGACTCGCCCGCCGATTTGCGAACGCTGGATCGGGAGACCCTGCATGCCCTTGCCGACGAACTGCGGGACTTTCTGATCGAATCGGTGTCTCGCACCGGCGGCCACTTGTCGTCGAACCTCGGGACCGTCGAGCT
>JAEUNX010000182.1 GCA_016791025.1 Zoogloeaceae bacterium | reverse complement strand
TGCGTGGTGTCCTCGGTGCATCGCCTGCATCTCTTGGAGCGCTTCGATCGGGTGATCCTGATGGAGGCCGGGCGGGTGGCGGCGGAGGGGACGGTGGCGGAGCTGACCCGGGACTCCCCCCTTTTTCGGGGGCTGCTGGCGGCCCAGGGGGGTGCGGCGTGAAGGCGAAGCCGAGGGTGGCGAGCAGCTTGGCCCTGCTAGCGGCCGTCGCTTTGGTGAGCGGTTGTTCGGTGCTTGCGGTGGCCGACGCGACGGTGACAGTGGTCGCCGCTACCGTGTCCGTCGCGGCGACGGTGGTTGAGGCCGGCGTGTCGGTGACCGGGGCCGCGGTGGATGTGACTGCCGCCGGGGTGCGGGCCGCCACCACGCCGGCCGAACCGCCCAAGGCTGAGCCAGTCAAGGACGAGCCGGTCGAGGTCCTGCCCATCAAGGAATAGTGGCGGCGCCCTGCTCCCCGTTGCCGGCGAGGTCGGGCGGGGGTGCGGCGCTCAGGGCTAGGGCTCTTCGTGGAAGGTGACCAGATTCCCGTCCGGATCGAGGATCGCGAACTCCCGGCTGCCCCATGGCGTGTCGGCGAGGGCCGCACGGGGATGGACGATGCCGTGTTCGCGGCATTGGGCGTAGAGTTCCGCGATGCCGGTGACCCGCAGACGGCAACTGGTGGCCTCGGCGATCCTGCGGTCGGCGCAGGCCCAGAAGTGCACATGCACCCCACCCTGCCCGACGATGCCGTACACCCCCTGCTCGGCATGCAACACAGTGAACCTCAGGCGGGTGGCGAAGAATTCCACCGAGCGCTGAATATCCAGGGAAGCGAGCACGGGAGTCGCGGAGATGAAGGCGGTAGGTGGCGGCATGGCGGGGGGCGTCGGGACGTTCAATTCGTCGCGTTGGGCGTTGGCTAGGCGCCGTTGGGCCAGGTCAGCACCGCCTTGAAAGCAGGGCCGGCGCCATACTGGCTGAAGGGGCCCTGGGGATAGACCTCCACGAAGATCCACCCTTCCATGGATTGATCGAGCCTGGTTCCATCCACCTCATACAGGTCGCTGGAGGAAATCTCCCGCAGCAAAGCATTGAGCTGCCTCGCCTCCGGGGCGCCGATGCCGACCCGGTTGCGGGTGGCCGCCCCCAGGCGTTGGGGCAGCCCAACCTGCGCCTGGCCGGGAGGCGGATCGTCGCAAATGGGCACCAGGAAGCCCCGGGCGCGGGGCTCGCGGAGGGCCGCCCCGCCGGCCCGGTTGAAGTACTCGGGGCCCGCTTCGTCCAGGACGAGGATGGCCGCTTGCCGCAGGTTGAACAGGCAGATTTCCATGGGCTCGCACTCCTTGTCGCCGCCGCAGCCCGACGAAGGACGGGCTCCGCTCGAAAACGGGTTGCCGCGGTCGCCCGGCCGGGGCTGGGCCAGTATTACTCGGGCGTCGCCCCTGTGGAAGCGGCAGCCAGGCCCTGCTCCAGCATTGCGGCCACCAGGGCGTTGAGGTCCAGCCCGCCGGACTGGGCCCGCTCCCGCAGGCGGGTGGCCAATTCGGCGGGGATCTTTACGGCGAAGGGGACTAGACCCTTCTCCTGGTCCAGCTTGCGCTGGGCCTTGCGGTCAGGGGTGGCGGCGGCCTCGCCGCCAAAGCGGCCGGGCGTACCGCCCTGCTTCAGGCGGTTATTGATCTTGAGGCCACGGTTCTTTTCCAGGTCAGTGAGTTTCATGGTTCGCTTGGTTCGGCGATGGGGTCGGGATAGTAGCGGGTTTCCAGGGGTAGCCAGACGGCAATACGCAGGCCCGGCGCGCCATTTTCCGCCGTTACCCGCCCGCCGTGGGCTTCGACGATGCCCTTCACCAGAGCCAGGCCGACGCCGCTGCCCACCTCCGAGCGGCTGGGGTCGGCCAGGTAAAAGCGCTCGAAGATGCGCGGCAGGGCGGCGGCCGGGACGCCCGGGCCCTGGTCCCGCACCTGGATGCGGGCATTCCCGCCGTCCCTGGCCAGCTCCACCGCAACCGTACCGGCGCCGTGGCGCAGGGCGTTTTCCAGCAGGTTCTGAAACAGCTGGAACAGCAGGTCCCGATCCCCCTCGACCACCAGGGGGCCGCCGGCGAGGGTGATGCTGCGCGCCTCCTGTTCCGCCTGGGCAGCGTAGAGGTCCACCGCGTCCTCGGCGATTTCTGCCAGATCACAGGGCTGGCGGCGCACTTCCCAGGTACCGGATTCCAGCCGGGCCAGGCGCAGCAAGGCAGAGAAGGTGGCGAGGAGAGCATCGGTCTGGCCCACCAGGGCCTTGAGACGCTGAGCCAGCTTGGTGCCCGGGGCCAACTCGGCCAGCTCCGCCTCCAGGGTGTTGCGCAGATGGATAAGTGGGCGGCGCATGTCGTGGGCGACGGCGCTGGAAACGTGGCGGGTGGCATCCACCAGGCGCTCGATCTCGTCGAAGGCCTGGTTGAAGCGCACCGCCAGCAGGTCCAGCTCGTCCCGGCGGGCGTTGAGGGAAAGGCGGCGAGAGAGGTGGCCCCGCTGGATCGCCTTGGCCTCGTCGGCCATGCGCTGGAGGCGGCGGTGCAAATAACGCATGAAGGCACCGACGATGAGGGCCGTAGCGAGGATGGTCAGGGCCCCCGACCAGGCCAGCCGGATGGTCATGCTTTCGCGGAAGGGCGCCAGGGGCGACCGGCGGCCGACCAGGAGCCGCTCGCCGCCGTAGAGCACAAAGATCTTGCCCTCGATATTGTGGCCCGCCGCGTCCTTGATGCGGAACCAGGCTTCATCCTGGCGGGTCAGCCCGGCCGGCCAAGCCGGCAGGTTGCCGGCAAGGACACGATCCTGGGTGTCGGCCAGGCAATACACGGCATCCGGGTCCACCGGCGAGGCCACCCGCTCCCCCAGCTCCTCCACCAGCCCGGCCAGACCCTTTTCATGGAGATGATCGTCGAGGGAGAGAATCTCCAGCTCGATGGCGGCATGAACCTCCTGGCGGATGTGCTCCTCGGCCTGGCGGTAGAGGGGATAAAAGACTGCGGCGAGGATGGCGCCGATGACCACCGGCATGGCCAGGGCAAAGCGGAAGAAGGGGCTTTGCAGGCCCAAGACCGCGCCTTAGTCGCCCAGGCCGAGGCGGTAGCCCGCGCCGCGCACCGTATGGATCAGGGGCGGCAGGCCGGGGAGGTCGAGCTTGGCCCGCAGGTTGGAGATATGGACGTCGATGATGTTGGTTCTAGGGTCGAAGTGGTAGTCCCACACGGCTTCCAGGAGCATGGTCCGGGTCACCACCTGATCCACATGGCGCAACAAATACTCCAGCAGACGGAATTCCTTGGGCTTGAGATCGATGGGCTTGCCGGCCCGGCTGACGCTGCGGCGCAACAGGTTCATCTCCATATCCGCCAGCGCCAGACGGGAGGTTTCCGGCCCCGGCGCGGCAGGCCGTCCCCGGCGCTGAAGGGCTTCCAGGCGGGCCATCAGCTCGGTGACCGCGAAGGGCTTGGGCAGGTAGTCATCGCCCCCGGCTTGCAGACCCGCCACCCGTTCATCCACCTCGGCCAGCGCCGAAAGGATCAACACCGGTGTCGCATTGCCGGACACCCGCAGGGTCCTAAGAACCGTCAGGCCATCCACCTTGGGCAGCATCCGGTCCAGCACAATCGCATCGTAATTCTCGGTCGTGGCGAGAAACAGCCCCTCCTTGCCGTCCGCCGCCTGATCGACTTGATGGCCGGCTTCCCGCAGGCCCCGGGTGATGAACTGGGCCTGATGGACATCATCCTCGACGAGTAGGACTTTCATGGACTCCTTCCGGGCGATGGCATGGGCAGCACCGGGAGCGCCCGGGCCTGATCCCGGCGCATTCCCAGGGCGCGCAGTGTACTCCCCCCGGCGGGTTGAATTCTTTCAATGACGCAGGACATTTCGTCCATCACCAAGGCGTCGATCCGGGGTGACAGGCGTCGTAGATGGGTGGTGACCCCGGCTACCCTGGCGCCCCGCACATCGGGACAACCAGTGGCCAGATCCACCAGGTAGGGCTCCTCGACGCCGGCCCAGAGGATCACCCTCCGCCCATCGACGGGCAGCCAGCCGTAGCTGTGGGCAAAGCGGACGCTGCCGGGAACCTCGACAGGGCGGGGGAGCCCACCGGGCGGGCGGGACCAGGCCATACCGGACCCCACCAGGATTAGCCCAGCCAGCCAGTGAACCAGCGGGCGCCCCCAGAACAGACGCGCCGCCGGACGACTCCGCGTCGGGCGGCGCATAGTCAAGCGCAGCGGGCTTAGTTGGCGGGCGCGGCGGCCGGCTTGGCCGCCTTGGTGGTCTTCTTGACCGCCTTATGCTTCTTCACCATTTTGTGTTTGGCGGTCTTGGCCGGCGCGGTGGCGGCGGAAGCGTCATCGGCGGCGAAGGCACCGGTGGTGCCCAGGGCGAACACGGTGGCGAGGGCAGCGGCGCTGAGCTTGAGGGCGGAAACTTTGGTCATGATGCTTCTCCGTATGAGTCATTGTGTGGGTGACCAGCCGGCCTTCCGTGCCGCGCTGTCGGAAAGCACTTTGCGCCGCGCCACCTCAACGGCTACCCAACGCCCCATGAAGTTTTCTTAATCCCCGCCCCCTGGGCCCAGCCCCCTCAACTTTGCTGTGCACCATCCGTAACGAAGGGCAGGGCGGCCAAACCGCCCATTTGCATCTTCCCCAGCGAGAAATATCGTGGCTACCTACAAGAATCTCCCCCTCGACGACACCCTGGCCGGTTTGGTCCGACACATGCAACAGGTGGAGGACTACCGGGAGTCCCTCCAGCAACTCCAGAGCAATTGGGACAACCTGACCCTGCTCGGCCAGCTCTCAGGCGTTGGCACCGACATGAGCACCACCCGCCAGGGCTTCCACGCCCTCACCGGCGCGCTGATCAATCGCCTGGCCGGTGAAACCCTGCATAAGACAGTCCAGGAAATGGGCGGCCGCGCCCAGGTCGCCATCGACATCCTCGTGCGCAACCTCTTCGAACGCACCGCCGACATCGGCTTCCTTGCCACCGATGGCGAGATCCGCGCCTTCCTCGCCATCGCCGAGGCCAAACGCAAACTTTACGATCGGGACCAGCAGCTCGACGAACCCCGCCGTTCCCTGGAAGCCCGCTTCGCCGAATACGTGGCCAAGTACTCGGTCTATTCGGACATCGTCCTGCTGAATCCGGAGGGCGACGTCGTCGCCCGCCTGGACCGCCGGGTGGGCGTGGACGCCTCGCAGCACCCCTTCGTCCGCGAAGCCCTCATCACCCAGGCCGCCTACGTCGAGACCTTCGGGCCCATCGACCTGCTGCCCACCGGCCAGCCGGCTCTGGTCTATGCCTATCGGGTCACCAACGGGCGCGGCAAACCGGCCGGCGTCCTGGCCCTGGTGTTCGCCTTCGAGAACGAGATGGCCGGCATCTTTGGCAAGCTGGTTCCGGCCGGCGACTGGAGTGTCGTCACCCTCCTCGACGACGCCGGGCGGGTGATCACCAGCTCCGACCCGGACCACATTGCCGTCGGCACCCACCTCACCCCGGTTCTCGACGCCCCCTGGCGAGTGGTGCGGTTTCGCGGCCAGGAATACCTGGCAGTCAGCCGGCGCAGCCTGGGCTACCAGGGCTACCCCGGCCCCGCCTGGACCGGCCACGTGATGCTGCCTCTGCAGCAAGCCTTCGCCAGCGATGACGCCGCCGACCTTCACCAGATGCCCCGCCAGGTGTTGGAGATCGTCACCCAGCACTCGAACCTCTTCGGCCCGGAACTCAAAGGCATCCCCACCCAGGCCGCCCTGATCCAACGGGACCTCAACCGCTCGGTGTGGAATGGCAACGTCCGCCACCGGGCCAGCGCCGCCGGTCGCGACAGCGGCTTCTCCAAGACCCTGCTGTGGGAGATCAGCAAAACCGGTCAGCGCACCCAGGATGTGTTCGAGCAATCCATCGACAACCTCCAGGCCACCGTACTGTGGGCGGAGTTGGCCGACAGCGCCTTCCAGGCGGCCCTGGCCATCGACATCATGGACCGCAACCTCTACGAGCGGGCCAACGACTGCCGCTGGTGGGCCCTGACCGCCGATTTTCGCGACGCCCTCGGGAACCGCCCCCGGGAGGCGGGCGCGCATATCGCGCCGATCCTCGCCGCCATCAACGATCTCTACACCGTCTACACCCTGCTCCTGGTCTTCGACACCGGGGGCCGCGTCGTGGCGGTCTCCCGGCCGGAGGGTGAAGCCTGGGTCGGCGAGACCCTCAGCGATGACTGGACCCGGGCCGTCCTTGCGCTGCCCGACGCCCAGGGCTACGCAGTCTCCGATTTTGCCGCCACCCCCCTTTATGGCAATCGGCCCACCTATCTCTACGGCGCCGCCATCCGTGGAACCCAAAGCACGCGGGTGGTGGGCGGCGTGGGGATCGTCTTCGACGCCGCGCCGCAATTCGCCGCGATGCTGCGGGACACCCTGCCCAAGGCCTCTGACGGCGCCCCAGCCAAGGCGTGCTTCGCCGCCTTCGTGACCCCCACTGGTCAGGTCATCGCCTGCTCGGACGACCGCCTCCAGCCCGGCCAAACCCTGCCCCTGCCCGCCGAACGCCTCGACCTCGCGCCGGGCCAAAGTTGGAGCGATGTGGTGGACCTGAACGGTCAGTTCTATGCCGTGGGGGCCCGCGCCTCCAGCGGGTATCGCGAGTTCAAGGGCCCCCGGGACCCCTACCGCAACACCGTGATCGCCCTCGTCTTCTCGGCCCTGTGCGCCAGCACCGGCCACGCCGAACAGGCCGAACACCCCCGCCCCACCCTGGAGCACGACACCCGCCATGGCCCCCATCGGGAAATTGCCACCTTCCGCGTCGGTGACGAATGGCTGGGCCTGTGCAGCGAGCGGATCCATGAAGCCGTCGATGCCGTTGGACTCACTCCGCTCCCCGGCGCCGAGCCCCACTTCGCCGGGCTCAAACTCTACGAAGGCCAGGCCACGCCGGTCTTCCGCCTGGACGGCCTGCTCGGCGCCCCCGCGCCAATCCCCGCCGAAGCCCAGATCATTCTCCTCCGCCGCGAAGACGGGCCACCCTTCGGCCTCCTGGTCGATGAACTGGGCGAGATCCCCGAAGTCCCTGCCGAACTGGTGAAGCCCCTGCCGCCCATGGCCTCCGACCGGGCCGCCCTCGCCGAAGCCATGATCTGCCCCATGCACCCGCCGGGAGCCAATATGGTCCTGGTGCTTTCCGCCGACCGCTTGGGGGCGCACTTTCTCGGCGCCGACCCCGCCGGTCGGCTGCACCTCGCCCATTCCCGCGCCGCCTGACCGCTCGCCGCCCGCCCCGCTCCCGGCCCACGGTGGGCGGGGACCCTGCCCACCAAGCAAGCCCGGAATCCGTTTTCGGCCATCCACCTTCGGGATGGACGAATCCCTGGGGTATGCGCCAGGATGGGGTCT
>JAEUNX010000162.1 GCA_016791025.1 Zoogloeaceae bacterium | reverse complement strand
CGCCTGATCATGGTGGACCCGAAGATGCTCGAATTGTCCATCTACGAGGGCATTCCCCATTTGTTGGCACCGGTGGTGACCGACATGAAGCACGCGGCCAACGCGCTCAACTGGTGCGTGGGCGAGATGGAGAAGCGCTATCGCCTGATGTCGGCCGTGGGGGTGCGGAATCTGGCGGGCTTCAACAAGCATGTGCTGGAAAACCGCAAGGCCGGAACGCCCCTGAAGAATCCCTTCTCGATCACGCCCGACAGTCCCGAACCCCTGGATACGCTGCCCCACATCGTGGTGGTGGTGGATGAACTCGCCGACATGATGATGGTGGTGGGCAAGAAGGTGGAGGAGCTGATCGCCCGGCTGGCGCAAAAGGCCCGGGCCGCCGGCATCCACCTCATCCTGGCCACCCAGCGGCCCAGCGTGGATGTGATCACCGGGCTCATCAAGGCCAACATTCCGACCCGAATCGCCTTCCAGGTCTCGAGCAAGATCGACTCGCGGACGATCCTCGACCAGATGGGGGCCGAGACCTTGCTGGGCATGGGGGACATGCTCTACCTCGCCCCCGGAACCGGCCTGCCGATCCGCGTGCATGGCGCCTTCGTGGCGGACGACGAGGTGCACAAGGTCGTGGACTACCTCAAGCAGCAGGGCGCGCCGGATTACATCGAGGGCATCCTGGCGGGGGGCGAGGAAGAAGGCGAGGGGGTGCTGGGCGGCGAGGATGCCAGCGAAGGCGAGGCCGATCCGCTCTACGATCAGGCCGTCGAGGTGGTTCTCAAGACCCGCCGGCCCTCCATCTCCCTGGTCCAGCGTCATCTGCGGATTGGCTACAACCGGTCCGCCCGCCTGATCGAGCAGATGGAGCGCTCCGGCGTTGTCTCCGCCATGGGATCGAATGGCAACCGGGAGGTCCTTGTGCCGCCGCGGGAGGGGGACTGACATGGCCACGGTCATTTTTCAGAGCCGGTGGGCGACCCGGAGACGCCAGCTCGCCCTGGCCCTGGCAGCGGCGATATTTCCCTGGACGGCAAGTGCGGACGGGCTCTCCCAGTTGCAGCGCTTTGTCGAAGACCGACGGGGTGCGGAAGGCAGCTTCATCCAGACGGTCCAGGCCCGATCCGGGCGCAAGCCACAGGTTTCGGAGGGTCGGTTCGCCTTCCAGCGCCCGGGCCGCTTCCGTTGGGACTACCTCAAGCCCTATCCCCAACTCCTGGTGGGCGACGGTCACAAGCTGTGGTCGTGGGATAAGGATCTCAACCAGGTGACCGTCAAGCCCCTGGGGGACGCCCTGGGCGCCACTCCTGCGGCCATCCTCGCCGGCGACCAGCCTCTGGACCGGAATTTCATCCTGGCGGAAGGCGGTCAGCGCGACGGCCTGGAGTGGGTGGATGCCCGGCCGCGCAGCGCGGAGGCAAGTTTCCAGTCAATGCGATTAGGGTTTGCCGATGGCGTTTTGCAGCGAATGGAACTGACGGACAACTTCGGCCAGACCACGGAATTGGTCTTTACCCGCCTGACCCGAAACGCCCAAATCGACCCCGCGACCTTCCGCTTCGTCCCGCCCCCTGGGGCCGACGTGATCGGTCAGTGAACCTGCCGTCGTGGCAGATCTTTTCGATGCCTTGCCACCGCCCCAGGTGCCCCTTGCCGAACGCCTGAGGCCCCGCCACATCGATGAGGTGGTGGGGCAGCGCCATCTGCTGGCGCCGGGGAAACCTCTCGCCCTGGCCTTCGCGTCCGGCAAGCCCCATTCAATGATCCTCTGGGGACCACCGGGGGTCGGCAAGACAACCCTCGCGCGGCTTACCGCCGCCGCCTTCGACGCCGATTTCCTCGCCTTGTCCGCCGTGTTTTCCGGCGTCAAGGACATCCGGGAGGCCATGGCCCGGGCCGACGAGGCCCGCACCCGGGGGCGTCACACCATCCTTTTCGTGGATGAGGTGCATCGCTTCAACAAGGCCCAGCAGGATGCATTCCTGCCCTTTGTCGAGCAGGGGCTGATTACCTTCATCGGCGCCACTACGGAAAATCCGTCCTTCGAGGTGAACTCTGCATTGCTCTCCCGGGCCAGCGTGTACACCCTGGAGCCCCTGAACGTGGAGGCATTGGGCATTCTTTTCGAGCGCGCCGCCCCGGTGGCGGGCCCAGGGCTGGAATTTGAGACGGATGCGCGGGACCGGTTGATCGGGCTGGCAGACGGGGATGCGCGGCGCCTCCTCAATCTGGTCGAACAGATTGCAACGGCCGCGACCTCCGTTGGCGCCACCACGGTGAGCGGCCAATTCGCGGCGGAAGCCCTGGCGCGCAATCTGCGGCGTTTTGACAAGGGGGGAGAGGCCTTCTATGACCAGATTTCCGCCCTTCACAAGTCTGTACGAGGCTCGAACCCCGACGCGGCCTTGTATTGGCTGTGCCGCATGCTCGATGGCGGCGCGGAACCGCTCTACCTCGGCCGCCGCCTGGTGCGGATGGCCATCGAGGACATTGGTCTGGCCGATCCCCGTGCCCTGGAAATCTGCCTCAATGCCTGTGCGACCTTTGAACGTTTGGGATCCCCCGAGGGGGAGTTGGCCCTGGCCCAAGCGGCGGTGTTCCTGGCCTGCGCCGCCAAGTCCAACGCGGTGTACACGGCCTACAAGGCAGCGCGCAAGTTTGTCGCCGAGGACGGTTCCCGACCGGTTCCGCTGCATCTGCGCAACGCGCCCACCGGCCTGATGAAGGATCTGGGCTACGGCGAGGGCTATCGCTATGCCCACGACGAGCCCGGCGCTTACGCGGCGGGGGCGTCCTACCTGCCGGAGGGGATGAGCCCTCCGGGTTGGTATCAGCCCACCGATCGCGGCCTTGAAGGCGCCATCGGGGAAAAGCTTGCCCGCCTGCGGGCCCTGGACGAGGCGGCCGGGATCAGTCCCGGCAAGCGGAAAGGGCCATGAAGCGCCGATAGGCCTGGCGCGCTTGGTCGGCCTTGTGGACGTGGCCATTGCGGTCGGCCCGGGCCTCCAGGTCCTGGAGGTAGCGTGTGATGACCAGGATGCCCTCGGGGGTCTGGACCATGCCGCACAAAATCTGGGCTGCGGCAACGTCGGGGATTTGCTCGTGTTCGGCGATCAGGGCAACGTCCTCCTCCAGGATGTCGCAATAGTCCAGACAGTCTCTGATTGACAGCATGATGTTCTCCTCAAGTGTGGAATCAAATGGCGCCCTCTGCGGGGCGCTGGAATTCTTAGTGTGCCGAATAGACCGCGCCGGAATATAAAGTTTCCGTGAATATTTCTGTCATTTGATTGCCTGTGGCTATGGACGGCCATGACTGAGCATGTGACGCCCGCTGTCAAAGGTTAGAATTCGGCCTCCGCCCGGGCCGCGACCCGCGGCCAAGATTCTTCTTCAGGACACGCCATGCTTGACGTTCAGCTTCTCCGCAGCCAGATCGATACCGTCGCCCAACGCCTCGCGACCCGGGGGGTCACCCTGGATGTCGCGGCCTTTCAGGCCCTGGAGGACGAGCGCAAGGGTCTGCAAACCCGGACCCAGGAACTCCAGGCCCGGCGGAATTCCCTCTCCAAGCAGATCGGGGTGCTGAAGGGCAAGGGCGAGGATGCCAGCGCGGTGCTGGCGGAGGTCGGGGGGCTGGGGGATGCCCTCAAGGCCAACGAGCAGGCGCTGGCCGATCTTTTGGGGCGGATCAATAGCTTCACGGCCGGCATCCCCAATCTCCCCAACGAGTCGGTGCCGGTCGGGGGCGATGAAACCGCCAACGTCGAGGTGTCCCGCTGGGGCACGCCCCGGAGCTTCGATTTTCCGGTCCGGGACCATGTGGACCTGGGAAGTGGCCTGGGAGGGCTGGATTTCGAGACGGCGGTGAAGATTTCCGCGTCGCGTTTCACCTTGATGCGGGGCGGCGTGGCCCGCCTGCACCGGGCCCTTGCCCAGTTTATGCTCGATGTGCATACCCGGGACCATGGCTACACCGAGGTCTACGTGCCGTATCTGGTGAACCCGGACAGCATGTTTGGGACCGGGCAGCTGCCCAAGTTTGAGGAGGATCTGTTCGCGGTGCCTAAAGCGGATGGCGGGCGCTTCTACCTCATTCCCACCGCCGAAGTGCCGGTGACCAACATCGTCCGCGACGTCATCCTGAACCTGGCCGAGCTTCCGCTGAAGTTCGTCAGCCACACGCCCTGCTTCCGTTCCGAAGCCGGCAGTTACGGCAAGGACACCCGCGGCATGATCCGCCAGCACCAGTTCGACAAGGTCGAACTGGTCCGCATCGAGCATCCCGACAACGCCTGGGCGGCGCTGGAGGAGCTCACCGGCCACGCCGAGGCGATTTTGCAGCGCCTGGACCTGCCCTACCGGAAGATCGTCCTGTGCTCCGGAGACATGGGCTTTTCCGCCGCCAAG
>JAEUNX010000140.1 GCA_016791025.1 Zoogloeaceae bacterium | reverse complement strand
TTCAAGCTGACTTACGGTGACCCCTTCACCGCAGCTCATGCACACCCAGCCTTCCGCCCCCCAGGGGGCCGACGAGCCCGGCTCATCCCCCGGCGATCGGCGGCCAGACCGCCAGCTCGTCCTGATCGGCCAGGCGACGGGCCGACCGGGCACCCGGCGGTACGAAGACGCCATTGACCAAGACAAGGTGGGCACTCTTGGGCGGCACGCGGAAGCGATCGATCAGGTCCTGGACGCAGGTGCCCTCGTCCACGTCGAGCACCACGACATTGCCCTCCCGCTCCGGCGGGAGGAGGTCCGTCAACGTGGCGAACAGTTTGAACGCCACCTTCATGCAGCGCGGACCAGGGTGGTGGGCTGAGTGGCCGAAACATAGGCCTCGAAGAAGCCAAGGGGGTTCGCCATCAGCCGGTCCTTCCAGGCCCCCAGATTCAGGCGGCCCTGGATCAGGCCACGCAGCGCGCCCACGTGGTCGGTCATCCCGATGGAGGTGGCGCCGATGAGGACGTCGCCCTTGAACTGGAGGCTGAGGTAGCGGAAACGCTCCTCATCCACCATCTCGACACCCTGCTCGCCCTGCTCTCCCCACCATTGGCCAAAAGACGTCGAGATCAGGCCTAGCGTGGCCAGCACGTTGATCGGCAACACCCCTGGCAGGTGGGCATCTCCGCCCGCCATGTTGAGCGCAGCAACACGGGCTTGATCGGCGGCATTAGGCTGGATGGCCGAAACCAGGGGTTCGCCGGTGAAGAAATCTCGGCCTTCGGCCACGTCGCCCGCTGCATAGACCCCGTCGACCGAGGTACACATGCGCTCGTCCACCCGAATACCACGCCCCAGTTCAATCCGCGTCCCCTGCACGAACTCCAGATTCGGTGCGACGCCAGCGGCCACGATGACCACGTCGCAGGGCAGGGTCTCGCCGGTGGAAAGCTTGACGTTGAGCGGAGCGACGCCATCGCCGTCCTCGATGCTCTGAACGCCGGCCGAAGTCCGGACACGGATGCCTTTGGTCTCGACCCACCTTTTGATCATGCCACCTGCGGTGGGGGTCATCATCCGCGGTACCATGCGGTCGCCCATTTCGACGACGGTCAGATCCACACCCCGTGCGGCCAGAGCCTCCATGATGATGCAGCCGATGAAGCCGGCGCCCAGCTGAAGCACGCGGCTGCCAGGATGCGTCAGCGCGGCAATCGCCCGGGCATCGGCCATGGTCCAGCAGGTTTGGACTTCGGGACGGTGGACGCCGGGAATCGGCGGCTTGACCGGCCGCGAGCCGGTGGCGATCAGCAGGCGGTCGTAGGTTTCGCTGCAACCATCCTTGTAGGTGACTACGCGCCGGTCGGTATCCAGACCGACCACCCGGGCGAGCTTCTCGACGATGCGCAGCTTGTCGAAGTGGCCGGCATTCTTGCGCAGATACATGCCCGGCTCGCCGATATTCCCTTCCAGGTAGTAGGGAATCGCCATGCGTGAATAAGGCGGCACCTCTTCGCTGCCTACCATCACGATTTCGCTCGCCGGATCGGCGCGACGCAGGGTTTCAGCGGCAATGACGCCCGCAGGGCCATTGCCAAGAATCAGATGTTTCATAGGAAATCCTCGCGGAAACTGGAAACGCGCCCGGCCGACCGGCAGAGTCGGAACAGGGGCGCTCCGTGCCGTCGCCCGAACGGCGACAGCACGGCGGATCGACTGCCTCGACGGTCAGAGACCCAGACGGGCCAGAGTCTCCTCGGTGGGCACCCCTTCGGGCGTCCATCCGCGCACCTGGTAATACTCGGGCAGCATCTTGTCGAGCCCATTCACCAAGCCCTTGGCCGGCCCGGTTTTGGCGGGCTCTTTGAGGAGCCGTGGGGGCAGCGTGTCGTCCTTGGCGGTAAAGCCGGCCGCAAGGTTGAACTGGCGCTCCATGTTCCAGATCCGCTCGCCCACCTCGTTGAGCTTCTCGAGGGACCAATCCCCCTCGCAAGCGGCCTGGATCTGGGGCTGAATATCCGCCAAGGTCCAGGCAAAAGAGGTGAACACGCAGATTCCGGCGGCATCGAAGACCCCGGTAGCGTCCTGGAAGGCCTTCACCAACTCGGGCTTGCCCTCGGTGGTGAGGGGGTCGGTCTTGACCGGGATCCCCAATACTTCCGATGCCACGGTGTAGGAACGCAGGTGGCAGGCCCCCCGGTTGGAAGTGGCATAGGTGAGGCCCATGCCCTGGATCCCCCGGGAATCGTAGGCCGGGAACTCCTGACCCTTGACACTCATGGAGAGGTCCGGCCGCCCGTACTTGGCGCACAAACGGGCGGAACCTTCGCCGAGTTCCTTGCCGAAGCCTTCACCCCGGGCGGTCATTTCCGCCATTCGGGCCAGAGCCGCGGCAGAGCCGAAGGGCGAATCGACCCCGATCGCCTCCGCGGTGAGGATGCCGAGATCGTAGAGTTCCATCACGGCGCCAACCGTCGCACCGAAGGAGATCGGATCCATCCCGTCCTCGTTACAGAGGAGGTTGGCGTACTGGAGGGCTTCCAGATCCCCCACGCCATTGGCGGCCCCCAGGGCCCAGGCAGCTTCATACTCGAGCCCGCCGGACGCCCCCCAATACTTGGGGTTGTTCTGGACCGTGAAGTGCCCCTTGTCGATTTCCGAAATCCGGCCGCAGGCAATGGTGCATCCGAAGCAGGCGGCATTGGTGACGAGATGGGCTTTACCGTCTGTCGGCCTTTTTTCGTGCATGGCTTCCGCGGAAATCTTGGAGGCCTCGTCGAATTGCACATCACGGTGATTGCGGGTAGGCAAGGCACCGATCTCATTGATGACGTTCATCAACACCTGGGTGCCATACTTGGGCAGCCCCTGACCGGTCACAGCGTTGTCGGCCAACACCTTCTTCTTCTCGGCGGTGACCTTCATGAACTCCTTGAAATCCTTGATCCCGGACACCCCTTTGGTGCCGCGCAGGGCGACGGCCTTGAGGTTCTTGGAGCCCATCACCGCGCCGACCCCCGATCGCCCGGCCGCACGGTGAAGGTCATTGACGATGCAGGCAAAGCGCACGAGGTTTTCCCCGGCGCGCCCGATCGACGACACCCGGACCTGGGGATCGTGGAGTTCGTGCTTGATGGTCTCCTCGGTTTCCCAGCAAGTCTTGCCCCACAAATGACCCGCATCGCGCAACTCAGCCTTGTCGTTCTCCAGGTAGAGATAGACCGGCTTGGGCGACTTGCCCTCGAAAATGATCTGGTCCCAACCCGCGAACTTGAGTTCGGCGCCGAAGAACCCTCCGGAATTCGAACAAGCAATGGCGCCGGTCAGCGGCCCCTTGGTCACCACCGAGTAGCGCCCGCCGGTGGAAGCCATGGTTCCGGTCAGGGGGCCGGTGGTCATGATCATCTTGTTTTCCGGCGACAAGGGATCGACCTTCGGATCCACTTCTTCGACGAAATATTTGGTGGCCAGGCCCCGGGAGCCGAGGTATTTGTCCGCCCACTCCATATTGAGGGGCTCGACGGTACAACTGCCTGTGGTGAGGTTCACCCGCAGGACTTTACGATTCCATCCCATGGTCGCCTCCTCAATCCGCCGCGACGGCCGTGTTGGCCTTGGCCGCCCACTGGCGCATCTTGTCCAACCCGGTCCAGTCGGCATCCACGTAGGTAATGGCGCCGGTGGGACAGGCGGTCGCACAAGCCGGGTTGTCGCCGCAGAGGTCGCATTTCTGGACCTTGCCGCTGTCCGATACGTAGTTGATGGTGCCAAACGGGCAAGCAATGGTGCACACCTTGCACCCCACGCAGACCGACTCGGAAACCACCTTGGCACCGGTGGCGGCGTCTAGGGTGATGGCCTCAACCGGACAGGCGTGCATGCACCACGCGTCGGAACACTGAGTGCAGGTGTAAGGCACCTTTCGCCCCTCGTGCTCGAAACTGAATACCTTGATGCGGGACTTCGAAGGATTGATGACCCCATGGTGCTCATAGGAACAGGCCATCTCGCACTGGAGACAGCCGGTACATTTCATGGGGTCAATGTGAAGTGACTTCAACATCGACCGATCTCCTTGGTGATTGCAGGTCGGGTTCGCGGGCCTCTGGTGGGCCTGGGGACGGATGCTTGCCCACCCCCTGTCAAATCACTTTACCCGGCTATCTCGCCTCCTCACTGCATTCTGGCCGATGCCTGAATACGAGAGTTTGTAACTCGAAGAATACGCCCAGAACGCGCTTTGTCAATGAGGGAGGGAAAGCGAAAACCCTTGCGCCACGGTGCGTTGGGGGGGAATTTCTGGTACTAATTCGCTACGCCCCACCGCGATGGTGGCGGCCCACCGGAATCTCCAAGGTATCGGGTCCCTTCTCATCATGAATTCGCCCTCCCCCTCCCGCCCTGCACTCTCGGTCGATGCCGCCCGCCAAGCAATCCTGGGCGCCCTTGCACCGGTGACCGGTTGGGAGTGTGTCCATCTGCGCGCCGCCCTGGGGCGAGTGCTGGCCCGGGAGGTCGTCGCCCCCTGTGATGTGCCTGCCCACGACAACTCCGCCATGGACGGTTACGCCGTCCGCTTCGGCGACCTCGCACCATCCGGCAGCACGACACTGGCCGTGGTCGGCACAGCAATGGCCGGCCAACCCTTTTCCGGCCTCGTTGGAGTCGGCCAGGCCGTGCGGGTGATGACTGGTGCGGTGATGCCCCGGGACGCCGATTGCGTCGTCATTCAGGAAGTGGTGGAGCGTCACGGCGACGAGGTTCGCGTACCCGCCGGCCAGCGTCGGGGCCAAAATCTGCGCCGCGCCGGCGAAGACCTGGCTGCCGGCGGCGTGGCCCTGGCGGCGGGGAAAGCCCTCGGACCAGCCGAAATCGGCCTCCTGGCGTCCCTTGGCGTTGGCGAAGTCGCGGTGCGCCGCCGCCTCCGTGTCGCGTTTTTCTCGACCGGAGACGAACTCGCCTCCATCGGCCAGGCGCTGGCCCCGGGCCAGATCTACGACAGCAATCGCTACACCCTTTTTGGCGCCCTGACCCGCCTGGGCTGCGAACTCCTCGACATGGGGGTGGTGCCCGACGAACCTGGGACCCTCGAAGCCGCCCTGCGGCAGGCGTCGGAACAGGCGGACGTGATCCTCACCTCGGGCGGGGTTTCGGTGGGCGAGGCGGATTACATCAAGGACGTGATGGGCCGCCTCGGGGAAGTTGCCTTCTGGAAGATCGAGATCAAGCCGGGCCGGCCCATGGCCTTCGGCCGGGTCGGTTCGGCCTGGCTCTTCGGGTTACCGGGCAACCCGGTGGCGGTCCTGGTCACTTTCTACCAGTTCGTCCAGGACGCCCTGCTCCACCTGATGGGCGTCTCGCCGCTGCCAGCCCGCCCCCTGCTGCCCGCGCGCAGTCTTGGCAGGTTGCGCAAGATTCCGGGACGACGGGAATTTCTCCGCGGCCGCCTCACCCCCCAGGCCGACGGCTGGGCGGTGGAGGTCGCCGGCGCCCAGGGTTCTGGCATCCTCCGCTCCATGTCCGACGCCAACTGCTTCATCGTGCTGGAGGAGACCCGGGGCGACGTGGCGGCTGGCGATTTGGTTCAGGTTCAACTCTTCGACGGCCTTGTGTGACGCCCGGGCC
Organism: Zoogloeaceae bacterium; assembly: GCA_016791025.1. GTDB lineage: Bacteria > Pseudomonadota > Gammaproteobacteria > Burkholderiales > Rhodocyclaceae > JAEUNX01. Next base: position 2,117 of record JAEUNX010000140.1, on the reverse strand, counting down.
CAGCAGGAATCGTGTCATGACGCAGGATGAATTGAAGCGCGCAGCGGCCCTCGCCGCCCTGGCATATGTCGCCGACGGCATCGTGGTTGGCGTCGGCACCGGCTCCACCGCCAATCACTTCATCGACGGCCTCGCCGCCCGCAAGGATCGCATTGCAGGCGCGGTGGCAAGCTCCGAAGCGAGCGCACAGCGCCTCGCGGCCCATGGCATTCCGCTCCTTGAGCTTAATGACGTGGACCGCTTGCCGGTGTATGTCGATGGTGCCGACGAGATCGATGGGGGTATGTCCATGATCAAGGGTGGTGGCGGCGCCCTGACGCGGGAGAAGATCGTCGCTGCCGTTGCCGACGTCTTCGTGTGCATCTGCGACGACAGCAAGCGAGTTTCAGTTCTCGGTGGCTTCCCGCTGCCGGTGGAAGTCATCCCCATGGCGCGCCGCTACGTCATGGCGCGACTCACCGCCCTGGGCGGCCTGCCCCGATTGCGGGACGGTTTCATCACCGACAACGGCCACTGCATCATCGACGTCGCCGGGCTGTCCATCACCGATCCCTGCGATCTGGAATGCACCATCAACCAGATCCCCGGCGTGGTCACCAATGGCCTATTTGCCCAACGGGGCGCTGACGTGCTGCTGCTCGCCAGGCCCGACGGGGTCATGACCATCACGAGATCCCCAACTTAACCGAACTGTCACATTGCGCTGCTAGCCTGAGCAGTCATGGCAAGGACATCATCATGAGTGAACACACCTCCAAGCAATTCGACGCCGATCTGGAGCACATCCGTACCCGAGTGCTTCAGATGGGTGGCATGGTCGAGATGCAGATCTTCAAGGCGATGGAAGGCTTCCAGAGCGGCGATCTGGCCTACCTCGACCAAATCATCGACGACGACCACCGGGTAAACCTGATGGAGGTGGAGCTCGACGAATCCTGCTCCCACATCATCGCCAAGCGTCAGCCCGCGGCCTCCGACCTGCGGATGATCATGACCGTAATCAAAACCATCACCGACCTGGAGCGGGCCGGCGACGAGGGCAAGAAGATCGCCAAGATGGCGGTGCGCTTCCACAGCGCCGACGCCGGGCTCGCCCCCCATGTGGAGCTCAAGCATGCCGCCACCCTGGCGCTGGAGATGCTCCGAAAATCCCTGGACGCCTTTGCCCGCCTCGACGTCAATGCCGCCGCCCAGGTGGTGCGGCAGGATTCCGACGTGGATAGCGCCTTCAAGTCCATCATGCGCCAACTCATCACCTACATGATGGAGGACCCCCGGACCATCTCCCACAGCATCGAGATCCTCTTCATCGCCAAGGCCATCGAACGGATCGGCGATCATTCCAAGAACATCGCCGAGTACGTAATCTACATGGCCAAGGGGCGCGATGTCCGCCACATCGGGGTCGAAGAGATCGAAAAGGAAGTGGCCCGGGGCTAGAACCGTCACCACCCGAGCCAAAGAAAAAGGACGCCAAGGCGTCCTTTTTTACGCGGGGCAGAAGCCCCCTCAGTCGGACGGCGGCACGTAGCCCGAAACCTGGTCGGCCCCACCCCCGAAGAAATGCTTTTCCAACTGCTCGGCCAGGTATTTGCGCGCCCGGGCGTCCATCAGATTCAAGCGGTTCTCGTTAATCAACATGGTCTGGTACTTGACCCACTGTTGCCAGGCCTCCTTGGACACGTTCTCGAAAATCCGCTTTCCCAGGTCCCCCGGAATCGGCGGCAGATCCAGCCCTTCCGCCTCACGACCCAGCTTGATGCAGTTGACCATCCGTCCCATGACCCCTTACTCCACATTCATTGGAATTGCCGAAGGGGTGGATATTAACCCAAAGGGCCCGCCCCTCCCGACCCCCAAGGCGGCCAAGTTTGGTTACCCGGGCACAAAACGCTAGAATGCGCGGCTCTCCTCGTAGTTCAATGGATAGAACGAGCGCCTCCTAAGCGCTAGATACAGGTTCGATTCCTGTCGAGGAGACTCCCCGGCAGCACAATCCGGCACCTGAAACGGCACTCCCCGGCGCTGCGACACTTGCGGTGCCAGTCCCCGGTCAGGATAGCGGCGCGATCCACGACGCCATGACCATCAAACCAAACCCCGCAAAGCGTGGCCGG
>JAEUNX010000105.1 GCA_016791025.1 Zoogloeaceae bacterium | reverse complement strand
GCCATCGTCGCGCCCTACCAGGTGGATGCCCGGCGCTGCATTTCCTACCTCACCATCGAGCTGCACGGCCCGATCCCCGTGACCCTGCGCCCCCTTATGGGAAACCGGATCTACGGCTGCGACGACTGCCAGCTCTGCTGCCCTTGGAACCGCTGGGCGACCCCGGCACCCGAAGCGGATTTCGCCCCCCGCCAGGGTCTCGATCAGGCTCGCCTGGTCGAGCTGTTCGCATGGACCGCTTCGGAGTTTGATGAGCGGCTGGCCGGGAGCCCCATCCGTCGCATCGGTCACCGCCGCTGGCTGCGCAATATCGCCGTGGCCCTGGGCAATGCCCCCACCTCCCCGGCCGTGCTGGCGGCCCTGGGGTCCCGGGCCGACGACCCCGACGAGCTGGTGCGGGAGCATGTGGCCTGGGCGCTGGCCCGCCACGTCGGGGGTGAATAATCCAGCCCTGGGGACCCATCCCGCCATGCCAGGGCTCCGCCTGCGCGCATGACCGTATGGCCCTTCACCGAAAATCAAAGGGCCGGACCGGGGCGTTGGTAACGAAATCTTCCCGTCGGATCGGGGGCCAGCCGGGCTGATAGAATCCCGCCTTCCCCATTTGTGTGCCCCGCCCATGTCTGCCCAACAAGATCTGCCCATCGGTGTGTTCGATTCCGGGGTCGGGGGGCTCACAGTCGTGCGGGCGCTGATGGAAAGGCTGCCCCTGGAGAGCATCCTCTATTTTGGCGATACCGCCCGGGTGCCCTACGGCATCAAGTCCGTCACCACCATCGAGCATTTCACTGGCCAGATCACCGACTACCTCCTTGGCCGGGGGGTCAAGATGCTCATCATCGCCTGCAACACCATGGCGGCGGTGGCCTCCGGCGTCGTCAAGGGCCGAGCGGGGTCGATTCCGGTGCTCGATGTCATCGACGCCGGTGCCCGGGCCGCCGTGGCGCAGTCCGGGGCCGGAGCCATTGGCGTCATCGGCACGCCCACCACGGTTAATTCCAACGCCTACGCCCGGCGGATGCACGCCCTCGATCCCGCGGTGCGGGTTTATTCCCAGGCTTGTCCGCTCTTCGTGCCCCTGGTGGAAGAGGGTTGGCTGGATCATCCGGTGACTCGCCTTACCGCCCAGGAATACCTCCGGCCGGTGCTGGCCGAACAGGTGGATAGCCTGGTGCTCGGCTGCACCCACTATCCCCTTCTCAAGCCGCTACTGCAGGAGGTGGCTGGGCCGGAGATCGTCCTGGTGGATTCGGCCATCACCACCGCCGAGCAGGCCGCCGTCCGTTTGAATGAACTGGGTCTTGCCCGCGGCGGCGATGTGCTGCCCAGCTATGAATACGTCGTCACTGACATTCCCCTGCGCTTCCAGACCATCGGTGAGCGCTTTCTCGGCCGGTCCCTAGGCGCAGTCGAAAAGGTCGAATGGTGACGGCTGGCCGACGGCCCGCACGCGTCGCATCAGGGCGTCGCCTGCGGGGAATTCAGGGCCGAGCCGCTTGGGTGGCGGCCACGCACTCCCTGACCAGTCCGGGGCCGCGGTAAATGAGGCCCGAATAGAGTTGCACCAGTTGCGCGCCGGCTTCCAGCTTGGCGCGGGCCTGGTCGCCGGAGAGGATCCCACCGGCGCCAATGATCGGAATTTCGCCCTGGAGCGCCGTGGCAAGGGCGCGAATCACGCGGCTGGAGGCCTCGAACACCGGTGCCCCTGAAAGGCCCCCGGCCTCGTTGCCATGGGGCAGTTGGCTGACTGCGTCCCGGGCCAGGGTGGTGTTGGTGGCAATCACGCCGTCGATCTGGTGACGGCGCAGGGCATCGGCGATCTGAGTGATCTGCGGCGCATCCAGATCCGGAGCAATCTTGAGGGCCAGAGGCACATAGCGCCCATGGTGGTCGGCCAGGCGCCCTTGGGCCGCTTTGAGGGCTCCGAGGAGGGCGTCGAGTTCGGATTCGCCCTGTAGCTGGCGCAGGTTCTTGGTGTTGGGGGACGAGATATTCACCGTCACGTAGCTGGCGTGGGGATAGACCTTCTCCAGGCCGATGAGATAGTCGTCCGCCGCCCGCTCGATGGGCGTATCGAAGTTCTTGCCAATATTGATGCCCAGAATGCCGCGGTACCTGGCTGCCTTCACGTGGGCGATGAGGGCCTCGACGCCCTCATTGTTGAAGCCCATGCGATTGATGATGGCCTGGGCCTGGGGCAGACGGAAAAGCCGGGGCTTGGGGTTGCCCGGCTGAGGGCGGGGCGTGATCGTGCCAATTTCTAGGAACCCGAATCCGAGGCGGGCAAGGCCGTCGATGGCTTCCCCATTCTTGTCCAGCCCTGCAGCCAAGCCGACCCGATTCGGCAAGGTCAGTCCCATCACGGTGACCGGCGTTCCCGCAATGGGCTGTGCCGGAGGGAGGAGGAGGCCAGCGAGGCGGAGAACGTTCAGCGTGGCGACATGGGCGGCCTCGGCATCGAGGGCGAACAGCAGCGGGCGGGCGATTTCATAGAGCATCCGCACATTTTAGCGGAGGGGCGCCGGGCCTCCGACGAAATTTTGCGGCGCAGCAGGCGTGGGGGTCAGGCGGCCGGCGGCACCGGACCGGTCAAGTCGTCGTCGGTGAGGAGGCGCCAAGTGCCCTCGATCCGCCCTTCGAGAGGCCGAAAGCGACCCTTGTAGGCCATCTTGCGGCTTTCGCGGATCCAGTAGCCCAGGTAAAGGTGGGGCAAGCCTAGGCGTAGGCAGGTTTCAATCTGCCAAAGCACGCCGAAGGTGCCCAGGCTGCCGGCGTAATCGGGGTCGTAGAAGGTATAAACGCTCGAAAGCCCGTCGGTGAGACGGTCAATGACGCAGACCATGCGCAGCTGGTCGTCGCGAAATTCGACCAACCGACTGTCCACGTGGCCCTGGAGGAGGAACTGGCCATATTGCTCCCGGTTGTCCTGGTCCATGCCACACCCCGCATGGCGGCGGGCCTGGTAGCGCTGATAAAGCTGATAGTGTTCCTCGAAGAAGACCAGGGGCAATTCGGTGACCTGGAGCGACTCGTGATGATTCGAGGCGCGGCGCTGGCTGCGGGTGGGTCGGAAATCCTGGCAGGGAATGCGGACCGGAATGCAGGCCCGGCAGGCGTCACAGTGGGGGCGGTAGGTGAAGACCCCGCTGCGGCGGAAGCCGTTGCGGACCAATTCGGAATAGATCGGGGTGTCGATGAGGTGGCCGGGCGTGGCGACCTGGGAGCGCGCCTCGCGGTTGGGCAGATAGGAACAGGCGTAGGGGGCCGTGGCGTAGAACTGGATCAGGGCGAAGGGGTAATCCTTTTGCATGGATCGATGGCCTCATGTCCAGGGGATGTCCGCCATCGCGTCGTGGGGCCAGCGGCCCGGCGCGGGTCCCCGGGGGATGATGGCATTGAGCATGGCGACGAAGTCAGTGCGGGGAATGCGTTCCGCGCCCAGGGAGGCCAGATGGGCCGTTTCCATTTGGCAATCAATCACGGCAAATCCTTTCCGATCTAAATGGCGGGCCAGGTGGGCCAACGCAATCTTCGAGGCGTCAGTTGCCCGGCAGAACATGGACTCACCGAAGAAGGCTGCGCCGAACGCCATGCCGTAGAGGCCGCCCACCAGTTCGCCTTCCTGCCAGCATTCGACACTGTGGGCGTAGCCCAGTTCATGCATGGCGAGGTAGGCGAGACGCATTTCCTCGGTGATCCAGGTGCCGCCGCCAGGGCGCCGTGGCGCCGCGCAGGCCTGGACGACCTCGGCAAAGGCGCTGTCGCAGCGGACTTCGTATTCGTTACCCCGCAGACGGCGACGCAGGCTGCGGCTAATCCGAACCTTGGCGGGGTAGAGCACCATCCGCGGGTCGGGGCTCCACCACAGGATGGGCTCGCCGGCGTTGTACCAGGGAAAGATGCCGTGCCGATAGGCCTCTATGAGCCACTCCGGGGTCAGATCGCCGCCGGCAGCCAGCAGCCCGTTCGGCTCCCGCATGGCCGCGCTGAGGGGAGGGAAATGGGGCGGGTCCAGCAGCCAGGGGATCATCCGGGCCTAGTGGGGCAGCACGGCGCGTGCCCCGTCGGGCAAGACAAGGGCCGCCGGTGGCGTGGTCGGGGGGAAGGTGACCACATGGTCCACGTCCAGGCGGATGCCGATTCGTTCGCCGAGGGCATGATTGTGGTGACTGGGCACCAGCGAGAGGATGCGTGCCCCGGAGGCCAGGCGCAGGGTGTAAAGAATGTCCGCGCCGCGAAAGGCCTTGTGGGTCACCTCGGCGGTCAGGGTGCTACGGTCGTCATGGACGACATCATCGGGCCGCAAAAGCACATCCACCCGGCAGGTCTTGCCACAGGCAGCGCAGCCGGGCCCGCAGGCCACGGGGACGATGCTGTTCAATGTGCCCAATTCGACTTCCACCTGGTGATCGCTCAATACGGTGCCCGGCAAGAAGACCCCTTGGCCGATGAAGTCCGCGACAAAGCGGTTGGCCGGCCGATGGTAGAGATTGTAGGGGCTGTCCCACTGCTGGATGACGCCCTCGTCCATGATGCCCACTTCGTCGGCCACGGCAAAGGCCTCGTGCTGATCGTGGGTCACGAGAATGGCGGTGGTGCCGGCTTCCTTGATGATGTCCCGCACCTCATACGACAGCCGCTCCCGCAATTCGACGTCCAGATTGGAGAAGGGCTCGTCCAGTAGCAGCAGCGCCGGTTGGCGGGCGAGGGCTCGGGCCAGGGCGACCCGCTGCTGCTGACCGCCGGAAAGTTCATGGGGGTATTTGCGTTCCTGGCTCGCCAGGCCGACGGTCCCGAGCAGGGCCTTGGTTCGGGCGGCCTGCTCGCCGGCAGGGAGGTCCCGGAGGCCGAAGGCCACGTTGTCGGTGACGGTGAGATGGGGGAACAAGGCATAGTCCTGGAAAACCATGCCGATGCGGCGGGCCTCGGGCGCCTGGGCCCATCCCGGGCGGGAGATCACCATCCCGTCGAGACGGATCTCCCCGGCCTGCACTGCTTCGAATCCGGCAATGCAGCGCAGCACGGTGGTCTTGCCGCAGCCAGATGGGCCAAGGAGGCAGCCAATCTGGCCGGAATCCACACGAAGATCGAGGCCTTTCACGACCGGGTGTTCGCCGTAGGCGAGGCTGAGAGCGGAAATTTCGAGCTGTGCCATGGGCGTCGATGGAATGCGAATGCGATCCATTATAATTTGCGGCCGGCCGGAGATCGCGTGCAAGCGCGTCGGTCCGAGGCGAGCGAAGGGAATGACAGGCCGTATGGGTGGTGAAGTGGGGCGGGTTTGGGGGCGAGGGCCGTCGGGGCTGGTGCTGGCCGCTTGCGCCGTGGCGGGCTGGGTGGCCGTTCCCGTGCTGGCCGTGTTCCTTGCCGTCCTGGGGGGCGAGGGGAGTGACACCTGGCGCCACCTGGCCACCACGGTCTTGCCCGAGTATGTGGCCAACACCCTGATCCTGTGCCTGGGGGTGGGCATTGGCGTGTCTGTGGTGGGGGTCGCCAGTGCTTGGCTCACTGCCATGTACGAGTTTCCCGGTCGGCGGGTATTCGAATGGGCGCTGGTTCTACCCCTCGCGGTGCCGGCCTACGTCATGGCCTATGTCTATACCGACTTTCTTCAATTCGTGGGGCCGGTCCAGTCGGCCCTGCGGGTGGCTTTTGCCTGGCGGGCATCGGACTACTGGTTTCCTGATGTGCGCAGCGTGGGCGGCGCGGTGGCGATGTTCACCTTCGTGCTCTATCCCTATGTTTACATGCTCGCCCGGACCGCCTTTCTGGAGCGGGCGCCTGGCATCATCGAAGCCGGCCGGCTCCTGGGGCTCGGGCCCTGGGCCGCGTTTGCCCGCTTGTCGCTCCCCCTCGCCCGGCCGGCCCTGGTAGCCGGCATGGCCTTGGCGCTCATGGAGACTCTGGCCGATTACGGCACGGTGTCCTATTTTGCCGTTCAGACTTTCACCACCGGAATTTATCGGGCGTGGTTCTCCCTCGGCGATCGCCAAGCGGCCGCCCAGCTCTCCGCCGCGCTCTTGAGTTTTGTCGTGGTCGTTTTGGCTCTCGAACGGCTCAGCCGGGGGCGGGCTCGTTTTCATGACACCGTTCGCCAGCAGCACGGCGCCCCCCGGCGGGTTCTCGGTCCGTGGGCGCGCTGGGGGGCTTGCCTGGTGTGTGTGGTGCCGCTGACCTTTGGCTTTCTGCTGCCTGGGGGGCTGTTGCTGCGCATGGCCCTGACTGAGGGGGACGCACAATTTGGAGCGCGATTCGTCGCCCTGGCCTGGAACAGCCTTTCCCTGGCCGGCGCGACCGCCCTGATCGCCGTGTTTTTGGCCCTGCTCCTTGCCTATGCCGCGCGGCTGCATCGCTCGATGCTGCCCCGGACCCTCAACCGGATGGTGGGTCTGGGCTATGCGGTGCCGGGGTCGGTCATCGCGGTGGGGGTGCTGATCCCCGTCACCCGTCTGGATCACGCGTTGGCGGCGACCCTGGAGACGCTGACCGGCACCAATCCGGGGCTGCTCCTCACCGGTGGCGCGGCGGCGCTGGTGTACGCGTATCTCGCCCGCTTTCTTTCGGTTGGCCTGCAGACGGTGGAGGCCGGACTCGGCAAGATCACGCCAAGCATGGACGACGCCGCCCGCAGTCTCGGTGCTGGACGCTGGGAGACCTTGCGCCGGGTCCATGGGCCCATGCTGCGTGGCAGTCTGCTCACCGCTGGGCTCCTGGTGTTCGTCGACGTGATGAAGGAACTGCCCGCGACCCTGGTGATGCGGCCGTTCAACTTCGATACCCTGGCCACCCAGGCCTACACCCTGGCCTCGGATGAGCGCCTGGCCGAAGCCTCGACCGCAGCCCTGGCCATTGTGGTGGTGGGGCTCCTGCCCATGGTCCTCCTCTCTCGCCAGATTGCTGCCCAACGCCGCCGACGTTAGCGACCCCGTCGTAGTTCAGCCAGGAGGTCAAGCTGGACTTCCTGGATCTCGACCAGCCGCTCCCACTGGTGGGAGAGCAGGTGGTCGATTTTTTCGTGGAGATGACGAATCTCCAGCTCTGCCTTGAGATTGACCTGATAGTCGTTGCGGGCGCGCAAGCGATCTTTCGCCTCCTGGCGATTCTGACTCATCATGATGATCGGCGCCTGGATCGCTGCGAGACACGACAGCAGGAGATTGAGCAGGATGAATGGATACGGATCGACCGGGCGCCAATAGAGCACCAGAGAATTGGCCGCGATCCAGCCGGCGATGAAGACCGAAAAGCAGATCAGGAAGGCCCAGCTTCCGCCAAAGCGGGCGATGTGGTCGGCCAAGCGCTCGCCCAGGGTCCAGGCCTCCTGAATATCCTCCTCCACATTGGCGGTGACGGTGCCCTGATGTTCGATGCTTTCCACCACCGCATGTTCGAGGGCGCTCAGCTCGCCGCGCTCCGAAACCAGCAGCGAATGGACATAGCGCGCCCGGTAATGCGCCAGGTCCTGGCGGCAGATATGGTGAGCCGGTCCCCAGTCCGGCAGGTCATGGCGGATTTCACTGGCAATCGTGTCCCGGACCAGGCCCGCGGGGACGAGCTGGCTGGCAGGAAAATGTTTGTGGCAGACGTCGCAAGTGGCGGGGCTGGCAGCAAGGTGATTCACGATCGAAGGCCCTCAGGCTACGTGATGAACAGGGGGGCCTCAGGCCCAGGCGCTCAGTGGAACCTGGATCCAGACTGCCCGGGCGAAGGCGATCAGGCGCTGGTCGGCACCATAAAGTGCTGACCCCGCAAAGCGTCTGCGGCCATCGTCGCCCAGGGGCCAGCCAAGCACGACGCAGCGCTCGCCGGCCCTGAGGGGGCTCAGCACCTGGGCGCTCAGTTCGCCCAGCACCAGAGCGCTGCCCGCCGGGGCAGGGAAAATCGCAAACCCGCCGGTGCAGTCCAACGCCGCCCAAACAAATTCCGGTGCGACATCGCCGTCCTCGGCGACCAGGGTTGCGTCGGGAATCCAGGGCGCGGCCAGGGTCTTGCCGCCGTCCATGGTTCCGGGAAAGATCCGCAGACCGTCCTGTTCGGCCCGCGCCGGGCCGCAAACGAAACACCCGGGAAACGGATGGGAGCGGAATCCAAGAAAGCTGCGCGAAGCCGCCCGGGCGAAGTCGAAGCTCGGCGGCTTCGGGGGTGAAAGCTCCAGTGGCGCACTTCGCCCTTCAGCAATCAGGGTCTCGTCGGCAAAGAGGCTGACCCCCTGGGTGGCCACTGCGATGCGCAACGGCGTGGACAGCGGCGGGGGCGCCTTGAGCCGGATGGATGCGCTGCCGGAAATATGGCGGGCGATCCGCCCGGCCACATAGCCGCCGTTGCCCGAGCGGGGCGGTCCGCAGAATCTTCCCGCGATTTCGAAAACTTCGTCGGCCATCTCATGTTCCTTCTAACGATCGATGCACCGCGATATTAGGGCTCAGAGGCTTTCCCTGGGCAGGGGGAAGCCCAGGTCGGGGTGACGAATGACGAAGTTGTTCCCCGCCCTCGCCCAATCTGCGAAGTCCTCCCGAGTGGGGGCTGTTGCGCGTTGACTTTGGGCAGCAAAAGCCGGCTGCGAGAGATCGCGAAACTAGCCCGGTCCCTGCATAGTTACTCCGCAGGAACGATGGCAGGAATTCCATGATGTGGTCGCGCGACTCGCGTGGGCAAGGGATTCCGTGTGGGGTACCCACAGGCGCTCTCCACGGATTCGCCAAGGGTGGGCAGATTCTCATTGTGATGCGGAACCCCTCGGCGCCCGCGATTCCCAGGGTGGTCAGGAAATACCGCTGCGCAGTCTGGAATCGCGGCCTCGCTGGAGTAGGACAAATGGGGCTATGACTAAGCGAAGGTACCGAGGCGGTACTTCTTGAGTTTGTCGTGTAGGGTCGTCTTGGCCACCGAGAGGGCTTCGGCGGCGCGGGCAAGGCTGCCGTTGTGGCGGGCCAGGGCCTCGGCGATGAGGGCACGCTCGAAGGCTTCGACGGTTTCGGTGAGGGATTGGACGGCGGTGGGGCTGTGGGTGGCGAAGGGCGGGGCGCCGGCTTCGATGCCGAGCACCAGGCGGTCGGCGACGTTGCGCAGCTCGCGCACGTTGCCGGGCCAGTCGTGGGCCATCAGGCGGTTCATCTGCGCCGGGGTGGGCGTCGGCGCCGGGCGCTGCTGGCGGGCGGCAGCTTGGAGGAGGAAGTGCTCCAGCAGCAGAGGGATGTCTTCGCGCCGCTCCCGCAGCGGCGGCAGGGGCAGGGTGACGACGTTGAGGCGGTAGTAGAGGTCCGCACGGAAGCGGTCGCGGTCGGAGAGTTCCTTGAGGTCGGCCTTGGTGGCGGCGATGACGCGGCAATCCACCGGGATCGAGGTGTTCGAGCCGAGGCGTTCCAGGGAGCGTTCCTGCAGCACCCGCAGGAGTTTGATCTGCATGGGGACGGGCATGGACTCGATTTCGTCGAGGAACAGGGTGCCGCCACTGGCGTGCTCGATCTTGCCGATGCGGCGTTTGCCGGCGCCGGTGTAGGCGCCGGCCTCGTGGCCGAAGATTTCGCTGTCGAAGAGGTTTTCCGGCAATCCGCCGCAGTTGATGGCAACGAAGTTGCCTTTGCGCCGCGGGCCGGCGTCGTGCAGGCAGCGGGCAACGAGTTCCTTGCCGGTGCCGGTCTCGCCGAAGAGCAGGATGTCGGCGGCGCTGTTGCCAAGGTCTGCCACCAGTTGCCTCAGGCGGTGAATGGCGGGGGATCGCCCGACCAACTTGGCCTCGAGCTGGTCGCGGCTCGCAAGCTGGGCACGCAGTTGCCGCACTTCCAGGGTAAGGCGGCGCTTGTCCAGCGCACGGCGTACCACTTCCACCAGATAGTCTGGTGAGAAGGGTTTTTCGATGAAGTCGTGGGCGCCATCCTTCATGGCCTGAACCGCCAGCGACACATCGCCGTGGCCGGTGATGAGCACCACCGGAAGTTCCGGGTCCACGGCCTGGAGGGCCTTGAGGAGCGCCATGCCGTCCATGCCGGGGAGGTGGATGTCGCTCACCACCACGCCGGCAAAGTCGCGGTCGACGATGCGGCGCGCGCGCTCGGCGTTATCCACGCCGGTGACCGGGATGTCCTCCAGCTTGAGGGCCTGTTCGCAGCCCAGACGCACGTCCGGGTCGTCTTCGATCAGAAGCACTTGTAGCGTGTCGCTCATGGCGTCGGCCCTCCGGGGGCGGCGGGGATGTCGAGGGTGAACACGGCGCCGCCTTCGGGGTGGTTGGCGCCGCTGAGGCTGCCACCGAAGTCGCGGGCGATGCCGGCGGAAATGGCAAGCCCCAGACCGAGGCCGAGGCCGGCTTCCTTGGTGGTGAAGAAGGGCTCGAAGAGGCGCGTCTTGGCGGATTCGCTCAAGCCGGGGCCGTAGTCGCGCACCTGGATGATGATGCGCCCGCCGCTGCGATGGGCGGAAATGTCGAGCGCCACCTCGGACTGGCCGGCCATGGCGTCCAGGGCGTTGCCGCAGAGGTTCACCAGCACCTGCTCCAGGCGGTTGGCGTCGCACCACGCTTGCAGATCATCCGGCTGCAGATCAAGCCTGACGTTGACGCCGGCGCGCTTGAGGCGCTGTTCGAGGAGGAACTGCACGTTGTCCAGCGCCTTGTTGAGCGACACCGCCTGAGCCTCGCCACTGGACTTGCGGGCGAAGGACTTCAGCTGACTGGTGAGCCGGCCCATGCGGTCCACCAACTCGGCGATGCGGACCAGATTGCCGGTGGCGGTGGCCTGGTCGCCCCGCTCCAGGAATTTGCGGGTGTTGTCGGAGAGCGTCCGCAGGGCGGCCAGGGGTTGATTCAGTTCGTGGGCCACGCCGGTGGAAAGCTGGCCGATCACGGCGAGCTTGCCGGCCTGCACCAGCTCGTCCTGGGCTTCGCGCAGGGTGCGTTCGGCGCGGGTCCGCTCGACCACTTCCGCCTGCAGGCGGGTGTTGGTGTCGGAGAGTTCGTGGGTGCGTTCCTTCACCTTGCGTTCCAGCTCGTCATGGGCGCGCTGGAGGGCGTCCCGGGCGGCCAGGCGCTCCTTGAGGTGGCGGCGGCGCTGGTTGAGCATCACGCCAAGGATAAAGAGCAGCGCTGCGCCGGCACCGGCCAAGGCGGCGCGGCTGGTGGCGAGTTCGCGCACCGGGTCCTGATGGGAAAACACCGAAATGCTCCAGGGCGTGCCGGGCAGAGGCTGGGTCTGGGCCAGGAAGTCGCCCGACACGGGAATGAGGGACACCACGTTGGTGCCGGTCTTCGGCAGGTGAACGAGACGCGCGCCATGGTCGAGTTCTGCGCGTTCTTCCACGCCGAGGGGGCGCAGGGCGCGGCGGT
>JAEUNX010000067.1 GCA_016791025.1 Zoogloeaceae bacterium | reverse complement strand
CCCAGGGCCCCCTCCAGTCCGCGAGCCTCGTCGTCCCGAGCCCAACCAAATTCGATCTTGCTCCCCCCCAACGGTAAGGTCCCGGCGTCATCCACCGCCATCGGCCGCTCTGCCCAGGCCGGATTGAGCGCCAGACAGGCGAGGGAACACATGAGTTTGCGCAGGATTTTTGGGGACGTCATGAACAGGGTTCCTTGTTGGTGTTGGACTTTTGTTTTCAGGGACAGCGCAGCATCTGAGCTCTATCGGCAGCAAGACCCGAGACTTATTGCAGCGCGGCGTGCAACTGGTGCCACGGTGAGGCACAGTTAACGCTACAATGTTGCATTATGAAGGATCCTGAATCCATGTCCAGCCAATCGCCCACCGCCGCGGACCTGATCGCCAACCATGGCGGCCGGGTCACCCGCACGCGGGTCGCCGTGGTGGACGCCCTGGACGCCAGCGATCACCCCCTCACCCACGACGAAGTCGCGGCGAATCTTTCCGAGGCCGACGTACCCCACGACCGGGTGACCCTCTATCGCGCCCTCGACTGGCTGGTTGATAAGGGCATTGCCCACCGAGTGGCCGGCTCCGACAGAGCCTGGCGCTACGGTATCGTGAGGGAAGCTCCGCACCAGCACGCTCATTTCCATTGCAGCCGGTGTGGCAATGTCTTCTGCCTGGAGCAAGTTCAGCCGGCTTTTGCCATTGCCCTACCCGGTGGCTATCAGCTCGACCGGGCAGAGTTGATCCTCCACGGGGTCTGCCCGAGTTGTCTCCTGACGGTCCACGCCGAACCCACCCCCCCTGGCCCGCGATAATGAACGCAACTGAATTGCACCAATCCGCGGCCAAACTGGCGAGCGAATCGCCTCCGCGCTATATCCCGCGCCAAAAGCTCCCGCCAGCATTTGGTCCTGCCCGCCTCAGCGGCATGTCCGTCGCGGGTGCCGGCGCGGGTGCCGCCGGGCATCCGCCCGGACACGGGAGGACCTCCCTGATCACCCACGGGCTCACGCGCAGGCTGGCCCTGGCCCTGGTGCTCACCTGCGGCCTGTGGGCGGTTGTTCTCTGGGCCTTGGCTTGACCATGACGACGCCCCGGGTGACTACCGCTCCTGCCCCCTGGTGGCGGCACATTTTCCGCCGCCCGCTGGCGGCCGTATCGGCCGCGCCGGCGCCGCGGGGCCCGGCCCCCACCATTCGCCTGGAAAATCTGACCCTGGGCTATGACCGACACCCCGCCATTCACCATCTGAATCTGACGATTCCCGCTGGCGAACTCCTCGCCATCGTCGGACCCAATGGCGCCGGGAAATCGACCCTGCTCAAGGCTCTGGCCGGGGAATTGCAGCCCCTGGGCGGGGCCGTCCACCTCCCCGGTCGGCCTGCATCCGTGGCTTACCTGCCCCAGCAAAGTGAAATCGACACGGATTTCCCGATCACGGTGTTTGATCTGGTGGCCCTCGGCCTGTGGCGGGAAGTCGGAGCCTTCGGCGCCATCGGGTCCATCGAGGCTGACCGGGTCCGAGCGGCACTAGCCCGGGTCGGGTTGGCAGGATTCGAGCGCCGCACCATCGGCTCGCTATCCGGTGGTCAGTTCCAGCGCGCCCGCTTTGCCCGGCTTTCGCTGCAGGACGCCCCGGTGCTGCTGCTGGATGAACCCTTCTCCGCCATCGACAGCCGCACCACCCAGGATCTGCTCCGCCTGGTGGTGGACTGGCATTGCGACGGCCGTACGGTGGTGGCGGTCCTCCACGATCTGGAGCAGGTCCGGCGCCATTTCCCCGCCTGCCTCCTGGTCGCCCGGGAGCCCATCGCATTTGGCGCCACCGATGCGGTGCTCACGCGGGAGAACCTTCGTGCCGCCCGACATCGCTCCGAGGCCTTTGACGACCATGCGCCGGTCTGCCATCGGGACCCGGCGGAGGCTCGGTCATGAGCCTGGATCTCTTTGCCATCGCCGCCCAGCCCTTCGTCGACTTCGGCTTCATGCGACGGGCGCTCGCCGGCTGTCTGGCACTCTCCCTCGGCGCGACGCCCATCGGCGTCTTCCTCCTTCTGCGCCGGATGAGCCTGATGGGGGATGCCATGTCCCACGCCATCCTGCCAGGGGCCGCCCTGGGGTACCTGGCCTTTGGCCTGTCCCTGGGCGCGATGACCATCGGTGGCATCCTCGCCGGCCTGCTCGTTGCCCTGCTGGCCGGCCTGGTGGCCCGCAGTTCGGTCCTGAAGGAAGACGCCAGCCTCGCGGCCTTCTACCTCCTCTCCCTCGCCACAGGCGTAATGCTGGTGTCCCTCAAGGGGCGCAATCTCGATCTGCTCCACGTGCTCTTCGGCTCGGTGCTGGCGCTGGACGACGGCTCCCTGTTCCTCATCGCCGGCATCGCCAGCCTGACCCTGGGGGTGATGGCAGTGGTGCTGCGCCCCCTGGTGGTGGAGTGCTTCGACCGGGGCTACCTGCGCGGCGTAAGCCGCTGGTCACCGGTGGTCCATTATGGATTTCTGGTGCTGGTGGTGCTGAATCTCGTGAGCGGCTTCCACGCCCTGGGCACCCTCATGGCGGTGGGCATCATGATCCTGCCCGCAGCGGCGGCACGCCTCTGGGTACGACGCCTTGGGCCCCACCTTGGCCTGGCGAGCGCCCTGGCCTTCGCGAGCGGCTATTGTGGTCTGCTCATTTCCTTCCACGCGGATGTCCCGGCGGGACCTGCGATCATTCTGGTCGCCGGTCTCTTCTACTTCGCGGCATTGATCCTGGCCCCGGGAGGCCTGCTCCCCCGCCGCCTCTTTGGCCACAGCCACCTGGAATCCTGACATGGCCTCCCTTCTGCGCACCTTTATCGCAGTCTGCGCCCTCGTCATTCTCCCCTCGGCGGCCTTGGCTGGGCCCCTGGAGGTGGTGGCAAGTTTTAGCATCCTGGGCGACCTGGTGCGGCAGGTGGGCGGCGCGCGGATCCGCGTGACTGTCCTGGTCGGCCCAGGCGAGGACGCCCACGGCTATCAGCCCCGCCCCTCCGATGCCCGCCGGGTGCGCGGGGCCGGCCTGGTGTTGGCCAATGGCCTGGGCTTCGACCCCTGGATGGAGCGCCTGGCCCGTTCGGCTGGGTATCGCGGTCCGGTTATCCTGGCCAGTCGTGGCATTGTCCCCATGACCCATGCCGCCAGCGACCGTGATGACCATGGCCACGAAACCGACCCCCACGCCTGGCAGGACGTGAGCCTCGCCATCCGCTACGTCGCCACCCTGGCGGACGCCCTTGCGGCGGCGGACCCTGAAGGCGCGACAGACTACCGGACCCGCGCCCAGCACTATGCCGCCGAACTCACGGCCCTCGATGGCGAAATCCGCCGGACCCTGGGTGCCCTGCCTCCGGATCGCCGCCTGGTGGTGACGAGCCACGACGCCTTCGGCTACTTCGCCCGGGCCTACGGCGTGCGCTTTCTCGCCCCGGTCGGTCTTTCCAGCAACGCGGAACCGACCGCCGCCGGGGTGGCATCCCTTATCCGCCAAGTGCGGGAGACCCGCGCACCGGCCGTCTTCCTCGAAAACATCAGCGACCCACGCCTCCTGGAACGCATTCGGCGGGAGTCCGGCGCCCGGGTCGGCGGCACGCTCTACTCCGACGCCCTGGCGGAACAGCCACCGGCAGACACCTACCTCGGTATGATGCGGGAAAATCTGCGCGTCCTTTCCGCCGCCCTCGCCCCCTGACCCCCCATTTGTGCACCATGGAAAGCCATATTTCCGACGTCTCCCGCGTCATTCAGCTCGCCGTCGCCCCGGTGTTCCTGCTCACCGCCATCGCCACCCTGATTGGTGCCATGAACACCCGGCTGGGCCGCATTGTCGACCGGCGCCGAACCATCCTCGAACGCCTTCCGCCGCCCGAGGCAGATGAGGTGGGCGGACGACGTCGGGAAATCCAGCGCCTGGCTCGGCGCGGCCAAACCATTTACCGCGCGATCTTTTGCGCTGTCCTCGCGGCGCTACTGGTCTGCGTGGTGGTGGCCAGTGCTTTTATCGGTGCCCTGATGCAGATCGAGCTGGCTCGTGTCGTCGCGGTGGTCTTCATCCTCGCCATGTTGTCGATGATCGCTGCCCTGGGCCTTTTCCTGCGCGAAGTCTATTGGGCGGTTCGGGACCACTGAGGTCCATTGCCCGGCAGAAGTTCAGAAGCCCACGTGCCAGGGTAGTTCGCCCTTGATGAAAAGGCGCGCCTCGGGCGAGACCGGCCGGGCAAAGAAGCGCTGCACCGGCGCATGCTCCCGCACCGCGCCGTCCGCAAGGAACACCACGTCGTCGGCTAGGCGGGTGGCCTGACCCAGATTGTGGGTGGTCATGACCACCTTGGTGCCATCGGTTCGTATCTCCCGGATGATTCGCTCCACGGCTTCCACCCCGGACGGGTCGAGGCTTGCCGTCGGCTCATCCAACAGGAGCAGACGCGGGCGGGTCAGCCAGGCTCGTCCCAGGGCCAAGCGCTGGCGCTCGCCGCCGGAAAGCTGACGCGCGCTCTGGCCGGCGCGGTCGGTCAGACCGATGCGGGCCAGCATGGCATGGCCGCGGGCCACACGATCCTGCCGGGAGACACCGTGGGCCTTGAGGCCGAGACCCACGTTGGCCAGCACCGTATCGCGCAACATCATGGGATGCTGGAAGACCATGGCCACCTCCCGCCCGGGACCCGGGGCGCTACCCCAACGCAGGGTCCCGCCGGTCGGCTGGAGCAGCCCGCACAGCATGCGCAGGAGCACGCTCTTGCCGGCGCCATTGGGGCCCAGCACGACGGTGATGCCCTCGCCGCCCAGAGAGAGATCGACCCCGCGCAGCACCTCCTGGCCGTTGGGGCGAAAGCTCACCGCCGCCAGTTCCAGGGGAAAGAGCGCGCTCATTCGAATCGACCCCGCGCCCAGACCCGCAGTCCATAGGCGAGCCCATTCACCATCAGAATGACCGCCAGGAGGACCATGCCAAGCGCCAGCGCCAGGGGCAAGTCACCCTTGCTGGTTTCCAGGGCGATGGCCGTGGTCATCACCCGGGTGGAATGATCGATGTTTCCACCAACGATCATCACCGCCCCCACCTCGCTCATGGCCCGCCCGACACCCGCCAGAACCGCCACCAATAGCGAATGCCGGCAATCGTGGAGCAGCGTCACCACGGCGGTTCCCCACGTGAAGCGCATCGCCGCCAGTTCCTCCTCGTAGTCCCGCCAGGCGTCTTCCACCACCTGGCGCGCAATGGCAGCCATGAGAGGTAGCACGAGAACCACCTGGGCCACCACCATGGCCGCCGGGGAGTAAAGCAAGCCCAGGCCGCCAAGGGGACCGCTGCGGGAAAGCGCGAGATATACCACCACCCCCACCACAACGGCGGGCAGGCCCATCAGGGCATTGACCACCACCGCCGCCGCCTGCTTGCCCGGATAGCGCCCGACAGCCATGGCCGCTCCCAGGGGCAGACCCATCAGGGTGCCGAGCATCACTGCAGTCAGACTGACGCGAAGGGACAGGGCAATGATCTCGACGACCTGAGCATCCAGGCGGAATAAGCGGTCGAGGGCCTCCAGGAACGCTACGCCCAGCCCGCCCAATCAGCCCCCTCCCCGCTGCATGGCGAGATCCAGCCGGGCGAGCAAAGCCCGCCGCTCCCCGGCGGTGCCGCCCTCGAAGAGATAGCGGACCTGCAGCACGGGCAGTTCGAATAGCCCGAGGCGACGGCTCGGGGCCACCCGAACGTCGATTCGCAACGTAATCTCGCCATCCTGGAGGCGAAACCGCCCCGGCCCCTCCATCGTCCAGGCGGAATGGGCCAGAGCGAGGGATCGGGCGAACTCGTCGGCAGTGACCCCGATCTCGCGTTCAAGCTGACTTACGGTGACCCCTTCACCGCAGCTCATGCACACCCAGCCTTCCGCCCCCCAGGGGGCCGACGAGCCCGGCTCATCCCCCGGCGATCGGCGGCCAGACCGCCAGCTCGTCCTGATCGGCCAGGCGACGGG
>JAEUNX010000037.1 GCA_016791025.1 Zoogloeaceae bacterium | reverse complement strand
CTGGATCAGAAGGGCGTCTCCAAGCTCTATGCGGTGCTGGCCCACCTGAATGGTCTATGGAGCTACGCCACCACGGAGTGGCTGAAGCTCACCCTGCCCAAGCCCGAGGACCAGACCCGTTCCCGTTGGCCCATTCACCCCCTGTGGGTGGCTCTCGCCTCCATCGACTGGGAGACCGATGGCGGCCCCCTCTCCCCGCGCTTTTCCACCACCCGAGCGCCCCAGGGCGATTGGCTGTGCCGCCAAGGCTTCAGCGCCTTGACCTCGTTCATGGCCATGGAGCGGGAATGGGACTTCTGGCAGGGGTGGAGACGGCTGGGCGAGCGGGTGGAGTCCCACTACTTCGCCCGCACCCATCTCCAGGGCGTGAAATTCGAACAGTTCGTGGAAGAGCAGGTGCGGATCAAGGGCCGCCGCTTCAATACCTTGGACAACTGCGCGGAGATTCCCAACGAAGACCGCCTGCGCGAAGAGTTCGAAGAGAGCGTCCGTGAGTACCGCAGGCAAACCCGGGGCGGCTGATGACGAGGAGATCGGCCTGCCCTTGCCGACAAGGCGGTGCCTGACCAAGGAACAGGCCGCCGAGTACCTGGGGATCGGGGTGACCCTTCTCATGGAACTGGGCGTGCCTTACCTGAAGCTGGGGCGGCGCTGCGTCTTTGACAAGCTTGACCTGGATGGGTGGCTTGAAGACTATAAGCGCCGAGGGCGGGCCGGAAAGGAGAAATCCCCATGGCCCAATCAGAAGGAGTCTATCGGAGGCCGGATTCGCGCTTCTGGTGGATTGCAGCAACGCTCCCCAACGGAGAGCGAATACGCCAAAGCGCTGGGACTGAAATCCGGGAGGACGCCCAAGCCCTGTTAGCCAAGCTCAAGTTGGAGGCTTACCGGGCGGCACACTTCGGGATCAAGCCCGAGCGTTCTTGGCAAGAAGCTGTGGTTCGATACCTCACGGTGAAGGCAACGCTTCGCAGCATTGGAGAAGTCCGGCGCAACTTCGTGAAGCTTGATCCTTACCTCGGGCACCTCACGCTGAACCAGATCAACGGGGATGTGGTGTGGCGGGTGGTCGAGGGGGAGATGAAGCGGAACAAGAAGCCCGCCTCGATCAACCGTTACTTGGCGCAGATTCGCGGGGTCTTGCGGATGGCGCGGGATGAGTGGCAGTGGATCGACAGTGTGCCGAAGATTCGCCTATTGCCGGGTGAAGTGGAGCGGGATCGATGGCTCACCTTCGAAGAGGCGGACCGGCTGGTGAGAGCCTGTCCCGATCACCTAGCCGCCGTGGTGCGTTTCGCACTGGCGACCGGATGCCGGGCCAAGGAGATCACCGGGCTGGAATGGGGCCGCGTGGATTTGCAGCGCAAGACCGCGTGGCTGGATCGAACCAAGAATGGAACGCCGCGAGGCGTCCCGTTGAATGCCGATGCGGTTCGGGTGCTGGTCGAGCAGATCGGGAAGCATCCCCAGTATTGCTTTACTTACCGGGGACAGCCCTATGCCTACCAGATCTCAAACAAGGGCTGGAGGAAGGCGGTCGAGCGTGCCGGGATCGAGGATTTGCGCTTCCACGATCTGCGGCACACCTGGGCCTCCTGGCACCGTCAGGCCGGCACGAGTTGCGATGAGTTGAAGGACCTGGGTGGGTGGAAGAGTCGATCCATGGTGGATCGATATGCCAAGTTCGCCACCGACAACCTACGCAGCGCGGCCGCACGCATCGAAAGAAGGTCGGACGGAGACGTGATTGACCTTGTCACGTTTGCGTCACGGCAGGAAGCGAAAAGGGCCTGACCCGACGGCCAAGCCCTTGAATTCTTTGGTGGGGGCACAAGGATTCGAACCTTGGACCTACTGATTAAGAGTCAGCTGCTCTACCAACTGAGCTATACCCCCGAGCAGCTTGATTGAGCTGTCAATTTGACTGGTAGGTCGTGCAGGATTCGAACCTGCGACCAACGGATTAAAAGTCCGCTGCTCTACCAACTGAGCTAACGACCCGCCGAAGTTGAACCCAAGATTTTATATATCCTGGCTTTTAGGGTCAAGGCGGTGGGCGCCCGTGTTCTGGTCGATGTGATCGCGGAGCGGGTGGGTTTAGACGCGGTAATGTGTCGGGTCGGCAACGCCGGCAGCCTCGAACCCGGCGCGGCGAAGCCGGCAAGCATCGCAGGTCCCGCAGGCCCGACCGTCTGGATCCGCTTGATAGCAGGACACGGTTATGGAGTAGTCCACCCCCAGCGCAAGGCCCCGGCGGATGATTTCACCCTTGGTCAGGTGAATGAGTGGGGCGTGAATGGTGAGGCGGTGACCCTCGACGCCGGACTTGGTGGCGAGGTTTGCCAGGGTCTCGAAGGCCTGGATGTACTCGGGACGGCAATCTGGGTAGCCGGAGTAGTCGACGGCATTGACTCCGACAAAAATGTCCCGCGATCCGAGTACTTCGGCCCAGGCGAGGGCGATGGAGAGCATTACCGTATTGCGGGCGGGAACGTAGGTGACGGGGATGCCGGTTCCAGGGCCGTCGATGGGGACGGCAATCTGGGTGTCGGTGAGCGCGGACCCGCCGAATTGCCCGAGATCGACCCGGGCAACCCGATGCTCACGGGCGCCGAGCCTGACGGCCAGGCTCTGGGCGGCGGCCAACTCGGCGGCGTGACGCTGGCCATAGGCGACGGAAAGGGCGTAGCAGTCCAGGCCCAAATCCCGGGCGATTGCGAGGCAGGTGGCAGAATCGAGGCCGCCGGAAAGCAGGACGACTGCAGGGTTTGGGGGATGCATGAGCGAGCGGGACCTCAGGGAGGACGATCAGCGGCCGGGGGCGTTGCCCCACAGGACCTTGTGAAGCTGGAGCTGAAAGCGGACCGGGAGGCGGTCGCGCAGGATCCACTCGGCCAGGGCGGCGGGATCCAGCCGGCCCTGCACAGGAGAGAGAAGGACGCTGCAACGCTTGGCCAAGCCGTGATCGTCAAGACGCTGGCGGGCCCAGGCGTAGTCAGCCTCATCGGCGAGGACGATCTTGAGTTCATCCTCAGGGCGCAAGTGGTCCACATTGCTCCAGAGGTTCTTATCGACTTCCCCGGAGCCGGGGGCTTTGAGATCCACGATGCGGATTACTCGTGGATCGACTTCCGAGATGTCGAGGGCGCCGCTGGTTTCGAGGGAGACCGAATGTCCGGCATCGCACAGGGCGGTTAGCAGGGGCTGGCAGCCCGCCTGGGCGAGGGGTTCGCCGCCGGTCACGCAGACGTGGCGGACGTCATATTCCGCAACGCGCTCGATAATCTCGCCCAGGGTGACCGTGGTGCCGCCATGGAAGGCGTAGGCGGTATCGCACCAGGAGCATCGGAGGGGGCAGCCGGTGAGCCGCACAAAAACGGTCGGCAGCCCGACCCGACTCGACTCGCCTTGAACCGAGAGGAAAATCTCGGCCAGGCGAAGACGCAGGGCCGATGGCGCCCGCATCGGGAACTCAGCCTTTGCCCAGACGCTGCTTGGCCGTCTTGGCGGCGGTGCTGCCTGGGTACTTCTGCAAGATGGTGTCTAGGGTCTTGCGCATTGCCTTTTCGTCGCCCATCGACTGCTGACACGTTGCCAGGCCCAGCAGCGCATCCGGGGCGCGGGGGTCGTCGGGCCAACTGGTGGCCACCTGCTTGAAATAGTGGGTCGCGGAAACGACTTCCTTCAGTTGCAGGGCCGCGTTGCCGGCCCAGAAATTGGCGCTGGGAAGGAAGCTGCTGGCCGGATGGGCTTTGATGAATGCATCGAAGCCGCCGATGGCATCGCGGTACTTGGCGGCCTTGAACTGATTCAGGGCTGCTTCGTACTCGCGGGCCTCGGTGGCGGGGTCCGCCGGTGCGTTGGCAGGGCGGGCAGAGCCATCGGCCGGAGCCGCGTCGGACGCGGCGACCGGGGGTGCCTCGATGCGGCGCAGGCGGTTATCCAAATCGACATAGAAGTCTTTCTGCCGCTTCTGCGTCGCGTCGGACTCATAAGTGAGCACTTCGATCTGCCCCCGCAGCTTGGCGATCTCCGCCTTCAACTGCTCGATCTGGTTGGCCAGTTCGATCTGCGAACGGGCGCTCGCCTCGAGTTTGTCGAAGCGGGCGTTGTAATCGTTACGCATGTTGATGATCTGGTTGCGGGCCTCCGAGTCGTCGAAAAGCCCGGCCTGGGCGGGCAGGGCCGCCGCCATGAGGACCGCCAGGGGCAGATACCGGCGCATGCTTAGAACTCGCCGGAGTAGAGCATGTCAGCCCGCCGGTTCTGAGCGTAGCAGTCGTCGGCACGCTCGGAGCAGCGAGGCTTTTCTTCGCCGAGGCTGACCGATTCGATCTGGCCTTCCTTGGCACCGAGCAGCACGAGGGACTTCTTGACTGCGTCGGCTCGCTTCTGGCCGAGGGCGAGGTTGTATTCCCGGCTGCCGCGCTCATCGGCGTTACCCTGGATGAGCATCTTCATGGTGGGGTTGCCAACCAGGAAGCGGGCGTGGGCTTCGACCAGGGACTTGGCCTCCTCACGGATTACGTAACTGTCGAAATCGAAGAAAATCTCCCGCTTGGAGAGGATGTTCTTCGGATCGCGCAGGGCCGCGATGCCACTGCCGGAGGGTTGTCCGGCATCCACCCGGGCAACCGAGGAGCCGCTGGTGCCACGATCTTCCACGGCGGCGCCGGTTCCGTCGGTGGGGGTGCTGCTACAAGCGGCCAATAGTGCCGCGGCCAAGGTGGAAATTAGAAGTGCATTGCGCATGTTGGGGTCCTTTCAAGAGGTTGCGCAGTTTATTTGGGTAGCGGGCCCCAAGCGGGTTCCCGTAC
>JAEUNX010000031.1 GCA_016791025.1 Zoogloeaceae bacterium | reverse complement strand
CTCAAGGTGGTGGATCGCTTCAAGGTGGGCCTCGCCCCGCAGCACATCGTGCCTTCCTGGGACATGCAGTCCCTGTGGGTGGCCAACAACGCCGAGCGCCGCAACGTCGGCAGCCTCACGCCGATCGACCCCCGCACCGGCAAGCCGGGGGAGGCTATTCCGGTGGACGACCCCTACAACCTCTATTTCACGCCGGACGGCCGGTCAGCCGTCGTGGTGGCCGAGGCGCGGCGCCGCCTCGATTTCCGCGACCCCAAAACCCTGGAAATGCAGTATGCCATCGAGACGCCCAAATGCGGCGGGATCAACCACGCCGATTTCTCCATTGACGGGCGCTACGCCATCTTCACCTGCGAGTTCGAGGGCAGCGTGGTCAAGATCGATCTGGTCAATCGCCAGGTGCTGGCCTACCTCAAGCTGAAAATGCCCGCCACACGCTTCAAGGAGGTGGCCCTGCTCGATGCGCCTGCGGCGACGGAAATCTGCACCTCCGCCAAGGGCATGCCCCAGGACATTCGCATCTCGCCGGACGGCAAGACGTTCTACATCGCCGACATGGAAGCCGATGGCGTGCACATCGTCGACGGCGAAGCCTTGGCGGAGATCGGCTTCATTCCCACCGGCGTGGCGCCCCACGGCTTGTATCCCAGCCGCGACGGCAAGAGCCTCTACGTCGCCAACCGCGGCTCCCACAAGATTCACGGACCGCGACGGGGCCAGGGCAGCGTAACGGTCATCGATTTCGCCAGCCGCCAGATCACCGCCCAATGGCCGATTCCCGGCGGCGGCAGCCCCGACATGGGCAACGTCAGCGCCGACGGCAAGTGGCTGTGGCTGTCCGGCCGCTTCGATGATGTGGTCTATCGCATCGACACCACCTCCGGCGCCATCAACACGATTAACGTCGGAGCTGAGCCCCACGGCCTCACCGTCTGGCCCCAGCCGGGCCGTTATTCTCTGGGGCATACCGGCAATTTGCGCTGAGTTCGGGCCATCGGGCCCGCCCTGGCATTCCGTTGCCGATTAGGGGCCGTGCCGCCTGTAGCCGCCTTAGTTCCCGCTCACCAGGTCGGGGTTGAATGCGACCTCCCACAGGTGACCGTCAGGATCCTGGAAATACCCGGCGTAGCCGCCCCAGAAGGCCTTTTGCGCTGGCTTGACCACCTTGGCTCCGGCCTGCTGCGCTTGGGCCATCACCTCATCGACTTCCGCCGGCGAGCCCACGTTGTGGCCCAGGGAAAAGCTCGTGGGGCTGAGTGCCTGCACCGGCAGCCCGGTGTCGGCGGCGAGACTCGTTCGGGGCCAGAGCGCCAGCTTCAGTCCGGATTCCAGATCGAAGAAGGCTACTCGACCAATCTCAAATTCGGTGCCCACGATTCCCCGGGTCGGCAGGCCCAAGCCGTCGCGGTAGAACGCCACGGACCGGTCAAGGTCGTCGACGCCGAGGGTGATGAGGCTGATGTGGGGTCGCATGACGCACCTGATGGCTTGGGGGGCTGAAGGATTATGCCCCTCAACCTGGAACAAGGCAGCGTTTGCGGCCCCGGCGGGGATCGCCCCTTCAGGGCTCACCAGGAGTTAGTTCCGATTTCCCCGAGTCGTCTTCCCGCGCCGCAACGGCACGACTCACCGTCGCGTAGTGCACGCCGAAGTGCTCCGCGATCGCCTTCATTGAATACTGCCCACTCCGGTAGGCCGCCGCCATCGCCGCATTGCGGTCCGGATGGCGGGCAACGTAGACGTCCAGCGGCTTGGCCAGCGCTCGTCGCTGAGCACGCGGAACCTCGGCGAGCCGGTCCGCCCCGCCAACCTGGGCCTGCATCTGCGCCATGAATTGGTCGCCGCCCAAAAAGATCTGATTCTTTAGCTTGCCCCACAGGCTCGGCTGACCCACCCCGGCGCGCACGAAGTCCATGTACTGAGCGATCGCCGTCGTGCGTTGCGGAGAGAACTGCCCGAGCAGCCAGTCCGTCTCCAGCCAGGCCGGCGGGCTCGCATCACCAACCATCGCGCGATAGCTGCTCCATGGCCACGCCCCGGCCTCGGGGACCATGCCCGCCCGCACCGGGTTGAGCACCACATAGCGCCCCAGCTCCAGCAGGTAGCTGTCCTTTTCCACCAGAATCGCCTTGTAGCGCCCCTGAAAGACATGGCCCGATTTGCCTTGGGTGCGATTCACGTGCTGGGTATACACGCCGTTGAGTTGGCGCATCCCCTGGGCCAGATTGGCCTCCGGCGTCTCGAC
>JAEUNX010000029.1 GCA_016791025.1 Zoogloeaceae bacterium | reverse complement strand
TTCGAGCACCTGGGGTTCGGCCCCGCCCCGGAGGTCCCACAGGCGGATCGTCCCATCGTGGCTCCCGGAGGCCAGCCGTCCGTCGGGCAGCACCTCCAGGGCCGTCACCTGGCTGTTGTGGCCTTCGAGCACAGCGGACAGAGCGGTGTCGAGACGCAAACTGGCGGTGCGGGGAAGCAGGGTGCTCGCGAGCTCGCCCGACGAGACTGCTCGCCGGACTGCCTTGCGAACACTGGCGCACAGGGGAGTGATGTTGGGTACAGCAGTCTGCTCGCTCAACCGGCCCAGCACCTGAGCCGCCAATTGCTCCGGATCCCGCCGCAGAACATGGGCGGAGTTGCGCAGACAGGCGGCGAGGAGGCGGGGGAAATCCCCGTTGCCCAGGTGTTGGCAATCGGCGAGCAGGGCATCCACGCCGGCCAGCCGCAGGCGCTCGTGCAGCCAGCGGTAATCCTGCATCAGGGTGGTGAAGGCCTCGCGGCGCTCCGCGGCGTCGGGCAGGTGGTGGGCGAGGTGGCGGACGAGGTAGTCGAACTGGTGGGCGTTGCCGTCCTGGATGCGCTGGAGGGCGCGGTGGTGGATGCAGCCTTCGGCGCTGGCGAGGTCCACGGCGTAGGGGCCGGCGCGGGGAAAGCCCTCGTCGTTTTCCCGGCTTAGCCATTCGGCGATGGAGAAGTGTTCGAAGGTGTAGCCGCCCTGGCGCTTGACGATGAAGTCCGGCAATAGCGCGTGGGCCGCCTGGATGTGGCGCGCCTCGCAGCCCAGGAGTTCGGCCAGGGGGCCGGCGGAGACCGGTTCCCGCAGGGCGCAGAGGAGGCCCAGCAGGGCGCGGTAGGGGTCGTAGGCCCGTCCGGCCTTGTCGAAGCGGCGCTCGAAGGCGTCGAGGTAGAAGCCGTCCATGCCAGGCGGGAGCTCTCCGGCCTGGGTGAAGGTGAGGCGCTTTTCCTTTAGGTCCCGCAGGGCGCGGGCGACGTAGAGGAACTTGCCGCCCGCCCGGTCCTGCAGCAGGCTGGCGAGCCAATCGGCGGACTTGCCTGCCGCTGCAAGCTGGGTGGCGATGGGGTCCTGGCGGGCGTGGCGGTGGGCGTAGGCGTAGAGGTCATCCCGGTTGTGGGCGCCCTCGGCGTCGATCTGGGTCAGGGTGAAGGCGCCCTGCAGGCGGCTGATGACCTCCGGGTTGTTGCGGGCGGTGACCACCAGGCGCAACCAGGGGGGCAGGCGGGAGGCCTTGTTGGCCAGGAGGGCCACCAGGTTGCCGACCCGGCGCGCTTCGTCCGCGTCCACCTCCAGGGCTTCGTCCAGGGCGTCGATGAGGATCAGGCGCGGCGCTGGGGGCGCGGGCAGGGTGGCCAGGGGGTTGAGCAGGGCGCCTTCGAAGGCGCTGCCGGGGTCTTCCAGCGCCTTGTCCAGGCGCTCCTGCAGCTCGGGGCGGGCCTCCACCGCCTCCCGATAACCGGGCAGGGCGCCCCGCAACTGGCCGGCGAGGTTGCGCACGAATTCCCCGGCCCGCAGGGTTTGGCGGGTGTCGTGCTGGCAAAAGTGCCAGGCCACCACCGCGCCCCCGGGGTTGCGTGCCACCAGCTCGGCGAGGAAGGCGGATTTGCCCACGCCGTAGTCGGCCCGGATCAGCAGCGCCCGGGAGGCGGAGTCGGCCACCCAGGCGCCCACGTCCGCAAACAGCCAGTCCCGCCCGGAAAAGCCCTCGCGCCTGTCGGCGATGAGGACGGCGAAATCCCCCGCCGGGGGCCAGCGGAAGTTGGGGGTGCTCGGCGGCGGAGTGGAGGGGGCGGCGGGCAACGTTGCAGGGCGCTCCTTTTCCCATGCGCTGATCGCTTCGAGGACAAGCCTGGCCAGCTCGTCCGGGCCGGAAAAATATCGGTTTCCGTGCTCCTTTCCAACGTGGGCGCGAAAGCGCTCGATGTTCTTGCCGCGGTTCCGCCCCTTCCCCTGCGCCAGTCGATCATCGAATTTCTCCGTCCAGGGCGTCTCGGGGTCGAGTTGGAAGACAAGGCGGGGAAGACGGGACTGGGTGGCCTGCTGGTATTCCCGCTCGGTGATGGAGCGCTTGTCCGGGTTGTCCTCGGTCGGAACGTGGCCGTAGCGCTTGGCCAGGATGCCGACATAGATTTGGCAGGAGGCGACGTCCGCCAGGCATTTGGCCAGGGGGCGTTGGTCGAAGGCCGGGTAGTCCTCCATGGTCACCAGCTCGTACCCGCCTCGCCGCAAGGCTTCATTGACCTTGGCGCGGAAGTCCTTCAAGTCTTCGTAGGTGGAGGAAACGTAAACCCGAATCTTCGTCACCGGTCGTGCTCGAAAAGGGTTGAATGGAGAGGGTGCCCAAGGAGGAGATTCGAGCCCGAGGGCGGCACCCTGGGACTTTAGCCGAGGATGCCGGTGTCGTCACGGCGAGCGGGGTGGCCGGCCGAAGGCGGTGGTCAGCAGGCTGGCGGTCTGGAGGGCGAGGAGCAGGGCGAAGCTGGTCACCAGGGCGGAGGACGTGGCCATTCCTTGGGCGCCGAGGGAATCGATGAGCCCGCCCAGACCCCACTGGACGCCAAAGGCCCCCGCGAAGACCAGCAAGTTCACCGCTGTGGACACCCGCCCCGACAGGGCGAGGGGAAATTGGTGGGTCACCACCCCGTAGATCTGGGCACCCGTCGCGGCAAAGTAGCCAAAGGCCGCCCAGAGCACACGGGTGGGCCCGATTTGCAGAAGAATGAGGGCCTCGATGATCAGCACGATGGCAAGCCCCCCCGCCATGAGCCGGGGGGTGGTCATGCCGAGGCTGGCCAGGCGGGTGGCAAAGCGGCCGATGGAGAACTGGCCGGACAGCATGCCCAGGTTGAGCCACACCAGGTGGCTGGCGGCTTCGGCGCGGGAATAGCCATTGACCTGCATCAGCCAGGGCACCGCCCAGAGCCCCTGTACCGCCATGAAGCCCCCTGTAAAAAAGGCCGCCTGGCCGGCGTAGCGCCAGAAGCGCGAAGAGGCGAACACCTCGGCCACGCCCTTCAGGGTATGGCTCAGGTCCGAGGGATGGGCCGGCTGGGTGGGTTCCGGCATGACCCAATGGATCAGGGCGGCGACGCCCAGGGCGAGGGCCGCGACGCACCAGAACGCGCCACGCCAGCCCAGAAAGGGGAGGGCGGCCTCCAGGGGGGCGCTGGCGGTAACGGCCCCGAGGGCGCCGCTGGCCATGAGGTAGCCGGTCATGGAGGCCTGGCGTTCCCAGGGGAACCACAGGGTGAACCCCTTCAGTCCCGCCATCAGGCAGGCGGACACCCCGACGCCGATGAGCCCCCGGGCCGAGGCCAGGCCGGAGAGGCTGTCTCCCAGGGCAAACAGGGCGCAGCCCAGGGCGGTCAGCAGCAACAGGCCGGCTTCCACCCGACGGGGGCCGTAGCGGTCGAGGGCGATGCCGAGGGGAATCTGGGC
>JAEUNX010000200.1 GCA_016791025.1 Zoogloeaceae bacterium | reverse complement strand
TGCGATGGGGCCGAACAGGAGATACAGATTCCCGAAACTGGGGTCGGAAGACTCACCCGGATTTTCGACCTCGGACAGTAGATACCCCAGGGTCAAAACCATCCGGGCCAGGCCATCGAGGGTGTCCTCGGTCCAGAGGGGGCTGATTAGAGGGTTGATCTCGGACGCGGTTTGCCGGGTGATGCTTTGGTACGGCGCAGTGGTGCGCCCAGTGGCGGTGTCAGCCATGGTGGATCTCCTGTGATCGATGACTAGTCGAGTGCCCGTTGTTTGCGGGCGGCCGGGAGCTAGTCACCGTCACAGGAACGGCGGACTTCGTCCCCTTGCGGGTCTTGTATCCGTCGCACTCCCGGCCATAAAAAGGAGGCACGGCGGAACCGATCCGCCGGCGAGAAAACCGCTTGCGTCCCATCAATGCAAAACGAATGGGCGCAAAAAAACCACGACTTTCGCGCGCGGGGCAGCGCCTGTGACTTGGAGTGACTAGCTCCGTGCCTAAAGTATCGGGGTGGGCGGTGGATAGTGTCAAGGCCACGAGCATTATTCCCCGGCCTTCGCCTGGCGCGCTGCGGTTAGCTCGCGGCCCTTGGCGTTGTCAGTGGGCTGCTTCCCGGCCTGGGCGCGCTGCCATTCGATGATGTCGCCGATCCGCCAGGCGGTGCAGCGGGGCGAGAGCTTGTATGGCGCTGGAAATTCGGACTTGCGCACCTTCTCCCAAATTGTGGAGGGCTTGAAGGGCACCCCAAGGGCCTGGAGATCGCCCACTTGGGCAAAGCCGTCCGGGTTGAGGGTGGTTTGGGACATTGGGCCATCTCCGTTTGTTTGTGTGCGCATGCACACCACGGAACGAAGGATGGCCAAACGGCTGAAACGCCGCTAACCCCAAAATTTGCAGGGGTAAGTTTTCGCCGGAAATCAGCCGCGGGTCAGGAGATCGCGGTAGCCCCCAGCCACCAAGCGCCGGGCCAGATCGAGGGATCTGTCATAGGCCTTTTGCTGCTTCTCGGCTCTTGAAGGGCCTTTGCTGGTATCGAAAATGAGTTTCTCGATCTCCTTGCGTTCAGCCCCACGCCACACGGCGTCATACACCCTCAAGGCGGTGGGCAGGCTTTTGAGTTGTGGGCCCCCGGCGTTCTTGGTGGGGCGCAACTTTACCTGCGTGCCATCCGGATAATTCCATTTCGAATGTCTTTCCCGCTCTTCGAGCAACATCTCCCCCGTTTCTGTGAGCTGGCGGTCAATGTTCTCCAATGGGTCAAACCAAACCGGTACAAGGATCTTCTCGTTCGTTTCGGGGTCTGCGGGATGAATCGATACGATGGCGCGCATCGGGGATGAATGGTAGGTGGCTTTGAAAAAGGCCATGACATGCCGAAAGTCTGGCTGCCTACGCTCGTAGATCGCCAAATGGATCTCCGCCAACGGCTCCAAGATGTCTTGGGGCCGTCCATCGTGATGGAGCACAACCACATGTTGTTCGCTGGTGATTACGGGCGGTATAGATGGATCACGACAGATCGCCATCATTTCGGCACCGGGCCTATTCAGAACCTCTACCCCCCATTTCCTGCACAGCCAGCTTTCCAAATTGGTGACGCTGTACTCTTGTCCTTCCAATCGATTTTCGTACTCATCGAGGGTTTCACCGGGCAGAGCAGGTGGATCGGCTGCGTAATACTCCATTCCTGCCCATGGAGCGAACGAGCGACCTGAAAACTTAGGCGTCTTGCCTCCCTCGGGCCAATAGCCAGGAACTGCCATGAAGGCATCGTAGTCGGCGATGTATTCCGGGTTCCGCATGAGGAATTCCCAGGCCCAAATCAATCGGTCCTCGTGGGGCGAATATGGCTCTGGATCTCGCCAGTCGGGAAGCCAGTCCGGGACCGGGCCTGAAGGCAGCGGATGCCGCTTCCAACTCATCAGCCGGCTCGGATCGGAATTACGTTCTGCGCTGTGCAGATGGCATCCACGTAGTCGGCCCAGGCCTGCATCATCTTCCGGCGCTCTTGCAGAAACTGTGCGGTGTGGCTGTAGGCTCCAAACACAGCGCCGCGCCGCTCCCGGTGGGCGAGCTGACGATCGATCACCTCTGGGCGCCATCCCAGCTCCAACAGGCTTCCGGTGGCGGTGGCGCGGAAGCCATGGCCGGTCACTTCCTTGGCGCCGTAGCCCATGGCCCGCAGGGCGGAATTCAGGGTGCCGTCGCTCATGGGGCGGGTGTGGTCGTTGCGGTTGAAGAACACCAGATCCCGCTCGCCGCTGTAGTCCTTCAGTTCCTCGAAGATGGCCACCACCTGCCGGGAGAGGGGAACGACGTGGTCCTCACCCATCTTCATGCCGGTCATGCCCCGGCTGCGGTCGCGCTCCCCAGGCACCAGCCATTCGCCCTTGTCGAGATCCAGCTCGCACCAGCGGGCGCTCCGCAGTTCGCCCGGACGTAGGAATGTGAGGACCAGCAGGTGAAGGGCGAGCTTAACCGGCCGACTGATGGGAGCTACCTCTAGGCGGATGAAGAAGTCCCGCAGATCGCGGGCCTGCAGGGCAGGGCGGTGTTCGCCCTTGTGCACCTTGACCGCCTTGTGCAGGCCCGCCACCGGATTGGAAGCGGCCCGGCTGGTGGCGATGGCATAGAGGAAGACATCACTTACCCGTTGGCGGATGCGCTTCAGCGTATCGAGCGCGCCGCGAGCCTCCACCTTGCGCAGCACCGCCAGCACCTCGGGGGCCGTGATTTCGGAAATGGGGCGGAACCCCAGGGCAGGGAAAACGTCCTTTTCCAGGCTGGCAAGTATCTTCTCGGCGTAGTCCGCCACCAGGTCATGGGAGCGGGTTGCGTGCCATTCACGGGCCACGGACTCGAAGGTGTTGGCGTGGGCGATGCGGGCCATGATCTTCTTGGCCTTGCGCTCGACCGAAGGGTCTCGCCCATCATCGAGGAGCTTGCGGGCCTCGTCGCGCTTCTTCTCGGCGTCCTTTAGGCTCACCCGGGGATAGACGCCAATGGCGAGGCGCTTCTCCTTGTCCAGGAAGCGATATTTCCAACGCCAATACTTTCCGCCCGCCGGCAACACCTCCAGGTACAGGCCGCCGCCGGCTGCCATCCTGTAGCTTTTCTCCCTCGGCTGAGCCTTTCTACAGGCCAAATCGGTGAGTTTCACGGATCGTTCCACGCTAGATACAGGTTCGATTCCCAATTGCAACCAAATCGAATTGAGGCCTGAAAACCGCGCCAATACTTGAAGGCGTCAATCTTGGGGGCACAAATTAGGAAATTCGCCTGAATATGCGATTTGGCCCCCCTGAAATGCCCCCATGTGCCCCCAGCTTTAACTGGACGCAAGCATACCCTTGTGGAGTCGAATAAACAAAAAACCCCGCTAAATTACGGGGTTGGCTTGTCTATTAGCGTATGGCTATGTATGCTGGTGGTCCCCTCGACAGGAATCGAACCTGTATCTAGCGCTTAGGAGGCGCTCGTTCTATCCATTGAACTACGAGGAGAGCCGCGTATTCTAGCCATTTGTCGCCGGGCGACCAAACTTGGCGGCCCGGGGAGTCGGGTGGGGCT